>PLML01000087.1 GCA_003141525.1 Bacteroidales bacterium
GAATGGAAATATTTATTGCCGATCAATCTGGTTAATGTATTGATTATGGCGTTTATAGTCCTCATGGGCTGGCATTTTTAATAGTAAACAACTATAAATATATATCTCTGAATGAGAAGTATAATAAATTATCTGAAGGAAATAATATTGGGTGTATGGTCGCTGCTGAAAGGTATGAAAGTTACAGGATCATACTTTTTCAGACCCAGTACAATAGTGACTCAAAAATACCCGAGCAACAGGAAAGATCTTGTCATGTTCGAACGTTTCAAAGGCGAGGTAGTGATGCCACATAATGAAAAAAATGAACATAAGTGCACTGGCTGCGGTATTTGCGAACTGAATTGTCCTAATGGTACAATCGAAGTAATCTCTAAGACAATTATTTCTGAGGATGGAAAGAAAAAACGGGCTATTGACAAGCACATCTACAGGTTAGGTATGTGTACTTTCTGTGCTTTATGCGTTAAGACATGTCCTTCAAATGCTCTGGCCTTCTCACAGAAATTTGAACATGCTGTCTTTAACAGGGCGCTTCTTATCAAAACTTTAAATAAACCAGGTTCACAATTAATGAAAGGAGTTGAGTGATGGCCTCGATTATGTTTATTCTTTTTTCTGCAATGATTATTGTCTTTTCAATTTTGACAGTCACGAGTCGCAAAATCCTGAGAGCTGCAGTGTATCTTCTGTTTGTCCTGGTATCAACTTCAGGGCTATATTTCATGCTGAATTACCAGTTTCTTGCTGCTGTTCAGCTTACTCTTTACGCAGGCGGTATTGTTGTTCTTATCATCTTTTCAATCCTCCTGACAAGTCATATAAGTCAGAAGTTCGAATCTTCAGGGTGGAAGAAGAACATTTTCTCTGCAATTGCAGCCATAACCGGAGCTATCCTGTCTATTATTACAATTCTCGATTACAGGTTTTCTGCAACTAATGAGGCAGCAAAAGAGGTAAATATGAGGTTAATAGGAAAAAGCCTTCTGTCTGTTGATTATGACGGATATGTGCTTCCATTTGAAGTGATATCGGTATTACTTCTTGCAGCTATGGTTGCAGCAATTGTAGTCGCAAAAAAAGGAGCTCCAAAAACGATAGGATTACCAAAAATAAATCAGGAATAATATGAACTCAGGAATACCTGTACAATACTTTTTGATTCTGGCAACAGTAATGTTTTTCACGGGAATTTACGGCTTCCTTACACGCCGGAATCTGATCACAATACTAATGTCAGTGGAATTGATTTTAAATTCAGTAAACATAAATTTCCTGGCTTTCAACCGCTATCTCTATCCGCATAAGCTTGAAGGTATGTTTTTCAGCCTGTTTATAATTGCTGTTGCTGCTTCCGAGGCTGCGGTTGTAATTGCTATAATAATTAATATATACAGGCGGTTTACTACTATCAATGTGGAAGACGTTAATGAAATGAAATTCTGATTGTTACAATAATAGGAAGATTTAAAATGATAAATTTCAGTTATACAATTTGGATTCCTCTGCTGCCTTTCTTAATGTTTATACTGCTGGGACTGGCAGGACATAAGCTTAAACCTAAGCTCTCGGGTTTACTTGGAACCGGTGGATTGGGTATAATTACTGTACTATCCTACATAACAGCCTTCAAATATTTTTTTACCAGTGAAAAGGTAGATGGAGCCTATCAGAAAATCACGGCTTTGAATTTTACCTGGCTCCAGTTCACCGATAAGCTCCACATAGATTTGGGCGTGTTGCTTGACCCAATTTCGGTTATGATGCTGGTTGTTATAAGTACAGTGTCATTCATGGTTCATATTTACAGCCTTGGTTATATGAAAGATGAAAAGGGTTTTGAACGCTTCTTTGCATTTCTCTCCCTTTTCAGTTTCTCAATGCTTGGATTGGTTCTGGCAACAAATATTTTTCAGATGTATATCTTCTGGGAACTTGTCGGCGTATCATCTTTTTTACTAATTGGATTCTATTATCAAAAACCTTCAGCTGTAAGAGCTTCAAAAAAAGCATTTATTGTGACAAGATTTGCGGATCTTGGATTTCTTATTGGAATTCTGATATTATCATTTAATACCAAAACATTTGATTTTATAACACTTACGAATCCGGCAGGATCAGCAATTGCACAGGGTGGCGGTATAGTATTCCTTGGACTTTCAGTAATGACATGGTCGATGATCTTTGTGTTTATGGGAGGTGTCGGTAAATCAGCGATGTTCCCGTTCCATATCTGGCTTCCTGATGCAATGGAGGGCCCGACTCCTGTTTCGGCTCTTATACATGCCGCTACAATGGTTGTCGCAGGTGTTTATCTTGTTGCCAGGATGTTTCCAATATATGCTTTATCTGCACCGGTTGCACTGAATGTAGTTGCCTGGGTAGGAGCTTTTACTTCCCTCTTTGCAGCAGTTATTGCCTGTACTCAAACCGACATTAAAAGGGTTCTGGCCTATTCCACTATGTCGCAGATCGGATATATGATGCTTGCGCTGGGAGTAGCAGGTTATGGAGGGCACGAGGGTTTAGGATATATGGCATCTATGTTCCATCTCTTTACACATGCAATGTTTAAAGCATTGCTCTTCCTGGGCGCAGGTGCAATAATACATGCTGTTCATAGTAATTATATGACTGAAATGGGCGGACTTCGAAAATATCTGCCAGTAACTCATATTACTTTTTTAATAGCATGCCTCACTATAGCTGGGATTCCACCTTTGTCAGGTTTTTTCAGCAAGGATGAAATCCTGGCTGCCGCCTTCCACAGCAATAAACTTCTTTTTGCAATTGAGTATGCTGTTGCAGGTTTAACTGCATTTTATATGTTCAGGCTTTACTTCAGCATTTTCTGGGGAAAAGATACTCAATATCATCATACTCCTCAAGAAGCTCCTGCAACCATGACTGTGCCATTAATTATTCTGGCAGTTGGATCGGTATTCTCAGGTATCATTCCTTTTAATAAACTGGTTACTTCAGATGGCAAAATTCTGGAAAGTGAAATTGAATTGATGATAGCAATACCT
Source organism: Bacteroidales bacterium (assembly GCA_003141525.1). Lineage (GTDB taxonomy): Bacteria > Bacteroidota > Bacteroidia > Bacteroidales > VadinHA17 > LD21. The sequence goes on from PLML01000087.1 coordinate 3,030, forward strand.
TCGGTACTGATTGGCTTACTCGGAATAGGAGTTGCATATATAATGTACAGGAAGGAAAGTGCTATACCTGACAGGTTGGCCGCTACATTTAAATATGGCTATAAATGGGCTTATAATAAGTTTTATATTGATGAACTGTATCTGTTTGTCACAAAAAAGATCATCTTCAGATACATATCAGACCCGGTAGCGTGGTTCGATCGCCATATCGTTGATGGCACAATGAATACTATTGCAAGTGTAACTCAAAATTTCTCTTTCAGGATTAGAGCATTTCAATCGGGCCAGTTACAGAAATATGCTTTTGTCTTTATAACCGGGGCGATCATGCTGGCGATATTATTTATATACCTGTGGAAATAACTGATAATATAGAAAAAGACTTTTAATTATGGATATTTTATCTCTGTTTATAGTAATTCCGGTCTTGACAATTACCGCTATAATCTTTTTAAAAGATGCACACCAGGTTCGCCTGGTATCGGCTTTTGGTATGGGCCTTCAATTATTAATGGCTGCCAGCCTTGTGTTCCTGTATCTTGCTGCGCGGCATGCAGGAAATAGCGATGAGATGTTATTTGTAAAAGATTATTTATGGTTTAAAAGTCTTAACATTCATTATGCCGTTGGCGTCGACGGGATATCTGTTGCAATGATAACACTCACCTCACTGGTCGTTTTTGCAGGGATCTTTGCTTCATGGGAGGTTGAGTTTCTCCGAAAAGAATTTTTTGTTTCCCTGATTCTCCTGGCTACAGGGGTCTTCGGATTTTTTATTTCGATCGATCTCTTTACCATGTTCCTTTTTTACGAACTTGCAGTTATACCAATGTATCTGTTAATAGGAATATGGGGTACCGGCCCAAAAGAGTATTCAGCTATGAAACTGACACTCATGCTTATGGGCGGATCAGCACTTATTCTGGTAGGATTGCTTGGAATATATTTTAATTCTTCTCCTGGCGGAAGCCAGCTCACATTTAACATTCTTGAGATCTCAAAAGTGGTCATTCCTTTGCCTGCCCAGAGAATATTTTTCCCTCTGACCTTTGTCGGATTTGGAGTCCTGGGAGCATTATTCCCTTTTCATACATGGTCACCCGACGGACATGCCTCCGCTCCTACAGCCGTTTCGATGCTGCATGCAGGTGTTCTTATGAAACTCGGAGGTTATGGTGCATTCAGGGTAGCTATTTTTCTTATGCCTGAAGCTGCACACGAATTGTCCTGGATATTTATTATACTTACTTCAATCAGCGTCATTTACGGAGCATTCGGAGCAATAGCCCAGAAGGATCTTAAATATATCAATGCCTACTCCTCAGTTAGTCATTGTGGTCTCGTGCTTTTTGCTGTACTGATGATGAATCAGACTGCCATGAACGGAGCAATAATCCAGATGATTTCGCACGGTTTAATGACAGCCCTGTTCTTTGCTCTGATAGGCATGCTTTATGGACGTACACATACCAGGATGATAAATGAAATGGGAGGATTGATGAAGGTTATTCCATTCCTGTCTGTCTGTTACGTGATTGCCGGTCTGGCTTCGCTTGGACTTCCAGGTTTGAGTGGCTTTGTAGCTGAAATGACAATTTTTGTTGGTGCCTTCCAGCATCCCGAGCTCTTTTACCGGATCGTAACAATTCTGGCAGTCTCCTCCATAGTAATTACAGCAGTTTATATTCTGCGGGTAGTTGCAATTTTATTACTCGGTCCGACGACAAATGAGCACTTTGAACATTTGACCGATGCAAAATGGTTTGAAAAGATTTCAGCTATAACGCTGATAGGATCTGTGGCTGCAATTGGTCTGGCACCATTCTGGCTTTCAACTATGATTGGAACAAGTCTTCATCCAATTATTGAAAAGATACTAGCACTTAATCCATTTTGAACGCCATATTTTTAAATGTTTTGGATAAAATTATAATATGAGCCCAGGTACTTTTTTAATAATGCGTCATGAACTGCTGCTGATTGCTGCAGCTCTTTCAGTACTGATTGCAGAGATCTTCTGGAATCCGGAGAAAAAGAAGAGTATAAGTCTTTTTTCAATAATCCTTTTCGGAGTCGTAACGATAATTGGCTTCCTGCCTTCACCAGCAGGGGCGCTCTTTGGAGGTATGTATATTTCATCTGGCGCCAGACTTCTTATGAAGAATATCCTGAATATAGGTGTATTACTGGTATTCATTCAGTCTGTTACCTGGCTCAAAAAAGAAGAAAATGTAGAAAAAATAAGTGAGTATTTTCTATTGCTCATTTCCACTGTGGTAGGAATGAATTTCATGATTTCTGCGGGTCATTTTTTAATTTTCTATATCGGAATAGAATTGGCTACAATACCCATAGCAGCCCTTGCTGCATACGACCGTTACAGGAATAAATCTGCTGAAGCAGGTATTAAACTCATTTTGTCATCTGCATTATCTTCAGGTATCCTTTTGTATGGATTATCAATGATTTATGGAACCACGGGAACCTTGTACTTCACTGAAGTAACTAAACTTTTTGGTAATAATAATCTTCAGATACTAGGCTTCATCTTCTTTTTTGCCGGAATGGCTTTTAAAATATCAATCGTTCCTTTCCATCTCTGGACTGCCGATGTATATGAAGGCTCACCCGTTAACATAACCTCCTATCTTTCAGTTATCTCGAAAGGCGCAGCAGTATTTATTCTGATAATTATCCTTTTCACGGTATTTCCTGTTATAATTGCAACCTGGCAGAAAACGATTTTTGTAACTTCTATCCTTACAATGACAATAGCTAATCTTTTTGCAATACGTCAACAGAATCTGAAACGATTCCTTGCATTCTCATCCATATCTCAGGCGGGATATATTTTGTTAGGCATTATTGGCGGAAATCAGCTTGGCATGGCTTCAGTAATATATTATATTCTGGTGTATATTTTTTCAAATCTGGGAGCTTTCGGTGTTGTTACAGCTATTTCAAACGCAACCGGGAAAGAAAATATTGATGACTATAATGGACTTTATCAGACAAACCCTAAACTCAGCCTTATAATGACTCTGGCATTGTTTTCTCTTGCTGGAATCCCGCCTGTTGCAGGATTTTTCGGAAAATTCTTCCTGTTCACGGCAGCTGCTCAAAAAGGGTACTATCTGCTTGTATTGATTGCCGTTCTTAATACTATTATTTCGTTGTTTTATTACCTCCTTGTTGTAAAGGCAATGTTCATTATCAAAAGCGAAAATCCTATCAAAAAATTCAGGAGTGATTTTCCGACCCGTTTTGCATTAGGAATATGTGTGGCAGGTATCGTAATTACAGGCTTTGCAAGCATTATATTTGAGGCAATAAGAAATTTAAGTTTCGGAGTTTAGATAAAAATAATGAATCTCTTAACCGCAAAGATCGCAAAGATTTAAGAACTAAGGTCGCAAAGAAAAGATGATCAAAAAAGAATGCAAGAGCTGTCACGGAGAAACACAGACCTGCCTGCCGGTAGGCAGAGCAGGCAGGTGAGCACAGAGTTACACGGAGAAAAATCAAGTAGATTAAATAAACATGTTTAGAGACACCTGATTAATCAAATATAATTAGAATTAGCCCCCCTTTAGGGGGGTTGGGGGGCAAAAAAGGTTAAAAGATAAAAATAAAAGACATGGCAATAAATAATGCAAGACATATTATTGGAGAGATAGATGGCATTCGCTGTACAATTATTGAGACCGGTGCCATTCTGGAGCGCAGTGCTTTCCTTAGCGATCTTTTAAGTTTCAATAACCTGGAAGTAAAAGAGATGCAGGAAGCATCAGAGGTTCCGGGTGAAGAATTAAAATATACAATTGGTGTAACTGATCTTATATTTAATCCTGTTTTTGCTATTTATGAAAGACAATTAAAAACCAGGGAAGGAACATTTGTCACTCCAGGTTACTGGAAGCAGGAATGTACTGAATGTGATCCCCGATACTGGATGAGGAGAAAAAATGTGAAGAAATCAACAACTGATTGACCTTATGAGTCTTCTCTCCTGCTGTTTTAGCCCACCATTCTGGATAATTTATGTTTTGACGCTTTCTCCTTTTGGCTTCCACACGCATTGTACCCCTTGAAAATAATAGTATTCTTCACAATTTTTTAAGATCTTTGCAAAAACGTAGTAATAGAATAGCTTTATTTTCATCTGATACTTTTAATGAAACTATCAAAGAGGCTTCTTTTTGTACCAGCGTTGCTCGCAATATTTGCTTACCTTTTTTATTCAGCATATAAGCATGTAAAGGATAAAACTCTGAATGAATTTAACTATCAGCAGTTTGCACTTGCCAACCAGGCATCTCTGGGTATAGAAAGTTTTTTCAATTACTACCAGAGTGAACTGGCGGGTCTCTCGAAAATTAGTTTTATTTCTGAATTGAACGATCAGGGCAGGGAGTTGCTGACAGCATTTTATAATAACCACTCTGATCAGATAGAGGCTATTTCGGTGGTAGATGCTAATGGAATCCTGAAGTTTACTTTTCCTTATAATCAATCTGTTATCGGGCAGGACATTTCAAATCAGAAGCATGTAAAGACTGTTATTAAAACCCGTAAACCAACTGTAAGTGACGTATTTACAGCGGTTCAGGGAGGTAGGGCAATTGCATATCATATCCCGATAATTTCAGGAAATGAATATAAGGGAAGTTTGGGAATTCTGATACCTATTGATGCACTCGGTCAACGTTTCATTGAAACAATAAAAACCGGAAAAACCGGCTATGGATGGATGATCAGTGAAAATGGAATTGAACTCTTCGACCCTATACCCGGTAGTATCGGAAAATCTATAAAGGAAACGTATAATAGAAACCAGTCTGTTCTGGATCTTTTTGATAAAACACTTATTGAAAAAAAAGGTACAACTATTTGTTACATTAAAGATACCTCTACCGTTCATAAAAGCCCTATAAAATCATTTGCCTCATATTTCAGGGTTTCTCTTGGGAATACGTTCTGGACAATTCTAATCTTTACTCCTGAGAACGAAGTATTTGCAACACTGGCATCATTCCGTAACCGTCTTCTGATTCTTTTTTCTCTGGTCATTATTGTAATGGGCACTTACTTTTACCTCTCTTTAAAAGCAACTAACATCCTGCAGGAAGAGAAAAAAAGGAAGGTGGTTGAAAAAACATTGATTGAGAGCGAAAAACGGTTCAGAGTAATGTTTGAATTATCACCTGTCGGTATTATCCTTATTGATGAGAAAGGTACCATTATCGAGGTTAATACTTCATTTTGTGAAACCCTGGGTTATGCAAGGGAAGAAATCATCAGTAAGAGTATAAGACTTTTTACTTCACCGGAAACGGGCAATGAAATAGAAAATAATATTTCAAGAATCTTGTCGGGTAATACAATTATACATGAAGTTAAGAATATACGAAAGGATGGAACTTCTTGTGTTGTAGAACTCTATGAAACTATGATCAGTTTGCCCGATGGTTCACCAGGGATACTTTCTGTATCAAACGATGTCACTGAGAAGAAACGTTCACAGAAAGAACTTATTGATGCAAAAGAAAAAGCAGAGGAGAGCGACAAACTTAAATCAGCTTTCCTGGCAAATATGTCTCATGAACTCAGAACACCGCTGAATGCCATTATTGGTTTCTCCGGTCTCATAATTGATTCAGGTCAGGATCAGAATACCTCCACCTACTATGCAGAGATTATTTTGAAAAGCGGACAACATCTTTTGAGCCTGGTAGAGGATCTGTTTGATACAACTATGATTGAAACTGGTCAAGTCAAAATCAATTATGAAAAAACTGATATAGTTTCTTTATTAGAGGAAGTCAAAGAAATCATCAATCATGAAAGACTAAGTGTGAAAAAAAACGATGTCGAATTAATTCTTAACTTAGAAGGTGTTGGAAACCAAAAGTATCTTGTAACAGATATCAGGAAATTAAAACAGGTTTTACTGAATTTGTTGAGGAATGCGCTTAAGTTTACCGACAAAGGATATATTGAATTTGGTTTTGAAGAAATCACCGATGAATATAATAATTGGTTTCAATTCTATGTTAAGGATACAGGGATCGGCATAGACAAAAAGCATCAGGATGCTATTTTTAATCTATTCCGACAAATTGATGATTCATATACACGAAAATTCGGGGGAACAGGAATTGGTTTGTCAATTGCAAAAAAGACTGTTGAAATACTCGGTGGAAGAATTTGGGTAGAATCTGAACCCTCAGTAGGATCAGTGTTCTATTTTACCATTCCAGTATTGCCAGATAGATACCAAAAAGAGATTAAATCAGAGGATAAACCATTGACAATGCAAAAAGACTATACAGGCAAAACAATATTGATTGCCGAGGATGAAGACTCGAATTTTGATTTTATGAAAATTCTGTTTACAAGAATGAATATCCGTGTTTTATGGGCAAAAAATGGCAGGGAGGCTGTTGATCTCTGTAAAACTGATCCTTCGATAAACCTGGTATTAATGGATATTAAAATGCCATTGCTGGATGGATATGAGGCTACAAAACTGATAAAAAATAAAAGACCTGAACTTCCGATCATTGCACAAACTGCATATGCGATGACTTCTGACAAGCTGGAAGCTGAGAAAGCCGGATGTGACGGTTATTTGTCCAAACCAGTCAAGATTTATCAATTAACAGAAATTTTAAAAAAATATTTGTAAAAGGCAGGGAAAGGTCGCAACTGTTTCCTGCCTTTTACAAACTATCATTGTTCCATATTTCCCAGGTTTTTTCAGCCTGACCATAAAGCATTTTAATTCCGCTTATTATAGTACAACCTTGCTCTTTCCCCGCTTTCAAAAAAGACGTAAGTTCCGGATTATAGACAAGGTCGAAAAGAATATGATCTCCATTGAGGCAACCGTAATTAAGATCGGGTTTTCTGACTATATCGGGAAACATACCCAAAGGTGTTGTATTGATAATCAACTGATTGTTGATCAATATATTATCGGTAATTTCAGAATAGTTTAAAACTCCTTCAAGTTTGATTATGTCCACCGAAGTTATATTAATGCCAAACTTTCTAAGGACATAACATACTGCTTTTGCAGCTCCTCCTGTTCCAAGAACCAGAGCATTTTTAATCTTTTCCCCGAGATATGGGAAAATAGAGTTCCTGAAACCATCAATATCGGTATTAAAACCTTTTGATACTACTTTATCTCCATTCCGATTAAATTTCAATACATTGACAGCCCCAATAGATTTGGCCTGTTCATCAATAAAATCAAGGTATTTTATTACAGCTGATTTATATGGGATAGTTACATTTAATCCGTAAATATCAGAATTATTGGAAATTAATTCAACCAGAAGGTCAATGTTTATTAAAGGATAATTCTCATACTGACAATCACTTATATTTTCACGAATGAACTTTTCAGAAAAATATTTTTTTGAGAATGAATGTCCGAGAGGATATCCAATGAGACCAAATTTTCTCATTTACAGGGGATTTTTTGATTAACTAAACGAACTGCAATAGGGTTTTATTTACTGTTTCAATTCCTCTGGAAGAAACTGAAAAAAGGTGTCTCCACGAAGTCCAAGCCGGAGTGATTCAAGTGGGATTATCTCGTGCGGCGCAATATTTCCAAGGTTTACATTTGCTCCAAAATTTTTAATAAACCAGGCCTGTTGAGATTTTAAGGGAGCTTCCCATATGACATTTTCCAGTTTAACATGATCGGCAATTCCACAGATTATCTTATTATTAACAGAACCGTCCTCATTATAAATTCCTGTAGTGCCTGATTCACGGGCTTCAGCAATGACCTTAACAGAACCGGCATTCAGTTCGGCTTTCATCATAGCAACCCATTCATCGGGAGTATAGATAACATATTTCTTCTTGGAACCTACTTCTGAAATCACTGTTCCTCTTTCTGCAAGTTTGTTTATGTATTCCAGTTTTCTTTTATGCTCAATATCGAAAGATCCGTCAGAAACTTCAACCAGTTCAATTTCGTTTTTATCAAGAAAATCAACGAACTCTTTAAACATATTTCTGACAATAAAAGCTTCAAAAAGGGTACCTCCAAAGTATGGTACAGTACCTGCTTTCTTATAAATGGCTATTTTCTTTTCAAATCCGGGTGTAATCAGTGAAGTACCGAAACCAAGTTTTACAAAATCGGTATACTCACTTCCAACGGACATAAAATCTTCTGCTTCCCTTATGCTAAGTCCCTTATCCATCACCATTGTAATACCTGAATCTCTTGGCTTTAGCGGCCTTTCTGGCATAAACGGAAGCAGCTTCATCATATGTTAGTTATTTAATATATAAGGTCAAATGAGATTATTGCTCTCGAGAAGCTTTTTAATCTTCCTTGTAAAGAGTTCCCGTGGAAAAATATCCTCAAACTCTGAAAAAAGTTCTTTATCCAGATTTAAAGCCAGTGAAAGATGGCGACAAGCTTTTTCGGTGTTTCCGGAATGCAGATAAAATGATGCCAGCAGATAGTTAATGCCAGGTACATCACCGGTAACCTTGTAAGCGCGTTCAAGGTATGGAAGGGCTTTCAATGCCAGACCATCTTTCAGAATTATAGTACCTAGATCTGCCCAGACTTCATCATAATAGGAATCGAGTTTAAGCGCTTCTCTGAAACATCTTAATGCTGCTTTTTTCTCCCCTTTGGAATAATGTGCTTTTCCCAGCAAGTACCAGATTTCAGGATTTTCATCATCAAGACGAACAGCCTTCCTGAAAAAGATCAGACTGTCGTCAGTATTTCCGGTATTAAGCGCTATAACACCGAGTCCGAACCATGGATCGGCAAACTCAGGCGCAAGTTCTATCGCTTCCTGATAATATTTGCGAGCCATGATAACCTCTCCTATCTTTTCATAACATTCGGCAAGATAAGTCATAGCTTCAAAACTTTCCGGCTCATTTTCAAGGTATTCATGATATATAGGAATAGCATCGGAATACCTTTCAAGGTTGCTCAGAATATTTCCTTTATTAAAAAGGGCGAAAGTATTCTGAGAATTTATAGCCAGCGCATAATCATAAGCTTCCATTGCTTTATCATAAGATTCAAGCTTATTATAAATTATCCCAAGATTATACCAGGCGCTGTCTGAAAATGGTTCCTCATCAAGATATTTCAGATAGTATTTGATACTGTTCTCATAATCCTCAATCTTCTCATACGCATAAGCCATATCATAAAGATGAGCTTTGAATTCAGGTTCCATATCAATGAGCTTCTCCATGTATGGGATCAGATGCTCATAATAATTAAGGTTTTGCAAGACAGAGGTTATTGCGAAAAGGATGTTTTCAACATCTTCAGTATCGAGAGTCAGAGAATAATCAAACATTTTTTTTGCACCCTGAATGTCACCAAGCATTCCAAAGGCTGTGCCCTTCGCTATATATATTTCATGATTCCCGGGTTCAATGCTTTCCAGTTTCTTAAGTAGCCTCAGAGCCTCAACAGCTCTTCCTTTATCAAGGAGGACTCTGGCTTTTCTTAACTGAATGGAAACTGAATTCGGATGCTGTTCGCTGGCTAATATTGCCGCTTCAAAGGCTTTTATAGAGTTATTACTCTCAATATAATAATCGATAATTGTCTCAAATTCAATAACATCAAAAAAATAATTCTCATTATTTTTCTTCATTTTCTCAAACTTCTGTACTGCATGCTTCACCTCTTCCTCGTAGGAAAACCCATATTTATCTTCTTCCATGTCTCACAAAAATATGTTTACAAAATTAATACTATTTTATAATAAGGATGTTTCCATGGATACTCAATTATTAACATTTTAACATTTTTTTAACCATTTGATAAACAAGTAAGTATAATTAAAATGTATTAATTAACATTTATTTTATCAAGCTGACGCAACCTGTAGTTCAAAATAGTCATCTATTACTTGTAAAACAGATATATTTTAGTAAATCATACCGTATTTACCCTAGAATTAACCTAAATTCTATCTTCGAAGAACCGGGCGACCTCCCGGTTTTTCATTTTATATTAATATATTTGTATTGATACATTCCTCAAAATCCATCAACATGAAAAAATCAGGATTTATCAATTTTGCAACAGTAGTGTTTGGTGTCTTACTTATTTCAATTTATTTTACTGACTGCAAAAAAACTGAAAATCCTATAAAATATCCTCAGGGAACTTTCCCCGATACAATTATTAATATCGCTGATATTAACTCTATATATGATGATTACAACATTGCATTATACCAGATAGGCCAAACTCTGCCAATAATATTTTCAAGTAACAGGAAAAGTTCAGGCGGACAATTTGACCTTGAACAGGCAAGTGTTTCATATTTATTTGATAAGACTACCGGCGTTTTTGGATTTGGATCTCAAATGACCACTGATGCATTCCTTGACAAGCTTATCGTGAAAGCCACAACACCTGGAAATGATTTCGGCCCATACAGGCTATTCAGCACAGTAGACGGATATGAATATCTTTTGCTCTCGTCGGTAAACGCATCGGGAAACCTCGATCTGTATTATCTTAAAAATCAGCCTGTATCCGGCTCAAATCTTCCTGATGTATCCGGGCCATTCCCTATAAACCTGATGAATACTCAATATGATGATGCATATATCTGTTTTAATTTTGATCAGGATACCGCTTATTTTTCATCAAACAAGGATGGAAACTTTGACATTTTTTCTCTTAATAAACCAGCTGAACAAGATCTGACATCATGGTTTAATCTTGATTATGAATTGCCTGCAAGGGTTGATAGTATTAATAGTTCATATGAAGATAAATGCCCGTTTATATACAAGAAGATAATGGTTTTCACATCAAATCGTCCGGGTGGCCTTGGCGGTTATGATCTTTATTATTCGAAATTAATAAATGGGAAGTGGAGCTCTCCCGTTAACTTTGGGCCCCGCATAAATACTTCCTATGATGAATACAGACCGGTTATCGGATATGATCCTAATTTCACAAATTATTATTTAATGTTTTCATCAAACAGACCAGGCGGGAAAGGAGGATTCGACCTTTATTTCACAGGGATGGATTTTTCTTCAAAATAATTAAGGAATCCAGGTATAAAATGTTCAACTTTTCTTTGCAGCGATAAGAGTGTTGCGCAATAACGATACTCTTGTCATCGGGCCGACGCCTCCCGGGACAGGAGTTATGTAAGAACATTTAGGAGCCACACTGTCAAAATCAACATCTCCGACAAGTTTAAATCCCGATCTGGTCTCTTGACTGACAATGCGTGTTGTCCCGACATCTATCACTACCACACCTTCTTTGACCATATCTCCTTTGACAAAATCGGGAGAGCCGATTGCAGCAATAATTATATCAGCATGACTAACAATGTCCTTAATGTTTTTTGAACGGCTATGAACAACAGTTACAGTAGCATCCATTCCCTTCTGAGAGAGCAGAATGCTAACAGGCCGGCCTACTATATTGCTTCGGCCAATTACGACACAGTTTTTTCCGGATATTTCAATGTTATATCTTCTTATCAGTTCGACTATCCCATATGGGGTTGCAGGCAAAAATCCGGAAAGTCCAATAACCATCTTCCCGATATTAACCGGGTGAAAACCGTCTGCGTCCTTTCGGGGATCAATAGCTTCAATTACCTTATGCTCTGATATATGTGCAGGTAATGGCAACTGAACGATGAAACCATCTACATCCGGATCATTATTAAGTTCTGCAATTTTTTTGAGCAGAACAGTTTCGGTAATTTCGCTGCTGAATCTGATCACAGTCGATTTGAACCCGACCTCCTCGCAATCCTTTACTTTGTTTGAGACGTATGTTTCGCTTGAGCTGTTATTGCCTACGAGTATAGCAGCGAGATGCGGAACCTTTTTCCCTGCTGTTTTTAGCTTTATTACTTCTTCAGCAATTTCCTTTTTGATTTCAGAGGCTATTTTCTTACCATCAATTATTTTATACATGTCACATGTTATTTTCTACCTATAAGTTTTGCTGCATTTCCACCTTTCGTCATCATCTTCATCATGCGTTTCGTTTCATCAAATTGCTTAAGAAGCTTATTTACCTCCTGTACGCTTGTCCCGCTTCCCGTTGCAATTCTTTTCCGTCTGCTGCCATTCAAAACGACAGGATTGGTTCTCTCTTCAGGTGTCATACTTCTTATAATTGCTTCTATACCTTTGAAAGCATTATCATCAATATCCAGATCTTTTACTGCTTTACCTACTCCCGGGATCATTGTCATAAGGTCTTTAACATTACCCATCTTTTTTATCTGCTGGATCTGGGTGATAAAATCGTTAAAATCGAACTGGTCTTTCGAGATTCTCTTCTGGAGCTTCCTCGCCTCTTCCGAGTCATATTGTTCCTGAGCCTTTTCAACAAGAGAAACTATATCTCCCATTCCCAGAATTCTGTCGGCCATTCTTTCAGGGTAGAAAATATCAATAGCCTCCATCTTCTCCCCGGAACTTACGAATTTAATTGGCTTGTTGACTACTGATCTAATCGAAAGTGCTGCTCCTCCCCTGGTATCTCCATCGAGTTTTGTTAACACAACACCATCAAAATCAAGCCTTTCGTTGAATTCCCTGGCAGTATTTACTGCATCCTGACCGGTCATGGAATCGACAACGAAAAGTATTTCATGTGGATTTACAGCATCCTTAACAGATGATATCTCCTTCATCATCTCTTCATCGATAGCCAGGCGCCCGGCAGTATCTATAATTACCAGATCGTGCCCGGTTTTTTTTGCTTCTTTCACGGCATTGCGGGCAATAACAACCGGATTCAGATTTCCATCTTCAATATAAACTGGGACTTCAATCTGGTTCCCTATTATCTTTAATTGCTCTATTGCAGCAGGCCTGTATACATCACAAGCAACGAGTAACGGATTCTTACCACGTTTTGTTTTTACCCATTTAGCAAGTTTCCCGCTGAAAGTTGTTTTTCCTGAACCCTGAAGCCCCGCTATCAGTATAATTGACGGATTAATTTTAATATTAAGATCTGTTTTATCGACACCCATCAGATCAACCAGTTCATCGTGAACGATTTTAACCATCATCTGCGACGGGTTAACCGAATTCAGAACCTGCTGTCCTATTGCTTTCTGCTTGACACTATCTGTGAATTGTTTAGCGATTTTGAAGTTGACATCAGCATCGAGCAAAGCCCTGCGAACTTCCTTAAGTGTCTCAGCAATATTTATTTCAGATATTCTGCCTTGTCCTTTTAAAAGCTTAAAGGATTTCTCAAGCCGTTCACTTAAATTTTCAAACATAAATTTTTCGAATAAATAGAATAAATTAAAATTCTTTCCATTGTACCAAGATCCCCTGTCCAGCTTAAGCGGGACTTCCCTCTTAAGGAGTCAAATGCCCCCTGGCCGCTTCGCGTCCCTCCCCCTAAAGGTGGGTTGGGGGGCCTACATCCTTTCCGGCATTTCAATACCCAGCAAGCCCATACCTGTGCAAATTATTTCACTGGTAACCCGTGATAGAACCAGTCTGAAATTTCTTATCTCTTCGTCTGTTTCACCCAGAATCGAAAAATCGTGATAAAACTGGTTATATTCCCTTGAAAGATCATAGCAATAATTTGCGATTAAAGCAGGGCTATAGCCTGTTGCTGCTGCTGAAACCGTTTCAGGGAATTTACGCAACAATTTTATAAGCTCAATTTCTTTCTGACCTGTCTTTGCTCCGGAAAATAGTATTAGTTCAGTATTAATTCCCATCTGTTCTGCTTTTCTGAATACTGATTTTATTCTTGTATAAGTATATTGAATAAATGGTCCGGTATTCCCATTGAAATCAATTGATTCTGCAGGATTAAATGTCATGTTTTTACGTGGATCGACTTTAAGAATATAATATTTCAGGGCCCCCATGCCGATTTTCCTGAATATATCTTCTTTCTCTTCATCTGAAAAATCAGATAGTTTACCAAGTTCCAGCGACACTTCACTGGCTGTGAGCTGCATCTCTTTTATAAGATCATCTGCATCAACGATTGTTCCTTCGCGAGATTTCATCCTGCCTTCAGGAAGTTCAACCATACCATAAGAAAAATGTATCAGTCCATCCGCCCAGTTATATCCCATCCTTTTGAGGAGAGCCTTAAGTACCTGGAAATGATAATTTTGTTCATTTCCAACCACATAAATATTCTTGTCGAATTTGTATTCATTATGCCTGTCTACAGCAGTTCCAAGGTCCTGGGTCATATATACGGCAGTTCCGTCAGAACGGAGTAAAAGCTTCTGATCCAATCCATCCTGAGTGAGGTCTGCCCATATAGAACTATCTTCATTTCTATAAAGAATCTTTTCTTTTAATGCTGTGAGAACAATATCTTTTCCAATTTTATAAGTCTCTGATTCGTAGTATATTTTATCAAAATCGACTCCTAGTTTTTTATAAGTCTCGTCAAATCCTGCATAAACCCATGAGTTCATTATCTTCCATAATCCGAAGACTTCTTTATCACCGGCCTCCCATTTCAGAAGCATAGCTCTTGCCTCCTTCATGAGGGTCGCCGAGTTCCTGGCTTCAGCTTCGACCATACCATTTTTAACCAGTTTCTCAACCTGGGCTTTATACTCTTTTTCGAACAAAACATAATATTTCCCAACCAGGTGATCTCCCTTCATGCCAGATGACTCCGGAGTCTCTCCGTTTCCGAATTTTTGCCAGGCCAGCATCGATTTGCAGATATGAATTCCACGGTCATTAACAATATTTGTTTTTACTACTCTGTGGCCGCAACCTGATAAAATACGATAAAGAGAAAAACCAAGAAGGTTGTTACGTATATGTCCCAGGTGTAAAGGTTTATTTGTGTTTGGTGAAGAGTATTCAACTAGGATTGTTTCCGGATTTGAAACCTGACAATTCTCCAGATGGTTTTTTTCAACCGTTAATTTCCTGAAGTACTCAACCCACCATGTATTGGATATTTCAAGGTTAAGGAATCCTTTAATTACATTAAACCCAGAAACTGAAGGGAAGTTATCAATAAGAAATTGTCCGATCATTTCACCGGTTTTTTCAGGCGTGTTTTTTGAGAAACGCAGGAGTGGAAAGACAACAAGTGTAAAATCTCCTTTGAAATCTTTTCTTGTTTCCTGAATCTGGATCAGGTCATCCTTTACTTCGCTATTGTAAATAATTTTAACAGCTTCTTTTATTTTTTCTTTAAGAACAATCTCCATTTCTTCCTAAGCAAATTTCAGGTTGCAAAGATAACATTTTAATATATTGATTTACAAGAAAAAATGATCAAAAAGGGCTACTCAGACAGCACCCTTCAATTTGAGGTTTATACCAACCTATCGATTTTTTTGACAACTACCCTGTTCTTTTTGATAAAGAAAAATTCAATATTAAAAAGTAATTATACTTTTGAATATGTTTTTTTTATAACTTTATCATAAATATTAGAATTAAAGGTGGAGTTAAAAAATTTATTTATCGAACCTACTGCCAAGACACCCCAGGTTGATTTAAATTATCCTTCTGGAGAACTTATCATTTCAGGAAAGTCAATCCCCGAGAATGCTGCAATTATTTATGAAGCTGTTCTGAAATGGGTTACTGAGTATATTAAAAATCCAAGACCCACCACAAACCTGCGCCTTAATCTTGAATACTTCAATACTGCATCAGCAATCTGGCTTGCAAAAATAGTACAGACTCTCGGTTCAATAAAGGATAGTGAGTATACCCTGATGATCCACCTCTACTTCAATATTGAAGATTATGATAATATGGAAGCTGAAGATCTTAAGGATGAACTTCATCCTATTATACATATGATCGGAGTACCTACCGTAAGTCTCGGAATAAAAATTTACGGTACTGATGACAGAGGAGAGATTATTAAAGAGTCGATGGTTCTTATTTAATTTCCCTGCCTAACTTTTATCCATAAAATATTATTTCTTCAATTTTTTGGCATAACTTTATTTCGCCAATTAATTGTAATAGCCATGCAAACAGCACTCATTGTTTTGCTTTCAATATTTACTATCATGGAAACATTTTCCCAGAACATTACAACTGACAGACAGCCGGTTGCAGCAGGAAGATTTTATCCGGCAAATAAAGATACACTTACAAACAATCTCTCCCTGCTTTTTAAAAACTGCAAAAAATCACCCGACAATTGGCATGTAAGGGCAATAATCAGTCCTCATGCAGGTTATCAGTTTTCGGGGAAGACTGCAGCCGCAGCATTTTCAGCAATACCTAAGAATGCATTATATAAAAATATCTTTATTATCGGATCAAGTCATGTAATGTATTTTGACGGTGCTTCAGTGTATAACTGCGGTGATTATATTACGCCATTAGGTAAAGTTCCTGTAAACAAAGAAGTTGCAAACAAGCTCATTCTTAATAATAAAGTGTTCAACTTTCCAATAAATGCTCATATCCAGGAACATAGTATCGAGAATCAATTACCCTTCATTCAATATTATTTTAAGAATATCCCAACTATTATCCCTGTTATTATTGGTACTGATGATGAGAATACCGTTAAGAAAATTGCTGAGGCACTAAGACCCTGGTTTACACCTGAAAATCTTTTTGTTATCAGCAGCGACTTCTCGCATTATCCATCGTATAAAGATGCTATTGAAAACGACAATTTAACTGCAATGAGCATTGTTTCTGGAAGTCCAAAGACATTTCTCAATACTCTGAGTAAGAACACTGCAAAACAGATACCCGGACTCGTTACCAGTATGTGTGGCTGGACTTCAGGACTTACGCTTCTATATCTTGCTGAAGGAAATAAAAATCTTGAAATAAAACTCGTTGATTACTCTAATTCAGGCGATTCTCCTGATGCCGGAAAAAATGAAGTAGTTGGTTATAATGCCATTGTAATGATTGATAAAAATCAAAATGAAGTACAAGTTAAAGACTCTGAAAACAGTTTCACCTTCACTGAAAAAGAAAAAAAACAACTTTTTGAAATTGCAAAAAACAGTATACAGTCAAAACTTAATAATGGCAACAAATTTGTCATAGATGAAAAATCAATCCCGGAGAATCTTAAAAAGCCATTGGGCGCATTTGTTACTTTAAAGATCAACGGAGTTCTAAGAGGCTGTATCGGAAGGTTCATTTCTTCAGAACCATTATATAACGTTGTACAGGAATCAGCTATTTCCTCTGCTTTTGAAGATCCCCGTTTCCCTCCGCTGACAAAAAATGAATATAAGAATACAGACATTGAAATAACTGTGCTTGGACCTCTAAAAAAGATTAAAAATATCAATGAGATAGTTCTGGGCAAGCATGGAATTTATATCAAAAAGGATAACAGAGCCGGTACTATGCTTCCACAGGTTGCTATAGAAAATGGATGGACAGTCGAGGAGTTTCTTGGATTCACTTCCAGAGATAAAGCCGGTATAGGATGGGACGGTTGGAAAGACGCGGAGATTTTTATCTACGATGGGGTCGTTCTTGAAGATAACCAGAAGTAACTATGTATCATGTTGTTAGCATTGGATTCACTGCAATACTCTTATATTTAATCAGTTACTTTTTCTACCGGATCGGTTACTATTCCCTTCAACTTCATAGAAAATTCTGGAACTCAGTGCTCGCTGCTGCCTTTCTTATGACAGCAATAGCGGGTTTGTTCATTGCCCTTCAGATAAACTATAAATGGAATATTCCTTTTATAAAAGCAGTGCTGAAGTGGCATGTTGAATTTGGAATTGGATTGGCTATTACCGGTCTGTTTCATCTTATATGGCATCTTAACTACTATGGAAAGCTTTTTGGCAAAATAGTCAGGAATCCCGAAAAACCAGAATTCCAAAAACTTACCTCCTCTCAAATAAGAATAAATCTTTTTATAATTGGTTTTGTCAGCTCTTCCATTCAATTCCTGCTGATGCGCGAGATAATGAATGTTACCGGAGGGTATGAGCTCATAACAGGTTCTTTTTTAGGATCGTGGCTGATCGGATCGGCAGTTGGATCCTCTTTAGCCGGCAGATCAACGCTAAATGACATTAGAAAGATAAATCTTGTTTTTTCAGTCAGTCCGATAATTTCCCTGATATTAATGCTCATTCTGTCACGGGTGTTTTTAAGCCCTGGCGAAACCCCTTCATCCCTGGCAGCAATTATCTTCACATTACTAGTTCTGATACCCTTTTGTCTGGCGTCGGGATTCACTTTCATTAAATTGATTACCACAGCCCGTTCAGTAAATAACTTTGTGCCTGGAAAATCATTTTCAATCGAAACAGCAGGTGGAATAGTTGCAGGTATAATAACAGCACTTTTAACAGCCGGATTACTCAGCACGTACAAATTACTTTTGCTGATAATATTAATAGCTATAGGATATGTACTGACGACCTACTATGTCAACAGGCCAAAAACAAAGCTCTTCGCTAAATTTTCCATAATTATACTGGGAACACTTATCATATTCTTAAATCCCGATTTACTTTTCAGACAGATTTTACTACCGGGCATTAAAATTACCGGAACGAAAGATACGCCATATGGCAATATAACAAAAGGTAAATATAAAGGAGAAGAAAGTTTATATTACAATCAAAGGTTGCTTGCATATAACGATGATGCCACTGAAAGAGAAGAAGATATTCACTATGCAATGCTTCAGAGTGAATCGCCCGATAAAGTAATTTTAATTTCCGGATCACCCCAATCGCATATTCAGGAAATATTAAAGTACCCCGTGAGTAGCATCATTTATATTGAAAGAGATCCCGCCCTGATTAAATATGAAACATCCGTAAGTGACAAGTTCTCCGGAAAAGTGGTTGTCGTAAACATGGATGCTTACAGATATATCGGTAAATCCACTGAATCAGTTGATGTCATAATTTTGCTTGTTCCGCCCCCGTCAACCCTGCTTCTGAACAGATATTATACCACAGAGTTCTTTGCCGGGGTGAAAAGAAGACTTAAACCTGATGGCATATTTATGTGTTCTCCCGGACCCGGTGACGATTACTTCAATAAAGAATCTTTAAATCTATATTCGTCAATTTATAATAGCCTGGCAGCCAATTTCAAAAATGTAAAACCTGTTTCAGGCAACAAACTTTATTTCATAGCTTCCGACAAACCAATTTTATTATCATTCTGCAAACTTGTCGATGAAAGACATATTAAAAACATATATGTAAGTTCCGACTTTCTTGAGGATGATCTAATAACCGCTAAATCTGATAAAATTAATGCATTGATTGACCATGGAATAAAGCAAAACAGATCTTCTTTCCCGGTGGCATGTTTGCATTCACAATCATATCAATTCAGCAAAAACCTCGGTGAGAAGATACCTGCAATAGTCTTAATGTTTATTATCTTCGCACTGCCTGTAACAACAATTAAAAGAAGAAATTTGTTAATGTATTTCAGCGCCTCAGCACTCGCCGGGTTTGAAATTATCATTCTTCTGAGTCTTCAAATTATGATCGGGAATATGTATCAGCTTACCGGACTGATAATTGCAGGATTAATGACCGGTCTTGCTGTCGGCTCAGGAATTAATTTCAGATTGCTTTATACTATTTCATTAAGGAACAAAGTTATACTTCTGATATTATTTTATATCATTTTTGGTACGATCTATAATTATATGCTGGAACTAAAAAGTGGATTACTTGCTGTTGTTGTAATTATGCTTTCAGGATTTTTACCTGCATTCTTTACAGGGCATATTTTTCGTGAACTTACCGGGAAAACGGAAGGTATTGAGATATCACCTGCAATCTACAGCGCCGATCTTGCAGGTTCTGCTTTCGGTTTTATCCTTATTTCCGGTTTTTCAGTGCCTGTTTTAGGTATTCGGGTTTCAGTATTCTTATTAGCTGCACTGATATCTGGAGGTATTCTTTTTGGTACTATTAGGAACAAATAGTAGTTTTAGTCATGTTTTTTAAAGCGAGTCTTGTAGGTGTTTGTAAAGTCCTTTTTGAGCTTTAATGTTATTCTTTGCGTACCTTCGTGTTAAAATTTAAATCATTGAACCCTGCCTGCCGGCAGGCAGGTAAAAAGGAACACGAAGTAATCAACAAAGTAACACAAAGGGAATATATGAATAATTAGTACCTTATTAGGAGATATTAAAATCAAATTTGCAACTTAATACTTTAGTCAATTAGTTCACTAAATGAGGAGGGTTATATGAAGAATAGAAAATGTGATCTAAGCAAACGTGATTTCCTGAAAAAATCGCTGGCCTTGTCAGCCGGTTTGATCTGTTTACCATGCCGGTCAGTATTTTCAGGAATGTCATCAGAAGAACAAGTAGTCTACAGGAAAATTGCAATGTTTCAGGAAGAAACTGCGAGGGGAATTATGTGCAGGATCTGCCCTAATGAATGTGTTCTCAAGGAGGGCGAATTAAGTAAATGCAATAACCGAAAGGTTCAGGACTCCAAATTATATACGATGGCATTTGGTGACCCGTGCACGGTGAATGTTGACCCTGTTGAAAAGAAACCGCTTTATCATTTTCTGCCTGGTTCAAAAGCATTTTCCATTGCAACAGCCGGATGTAATCTCGTCTGTTTAAATTGTCAAAACTGGACGATATCACAGACCAGTCCCGATAAAACAAGAAATTATGATCTGATGCCTGAAAAAGTAGTTGAAGAATGTATTAATAACAGCTGCAAATCAATAGCATATACATACTCCGAACCGGTTACTTTTTATGAATATGTTTTCGAAACAGCAACTGTTGCCAGAAATGCCGGTGTAAAAAACATCTTCAAATCAAATGGCTATATAAACGCTGAACCTCTGAAAAAGCTTTGCAGTGTAATCGATGCAGCCAATATTGATCTTAAGGCTTTCAGTGAAAGCTCTTATCTGAAGTTAACCGGAGGAAAATTGCAACCGGTGCTCGATTCTCTTAAAGTTTTTAAAGATATGGGAGTATGGCTTGAAATAACCAATCTTATTGTACCTGATTGGACTGATAATCAGGATGATATCAGGAAAATGTGTAAGTGGTTAAGCGATAACGGATTTAAAAATACACCATTACATTTCAGCAGGTTTTACCCCATGCATAAACTTGAACAATTGCCTCCTACACCTGTTGAGTTACTAAACAATGCTTATCGTATTGCAACAGAAGAAGGTTTAAAATATGTATATACCGGAAATGCCCCCGGAAATGAAATCTCGGATACAAAATGCCCATCCTGCAACGCCACTCTTGTTGTCAGACAGGGTTNNTAAAATTGATGGGGTCTGGAACTAAAAGTCAGCCTTTCGGAATTTCCTATTTCAGCAAATTTAAAAGATCACATGAAAAAATCGGAAATTAAGGCAAGGATAGATACTCTCCGCAGAGAAATTGAAGAACATAACTACAGATATTATGTTTTAAATCAGCCTGTAATTTCGGATTTTGAGTACGATGTACTTTTGAATGAACTCGATAACCTTGAGAAAAAATTCCCGGAATTTATAAGCGAGAACTCTCCTACCCGCCGGATTGGCAGTGATATAACCAGAGAGTTTGAACAGTATGAACATACCTATCCCATGCTGTCTCTCGGAAACACTTACAACGAAGAAGAGCTCAGGGAATTTGACAGCAGGATACGTAAAACAATTTCACAATCAATTGAATATGTCTGTGAATCGAAGTTTGACGGTGCATCTGTCAGTATTACTTATAAAAACGGTTCACTTTTCAGAGCAATAACACGAGGTGACGGAAACAAAGGTGATGATGTTACTTTAAATGTAAAGACAATCAGAAGTATCCCACTGAAAATTACCGGTAAAGGGATACCTGCTGAATTTGTGATTAGAGGCGAAATACTTATGCCACGGGCGGTCTTTGACAGGTTAAATGAAGAAAGAATTAAAACTGAGTTAACTCCATTTGCCAACCCGAGAAACGCAGCAGCAGGTACGTTGAAGCTCCTTGATCCCAGGATAGTGGCATCAAGATCTCTTGATTGCATGTTCTATTTTCTTTTTGCTGATGAACTCCCTCACGATAACCATTTCGATAATCTTAAAGAGGCCGCAGTATGGGGATTCAGAGTTGCGGAAAGTATAAGATTATGCAGGAATATTGAGGAAGTATTTCAATTTATTTCTTATTGGGAATCAGAACGTAAAAACCTCCCATACGATACAGACGGGGTAGTTATAAAAGTCAATTCTCTGAGTCAACAGCAGGAACTCGGGTTCACAGCAAAATCTCCACGCTGGGCAATAGCCTATAAATATAAAGCTGAAGAAGCAACAACAAAGTTGGTATCTGTTACATTCCAGGTGGGAAGAACCGGTGCAGTAACCCCTGTTGCAAATCTGGAACCAGTTCTACTTTCCGGATCTACTGTCAAACGTGCTACTCTTCATAATGCTGACCAGATTGCCCTGCTTGATCTTCATCTTAATGATTTGGTTTATGTTGAAAAGGGAGGTGAAATAATTCCAAAGATAGTGGGAGTTGATCACTCGGTCAGAAATGAAAATAATAAGAAAATTGTCTTTATCTCCAACTGCCCGGAGTGCGGAACGGCACTTATAAAAAATGAAGGTGAAGCAAATCATTTTTGTCCAAACTATCTTCATTGCCCTCCACAGATTAAAGGGAGAATTGAACATTTTATAAGCAGGAAGGCAATGGATATCGACGGATTGGGAGAAGAAACTATCGATTTGCTATTCAACAAGAACCTGGTAAAAAACTGTTCGGATCTGTACGATTTACAGATGGAGCAGCTTGTTCCTCTTGAACGTCTCGGTGAAAAATCTGCTGCCAATATTCTGAAAAGCATCAGGAAATCGATTGATACTCCTTATCCCAGGGTACTTTTTGCACTCGGAATCAGACACGTTGGAGAGACAGTTGCAAAAACCATTGCCGGACGATTCAGAACAATTGATGCACTGATANNATGAAATCGGACCTAAAATAGCAGCAAGTATTGTTGCGTACTTTTCTGACGCGGATAACCTTGAAATGATCAGGCGGCTCAAATCGGCCGGTATCAGATTCAGTGAAGAGAACGAAACTACACGCACTGGCAATTCTCTGGAGGGCAAAATAATAGTTATATCCGGAGTCTTCCACGAACATAGTCGTGATGAATATAAAGAAATAATTGAAAGAAACGGAGGTAAAAATTCTACCTCAGTTTCCGGAAATACATCCTTTATCCTTGCCGGCGAAAATATGGGCCAATCGAAAAAAGAGAAAGCTGATGAGCTTGGAGTTCCAATGATTAGCGAGTCGGAATTCTTAAAAATAATTGGTAAATAATAATATTCTCAACCTGCTTGTTTTAACAAAAAACTGTTAGGTTTGTAATATGGAATTATTTAAAAAAATCAGGCTGAAAATAGGAGATGCTATCCTCAAAAATAAGGTAGCCGCAAGGAAGAGAAAAAAGCATTATTCCAATATAAACCAGGTAAAAAAAATCGGGATTGTCTGGGATGCTTCGAAGATTGATGATTTTGCATGCTTAACCCGATTTTATCAAAAGATGCACGAGAATAAAACTGATGTTAAAATTATGGGCTATTTCCCGGGAAAGAATCTACCCAATCAACTTACTGCAGTCAGATATCTTTCGATTATAAAAAAAGAAGAATTAAACATTTTCTACCATCCTGTCACGACGGATACTAACGCTTTCGTTAACAACCGTTTTGATGTCCTTATTGATATGAATTTCAAAAAACTGCTGCCCCTGCAATATATTTCATCATTATCAAATGCCAGCTTTAAGGTTGGTTTATTTGATTCTGAAACCAGAAACACACCATTCGACCTTATGATGGATTTGAAAAGTCCTGTTAATGTCGAAGATTACCTGAATCAGGTAGTGCATTACCTTGAAATGATTAATTCGGGAACTGTTAATTAAGTTGATCAATAATAATAACCATGAAAAAATTCAGAGGGACCGGGGTTGCAATTGTAACACCTTTTAAAAATGATTCGAGCATTGATTTCGCTGCTCTGGGACGTGTAGTAAATCATGTAATCAAAGGAGGGGTAAACTATATAGTTGTCATGGGGACAACAGGAGAATCGCCCACCCTCACCAAGGATGAAAAGAAAGCGATTATCTCTTATGTAGTAGAGGTAACTGATAACCGAGTTCCACTTGTTACTGGCATAGGTGGAAACAATACTCAGGAGGTAATAAATATCGTAAGGCATATAGATCTTACAGGAGTTGATGGAATTCTATCTGTCGCACCCTACTATAATAAACCGAACCAGAGAGGACTGTTTCAACACTTTAAAGCTATTGCAACCTGCAGTTCTATTCCTGTCATCATGTATAATGTACCAGGCAGGACATGCAGTAACATATCATCAGAAACTTGTCTTGAACTTGCAAATGAGTGTGAAAATATTGTTGGAATTAAAGAAGCATCAGGTGATATAGCACAGATTATGAGGATAATAAGAGCTAAACCTGATAATTTCAGTGTAATATCCGGTGATGATATGATGACTATCCCGATCATTGCCGCAGGTGGATCGGGTGTTATATCTGTTCTTGCAAATGCATTCCCGGCTGCGACAAGCGAACTTGTCACAAATTCACTAAAAAGTAATTTTAAATCGGCTCGCGAAATACAGCTACGTTATCTTGAGATGATAGAATTACTCTTTATCGATGGTAATCCGGCAGGGGTAAAAGCAATGCTGAATCTAATGAATATCTGCCAGAATAACCTGAGGCTCCCGCTGGTTCCGGTTAACAGGACGATCTATTCCCGGATACAGAAAGCAATTGACGAAGTGAAGTGACAGGGACATACCATGGCATGCCCCTGTATTCAGGCATTCGCGCTTATGCTCTGTTGCATACCATGACATTGTTTGTATTTCTTCCCGCTGCCGCAAGGACAAGGATCATTTCTGCCTACTTTTTTATCAACGCGTACAGGTTCTGTCTTCTGATTTTTATCCTGTCCGCCGCCTGTGCTGCTATACTGTGAAAAATCGCTTTTAGATGTTCTCATGTTGCTCATATCGACCTGACGTCTTCGCTGAGCTTCTTTGACCTGTTCAGGGTCCTGTGTCGGGATATGTCCTTTCATAAGTGTGCTCACTACATCTTTATTTACTTTGGTGAGCATTGTTTTAAACAGTTCAAAGGATTCAAACTTGTATACAAGCAAAGGGTCTTTCTGTTCGTAAGTAGCATTCTGAACAGATTGTTTAAGCTCATCCATCTCTCTCAGATGTTCTTTCCATGCATCATCGATTGTTGCCAGAACAACTGTTTTTTCATACGCTCTGGCCAGTTCTTTCCCTTCTGATTCAGCTGTTGCCTTCAGGTTCGTGATAACCTGATAAACCTTTACTCCATCTGTAATCGGGACTACAACGTTTTCATAAACATGCGACATCCTGTCATAAACATCTTTCAGGACAGGGTAAGCCTGAGCTGATATTGATTCTACTTTCCTTTTATATGCATCAAGCACTTTTGAATAGACCGTATCAGTCACCTCCATGGAATTTAATTTCCTGAAGTCCTGACCAGGAACAGGAGAATCCATTGAAAATGAGCGGATAAGGTCAAAATCAAATCCTTCAAAATCTCCATCACCATGATAAATGTCGACCAGGTTTTCAGTGACATCAAACATCATATTAGCTATGTCGACGCTTAATCGTTCACCAAGGAGAGCATGTCGTCTTTTCTTGTAAATGACTTCCCGCTGTGAGTTCATTACATCATCATATTCAAGCAGCCTCTTCCTGATCCCGAAGTTATTTTCTTCAACTTTTTTCTGGGCTCGTTCAATCGATTTAGTGATCATCGAATGTTGAATCATCTCGCCATCTTTCAACCCGAGTTTATCCATTATGCCGGCAATTCTTTCTGAACCAAACAACCTCATAAGCTCATCTTCAAGCGACACAAAGAACTGAGATGATCCAGGGTCTCCCTGTCTTCCTGAACGGCCCCTGAGCTGACGGTCCACCCTTCTTGATTCATGTCTTTCTGTTCCTATGATTGCAAGCCCTCCTGCGTTTCGTACATCTTCCGTTAGCTTTATGTCGGTACCGCGACCTGCCATATTCGTTGCAATTGTAATAGTACCTGTTTTGCCAGCTTCAGCCACAATTTCTGCTTCCCTCTGATGCAGCTTTGCATTCAGAACATTATGCTTCAACCCTTTCATTTTGAGCATTCTGCTCAGCAATTCAGATATCTCAACCGAAGTTGTACCGACAAGAACAGGCCGCCCCTGGCGGTTCATCTCGGAAATCTCATCAATTACGGCATTATATTTTTCCCTTTTGGTTTTATAAACCAGATCCTCTCTATCAAACCTGATAACCGGTCTGTTTGTAGGAATAACAACAACATCAAGTTTATATATATTCCAAAACTCACCGGCTTCTGTTTCAGCAGTACCTGTCATACCTGCCAGCTTATGATACATCCTGAAATAATTCTGAAGTGTTATAGTAGCATAGGTTTGGGTAGCTTCTTCCACCTTCACATTTTCTTTTGCTTCGATAGCCTGATGAAGTCCGTCGGAATACCGTCGTCCTTCGAGAACACGACCGGTTTGTTCATCGACAATTTTTACCTTATTGTCCACGACTATATATTCTATGTCGCGATCGAAAAGGGTCCAGGCTTTAAGCAGCTGAGTCATAGTATGAACCCTTTCTGATTTAACTGAATAGTCCTGCAGTAGCTCATCTTTAATCTTCAATTTCTCACGGTCGGATATATCTGATTTCT
The DNA here is from genome assembly GCA_003141525.1 of Bacteroidales bacterium. Taxonomy (GTDB): domain Bacteria; phylum Bacteroidota; class Bacteroidia; order Bacteroidales; family VadinHA17; genus LD21. The sequence goes on from PLML01000087.1 coordinate 29,822, forward strand.
CAATATCCGCAATCTTTGATCCAACATCAGGAAGAATAAAAAAGCTTATATCTTCAACAGAGTCAGATATAAGATCAAGTCCCATTTCAGTAAGTTCAATGGAATTGGCTTTTTCATCAATAATAAAGTATAACGCATCCGTTGCCTTAGGCATTTCCTTGCTATTGTTTTGCATATAGAAATTCTCGGTCTTCAGCAAAAGCGATTTATTCCCTTCTTCACTGAGATACTTGATAAGTGCATTGTTTTTTGGTAGTCCCTTATATGCTCTCAGGAGAAGAAGTCCGCCTTCTTCATCTTTATTATCGGCTATGAGCTTTTTTGCATCAGCAAGTATCTGAGTTACAAGTTTTTTCTGCGCAGATACCAGCTTGTCTACTTTAGGTTTCAGCTCATCAAATTGTTGAGTGTCACTTTTGGCTGTAGGACCTGAAATTATAAGTGGTGTACGGGCATCATCGATCAGTACCGAGTCGACCTCGTCAACAATAGCATAATGGTGCTTACGTTGCACAAGGTCCTCAGGATTAATTGCCATGTTATCTCTGAGGTAATCAAACCCAAATTCATTATTTGTACCAAAAGTAATATCGGCATTATAAGCTTTACGCCTATCCTGAGAATTGGGCTGGTGCTTATCAATACAATCCACAGTGAGGCCATGGAATTCATAGATCGGACCCATCCATTCAGAGTCGCGTTTAGAAAGATAATCGTTAACAGTAACAATATGCACTCCCCTGCCGGCAAGAGCATTTAGAAAAACAGGAAGTGTAGCAACAACTGTTTTTCCTTCACCTGTTCCCATCTCCGCAATTTTCCCTTTATGAAGAGCGACACCTCCAATGAGCTGAACATCATAATGAATCATATCCCAGGTTATCTCATTGCCACCGGCAATCCACTTGTTGCTCCAGACGGCTTTGTTGCCATCAATAGTTATACTTTCTCTTGTGGCAGCCAGATCTCTGTCATATTGTCGTGCAGTAACTTCCAGTACACTATTCTCTTTAAATCTTTTTGCCGTTTCTTTAACAATGGCAAAAGCTCTTGGAACAAGCTGATCCAGAGTTACTTCAAGTTTTTCACTTATTTGTTTTTCAATTTTATCAATATCGTTGTAAATCTCTTCCTTTAGGTATACGTCTTCCTCATTTTCAGCTTTTTCTCTTAGTGATATTATCTCATTTTCATCACCCTCAACACTTTTTAGTATCTCCTTTCTGAGCTCTTCAGTACGATCTCTTAATTCATCATTTGACGAACCCTGTATTTTTTCAAATTCTATGTTTATCTTTTCTATGTAAGGATTAATTTCCTTCAAATCTCTTTCATACTTGTTGCCCAGAAAAAGACCCAATACATTATTTATAATGCTCATTTTAAGGTGTTTTACAGTTTTTTTAAATATCCAGCAAAATTAGCTTTATTTTCCAATATAGAATTCCAAAAAACCAATTTATGCAAAAACCCCGCCATTCTTGCGGGGTTTTATTTTTTATTTTATAAGACTATATTTAATCGTCTTTATTCCATCATCCAGATACAGGACAATAATGTACATTCCAGCCGGATAAGAAGAAATATCAACCAATTTTTCAGAGGATCCTGAAGAACTGGCGTTTATCAGACAAATACCTGCCAAATTGAAGACACTGTAACGCAATGGTTTATAATTCTCAATACCCGGAATATCCGCACTTATTTTTATAAGCCCCTTTCCTGGATTAGGATACACCATAACCGGATGATTATTTATTTCCGGGACGACATCAATCAGAGGGTTAATGTTCAAATCCTCAATAACCCATCCCCATCCGTTACCAAAAGGATCTGAGTATAATCTGAATCTCACCAATAAAGTATCTCCAGCGGAAACATTGTCAGAGGGACGATAAAGAAAAGTATGTTTCTTTAACATTGCTTCTGTACCGGTGTATGTCGAGTTATATCCTACGATACTGCTATTATAAGCTGTCTCCCAGGATGGGAATAATCTGCTGTCGTATCCGTCGATAAGACCAAACCAAGTCTTGCCAAAGTTCTTTGATCCTTCCACAATAACATAGTCATAAAAATCAGATGATCCGAAAACCGATCCAGCTTCTCCAGGTTCAACAAGCACAACTTCATTGTAGCTGATCAGCATCCCTGATTCATCAAATTTTATGGGATGTCTGAGTATTGAAATATAGTTGATGCTTTTACTGTTGTCCTCGGGGCTCTCATAAGGGTGTTTTGAATTCAGACCGTAGTTGCTGAAACCGGCAGGCTTTGTAATATCAAATCCTATGTTAAAGAAGTCGGGTACCGCATTTGAAAAATCAGTAGAATATGTTGTGAGTGTTGAAGATATTTCTTCAACGGGAGCCTTGAAAAAGCCTGTTTTTGGCAACACACCGGTATTCGGAACCCTTGCTGTGTCAATTGCAAATATTCTGTATTCTATAGTATCGTTACCTTCTAACAATAGTGATCTGGCATTAAAAACTGTGCTATAATTATCATTTTGCCCTTTTTTCATCCTAATAAATTTTGAAGGACCATTATTTACCCTGAATTCCACATAAACTGAATCAATTCCAAGGTTGTCAGTCGCTGTGGCATCATATTTTATTGAATCGACTTTTTGTAAATAATAAGCAACCGGAGTATGAGTTATGACCGGTTTTACAGTATCTGTCCCAATAAAAACATGATAACGGTTATTTTTAATAATTGGATAATCCTTATATACTGAAGGTGATCTGTAAGTCCTGAGAAAACAATCCACAACAAAAAAATAATACTGTAGCTCCAAATTATACCCAGGGATGTTAATTGCAGTACTATACGTGTCATTGGAATTTGGTGAGCCAAGGTATAGAGAGTCGCTAGTAAGAAAGTTATCAAAAGAGAATACCACCCCGACCTTATTATGATTATAGATTGTATCTGATTTGATAAGAGCTGAGAGTGAAATCTGTGACAGATGATTTTCAGTATCCCCTGTTGGTGAATGAATTATCCTTGTATTAATCCATCCCAGATCCCCAAGTATCGAGAATGTATATTTCCCGGGGTCATGAATAGCCTCCCCAAGATCAATAAAAGGAGTCATCAGCGAATTAACTAGGAGAGTTGTCGATTCATCGAGATGAGAAATGCTTGACCCTGGATCCCAGGTTGCTGGAGCATATAATTTTGCCCTTAAGTTTGAATAGGTTACTGATGCCGAGTACTTTTTTAGAAGCGGACCATTAAAATACAATTGATTTCCAATGAGCTGATTTCCAAGAGCAACTGAATTATTAAGGAATTTCAGCGTATCGGTCAATCTGCTTCCCTCAAAATTTTCAACAAACGTATCGTAAATAAGTGGCCCTGAATTGAAGCCGTAAGAGCCGAGAGTTCCGTCAGAACTAAAGCTGTCAAAAAAACCCAGCCCGTGGCAGATCTCATGTAATACAACTGTAACCAGATCGTACTTCTGAACCGGTGTATTTCCGTCAGTGCCAAGGTACCAGTTCATTGAGCTGTTGACTTCTAAAGTTATATCGCCCTGTAAATCAGCGTTAAGGCTTTTACCGGCAATCTTTTCAGCAAGTGCAACCGGATAAAATGAAAGAGGGTTCAGTGCATCAATGAAAGCCCCTCCCACGTATCCTGTAATAGTCGATTGAGCAAGTATTCCTTTAGTAGAGATCTTATCCCAAGTCGCATAAATTGTGATCTTTGCATCAGCCGGAAGCATTGTTTCCAGTATTGAAGTCGAATAGTCCATGGCAGCTTTTGCCTGGCTGGAAAAACCTGTATAATTGACAGTTATTGTACCTCCGCTTTTTGATCCGCGTTTTATGAAAAATTCTTTCGGAGGGGGAATATAAATCCTTGTTATTTTATTTCCGGCATAACAGACCCCTGTTATGGACGAATTCTTAATCAGATCCTGTGCCTTTAAAGTAAGAATCGAATTTGAAACAAATAACAATGCTAAAAGAGGAAGGAGTCTCTTCATGTAATAGCCCCTGCCGTTGATGCCGGTTTTCTCAAACTCAAAATATCCCTGTCGAACTCGTACATATTGTTTTTCCCGACAAGACGAAGCTTGTCAAGTACGATTCTTACAGAAGTCTCTTCTTCAACCTGTTCCATTACAAACCACTGCAGAAAATTATGCGTATTAAAGTCTTTCTCTTCCAAAGTCAGAGCAACGATTTCGTTAATACTTGCAGTAATAAACTCTTCATGTTTCAATACCTCTTTAAAAACATCCTCAACACTTTTAAAATCGGCTGCTGGTTTTTTCAGAGCCGGCATAACAGCTTTCCCGCCTCTTTCATTTATATACTTAATAAACTTAAGCATATGAATTCTCTCCTCATCTGACTGGCTGTATATCCAGCCAGCCACTCCACTTAGACCATTATTTTCAGCCCATGATGCCATGGATAGATAAAGATTAGAGGAATAACCTTCTCTTTCTACCTGTCTGTTGCAGATATCCTCAATTTTTTTCATTAACATAATAATATTATTAATAGGTTTTTAAGATAAGAGTTACCTTAATTAAGTTATTCATTATCTAATAGCTGCTCTATTTTTGTAACAAGGTCATTAATTGAAAAAGGCTTTGAAAAGATTGCGTCCGCTCCGAGTGCTTTTGCCAGATTCAGGTAACTTCCCGGACCCACTTTGCCTCCACCTGATATGGCAATAATCTTGATGGATGGTTTTAATTCTCTGAGTTTTATAACTACCTTCAGGCCATCTTCCTCAGGCATAATCAGATCAGTAACAACAAGGTCTGTAATTAATGGTTTGAAATGAGCGATTGCCGCTCTGCCGTTTTCTGCCTCAAGAACTGTAAAATTTCTTCTCAAAAGCGACAGTTTCAGCATTTCTCTCACTTCTTTATCATCTTCAACGATTAGTACTCCTGGCATTGTATATATTTTAAGGTTAGATGTTTATCTTAATAATTCCTGAATTGCATTCCTTATTTCTTTCAGAGAAACAGGCTTTGTTAATTGCTGATCTATAATTCCCGAATTTAGTAATTTTTCATCAGATATTTCAAGGTTAGGGTCAGTTATGAGTATACAAGGAGTATGAATTTTCTGACTTCTGAATATCCCTACAAGATCTTCCGGTTTGATCTGCTTTGAATCGCTCATATAGATAACCATATCAGGCCGTTCCCTGATATTAGTCATAACTTTGGCAAAATTCCTGTCATCAGATATAAAAATAAGCTCATACCCGGCACTCTCAAGGGCTAATGATAGTATCCTTGATTCATATTTATTTCCTGTAATAAACAATATTTTTTTTCTGGAGCCTTTTTTGGCAGTAACAAAGGAATAACTTTTTGAGACCGGAAGATAAACACTGAAAACAGATCCTTTATCCTTCTTGCTTGAGACAACAATCTCGCCTTCCATTTCAGATATTATCCCATGTATTACCGACAGGCCAAGACCTGTTCCTTTACCCACTTCGCGTGTTGTGAAAAATGGCTCAAAGATTCTTCCAACAAGGGATGGGTCCATACCCTCCCCGGTATCTTTGAAAGTAAGCAATACATACTCATCTGCAACAATATCTTTATTAAGTTCATGTTGGACAAACTCTCTTTTGACCGCAGCAATTTTTACTGACAGGGTACCACCATTCTCTTCCATCGCCTGAATAGCGTTAGTCATCAGGTTTAAGAAAACCCTGAACAATTGAGTAGGATCTGCAAGTACATTGGCTTCCACTTTTGGAATCCTGCTCAGTAATACTATATTGGATGGAATTGATGATTTTACGAATCCGATAGTCTCTTTCAGAACTTCTGCTACATTTATAAGCACCTTTTCCTGTTCGACGTGTCTGCTAAATGTAAGTATTTGATTTGTAATAGATTGAGCTTTTTTAACTGCTCCCAATATCTTGGATACCTTCTCAGACAGGTCTGAACTCTTTGGAAGATCATCGTGCAACATTTCCGAATAGCCTGAAATTGTAGCCAGTATATTGTTGAAATCGTGTGCTATACCACCTGCCAGGGACCCTATTGTCTCGAGCTTCTGAGCCTGAAGAAGACGATTTTCGAGCATCAGTTCCCGTGAGCAATCTTCAACCGCAAAATCAATATATGCCGGAGTACCCGATGCGTTAAAAGCCAGGAATCCACTGATCCTGCATGGTATCTCTTTTCCGCTGCAGTTCTTCAGATAGACCCTACCGAAGTTTTTCGTATGGCTGTCAAAAAGCTGGTTAATCTGTAATTCAAAAAGATCTTCCTCAATATAAAAATTCTTAAGATTCATTTTGTTAATTGCCATCTCATCACTGGAATCGGCAATCACTAAAAAAGCTTCATTGGAGTATAATATTTTCCCTTCAGGATCGCATCTCAGGAAACCGATAGGAAGATTTGATTCAAACTTTCTTAGCTCTTCTTCTTTCTCTTTAACAGCTAGCTTTGTAGTTTTCAGATCATCGATATCGAATGTTTCTGCCAGGAGGTGTGTGATCTTGCCTGGCTCAACAGAAAGTGGTCTGAATACTACTTCAAAATGTCTTTTCCCTGATTTGGGAGTAATAAATGTTGCTTCATACTGTACTGTTTTTCCTGAGAGGCAAAGGTCGACATTTCGCTTAATTGCATTTTGAAAAGCATCTCGTCCCCATACATCTTCCAGTGATTTTCCAAGAATAGTATCCAGGACTACCTGATGTGCATTACAGAAAGTAGAATTTGCTTTCTCATAGATATAATCACGGTTAATGATGGTTATCATTGACCTGGAATGGTTTATAATCTGGTCCGAAATATCCTTTTCTCTTGTCAGGAATTTCAAGTAATCATTACCGTCAGAGATATCAAGTTTCCTTTTCAATTCGATGTATTTAATTTGTTAAATTCGTTACAGGTTACAGGACTTCTATGTAATGTCAAGATTAAACGTTTTCTTCATATCCTTCAGAATAGGATATTTATTTATGAGATAATTAAGCTTTTGTTCATCAGAATACAAAATTTCACTTGTTTCTGAAAGGTCTACGATTGTTTCAATATCTATATCGGAAAGTATGAACCTACTCTCCAGAAAGTTTATAAGTTTTGGTTTGTAATTTAATATGAAAGTATCTTTTTGTGCTGCATTGCTGAGATGTATTTTAATTGTCTGATCGTTTTCCAATTCAGGCCTGATCGATTTAAACATGCTTACGATTCGTGTGCCTTCACCTTTAAGATGATCTGTAAATTCCTGCCAGGCAGTTTCGAAAGCCTGGGGAGTGAACTCAACCCTGGGTTTTAAATGAACTTCAGGATCGTTCAGAACCGATCTTTCCTTGTGCTTCTCTGACGGCTTGATATCTTCAGAAATGATCTCTTTTATTGAAAATGTTTTAGATGGTTTCTCAATGACCGGATCGTGTTTCCCAGATTTTGCTTCCTGATTAATAACCTTTTTTCCTGAAAGCTGAACCTCTTCCCGTATTATTTCTGATTTTGAAGGAAGCGGAATATCTTCTTCTATCTTGTTCATCTGTGGAGAATCAGACTTTTTTTTTTCTGATTGCTCCTCAGCTCCGTTCATTAACGTGCACAACTTTATGAGAGAAAGCTCAATATGCAATCTGGGATTCTTGCTGCCTTTATAATTAAGATCGCAATTATTTCCAATCTCTAACGACTTAAACAGAAAATCAACAGGGCATTTCCCGGTTTGTTGCAGATATCTCTTTTTAATCACGGGTGTCGCTTCGAGAAGGCGTAGGGTTGACTCATCTTTACTAACCAGCAGATCGCGGAGATGACTGTTGAGTCCTGATATAAAATTATGACCGTCAAAACCTTTTTCCAATACTTCATTAAATGTTAACAACACTGATGAGACATCGCCCATCAGTGCTGCATCAACAGTTTTAAAATAATATTCATAATCAAGAACATTAAGATTCTCTATGACGTCCTTATAAGTAATTGTTTTTCCACTCAGGCTTACAATCTGATCAAAAATTGATAATGCGTCACGTAAAGCGCCGTCAGCTTTCTGACCTATGATGTGAAGGGCTTCCTCGGCCGCAGTTATTCCTTCATTCTTAGCTACATACATCAGGCGGCCAACAATATCTTCAATTCTGATCCTGTTGAAATCAAATATCTGGCAACGCGAAAGAATAGTTGGAATTATTTTGTGTTTTTCAGTGGTGGCCAGAATGAAAATAGCATGAGAAGGGGGTTCTTCAAGTGTTTTAAGGAAAGCATTAAATGCTGATGAGGACAACATATGAACTTCATCAATTATATAGATACTGTACTTCCCGATCTGCGGAGGAATCCTTACCTGGTCGTTCAGAGATCTGATATCTTCGACCTTATTATTGGATGCGGCATCCAGTTCATGAATATTAAACGATCTCAATGAATTAAATGACAGACACGATTCACATTCATCGCATGCTTCAAGGTTATTCCCAAGATTACTGCAGTTAATTGTTTTGGCAAAGATCCTTGCACAGGTCGTTTTGCCTACTCCTCTCGGTCCGCAAAAAAGATAAGTCTGGGCAAGATGGTTGCTTTTAATAGCGCTTTTCAGTGTATGTGTTATAGAATCCTGACCAATTACCATATCAAAATTGGCAGGCCTGTATTTCCTTGCTGAAACAATGAAGTTTTCCATAAATTGATGATCGCAGTTTTTCAAAAATCATGAAACACAAATATAGTCAAAAAGCCTTCCTTATAAATGCAAAATACAAATAGAAATATACAAATAGCAAAATAAAAATAAGAACTGTCACAGAGCAACACGGAGAAGCACAGAGGACCACAGAGAACAAGTTGCCTCTGTGCAACTTTGTGAAACCTTTGTGTAACTCTGTGTAAGTTCTTAAAGAATATGAAAAGTAAAACACTAAACGACAAAATGAATAAAAAACAATTTTTCATTGTTTATTTTTTGAATAAAGCAAAATAGTTGTACTTTTGCGAGCCAAAATCATATATTTAATAAACAATTAATTACTATGTTGAATCAGTACGAAACCGTTTTCATTGCAACTCCCGTTTTATCTGAGAACCAGATGAAGGAAGCGGTACAGAAATTCAAGAAGGTCATCACCGACAACAGCGGTGAGATCGTTCATGAAGAGAACTGGGGTCTAAAGAAACTGGCCTATCCAATCCAAAAAAAGTCTACAGGNNGAAGTCCAATATCGCAGAGATGAAAGGATAATCAGGTTTTTAACTTTCAGGATGGAAAAATTTGCCGTCGAATATGCAGAGAAGAAGAGAAAACAGAAAGAATCAGGTAAATCGAAGGAGGAATAAAATATGGCACAGAACGAATCGGAAATCAGATATCTGACCCCACCAACTGTAGAGATCAAGAAAAAGAAATACTGCAGGTTTAAGAAAAACAGGATCCGTTATATCGATTATAAAGATCCGGAATTTCTTAAGAAGTTTTTGAATGACCAGGGTAAAATTCTACCACGCAGAATTACAGGTACTTCACTTAAATATCAAAGGAAAGTGGCAAAAGCCGTTAAAAGAGCAAGGCACATAGCTCTTCTTCCTTATGTTACTGACCTTTTAAAATAAGGAGGACACTATATGGAAATTATATTGATACAGGACGTCAATAAGCTTGGACAGAAAGACGATTTCGTGAATGTTAAAGCCGGCTATGGCAGAAATTTTCTGATCCCCAGGGGCTATGCCATAGCAGCAACACCATCAGCAAAGAAGATGCATACTGAAAACATGAGGCAGAGGGCACATAAGGAAGAAAAGATCAAGATTGCAGCGCAGGAGATGGCAGGAAAACTGGCCGGTGTAAAAATTGTTGTTGGTGCAAAAACAAGTTCTTCCGGTAAAATCTTTGGTTCGGTTAACACAATTCAGATTGCTGAATCCCTGAAAGAAAAAGGATTTGATATTGACCGTAAAAACATTACGCTTCCCGAAGATCAGATCAAGGAAATTGGTAATTACAAAGCTGTTATTAAATTACACAGGGATGTGAAAGTTGAGATCGAATTTGAAATCCAGGCAGAATAGTTTACCCTATGAATAATATATGTAGAGACGCCCAAATTGGGCGTCTCTACTTTTTAATATCATCCTTAATATGTATCGTGGAAATCTTTCCTGCGCTCGTATTTCAGATCGCCTAAAACGGCGGCTTTTACTTTGATCAAAAAGTTCCAGCTTTGCAAATTACCATTGGGTACCCAGTTAAGACTCATATCCCAGCAATGAAGGTCACGGGTAATTCCAATATTTGTCATTGTGATCTTTTTGGCATTGAAATCGTACCCGCTTTGAAACGTGGCTGACATCTTTTTGGTTATTGTGACGCTTCCCTGGAAAGAAACAGCCTGCTGGATTGTGCTACTTAAAAATGTTGGAGTATATGAAAGGTGGTAACTAAAGCTGAGTGTCCACGGCATATTAAAAACCGGGTAGCCATATGCATCTTTTGGCCCTGCTGCTCCGGGTACCTGTTGTTTCTGTGTATCCTGACCGGGCATTCCGGTATTTCCCTGAACACCCTGATAACCAGCATTCTGTGATCCGTTCGTGCCGGTAATGCTCTTATCCTTGTTTTTCTTGAATAAATCGCTGAGACTGAAATCGACACTGGTACTGAAATTTGTAAGCCTCATGAGTTTATGACTCTGATCAAACAAGAATTTACCGATTGTAGCGCCAGTGGTAGGGTTAGTTCCATAAAGGGAAAAACTGCTGCCTGCCGAAATATTGATATTATTCATTAGTGTGGTCCTTAGCTGCATTGCCACCGGTGCCCATCTCATTGAATCCGCAAAAATGTTATATGCGGTAGTGATACTAAAATTATCGATCAGTTTTATTTTCTTTGGTTTTCCAGTTGTGTCATTTCTCGCAAAGACTTTAGCTTCCACAATGTTAACCAGGCTAAAAGAAATATTGCCGCTTTTGCTTTGCAATGAAGGTGTTCCAAAAATATTACCATCATAGACAGAATAAAATGGCGACAATTTTCCGAGAGTATCTACCTGTACCTGTCTGTACATATTTCGAGAAGCCAGCCCTCCGACCTCAGGAGTAAAGCTAAAACCTATAGATGGTTTAATCACATGACGGATTGACTGAAGCCTTGAATCGGGACTTTTTTCAGTAAAATCATATAGCCCAAATATCTGAGGATTATAACTTGCACTGATTGTGGGATTTACGGCCTGGCCATAGAATAAACCATGTAAGGTATCATTGACAACTGTAGGCTGAGTTTTATTAAGAGCAGCATTATAAAAATTTGGTTCCCATACCTCTATTATCTTTTGAGTATATAATACTCCGGAATAGGTCAGTGACGGAGAGATCGAAAAATTTTTGAAAGGACGGATCTGAAGACTTATTGGAATACTCTGCTGAAAACCATTTTTCATATGCTTCCAGACCGCTGATGTAAACAGAAGTGTATCATATGTTGATATCTGATTATCGAGTGATGCAGAATATGAAAGCTGAATTTCTTCATACCATTTTGATGGTCCGGAGCTGTTCTGTGATTTAAAAGGATAAATCCTTCCCATATTAAAACTGGCCTTGGGCAGATCGAGGCTCATAGTTTTATCACTTACATTCTGACTTTGATTCGCGCTCATCGAAAAGTTGAAAGGAGTTCCATCCCACGACTTTGAATAGCTTACACTTGACTGTCGCGTTGTTGTAACATGATCATTAACATTATAGCTATTGTTTTTATCATATGCCGGTGAACTCATATCGACACTGGCAGAGAATCTGGAGCCGGGAGATGCTTTTGCATCCTGCGCGAAGGTCCAGTCTAACTTGTAGTTTTTAGATTCTGAGAAATCCGACAATCCCTTGTGTCCTGCTATATTATCTGCATAATTAAACGAAAAGCTACCACTGTATTTATAGAGTTTTTTATAGTCAGTCTTTGCAGTTGCTAACCAGGAACCATTCGCCCAGATACTCCCCTGCAGAGTAAGGTCAAAATAATCGCTTATTGCAAAATAATATCCGCCATCGGTGAGTGCAAAACCTCGCACACGTTCCTCTCCATAGCGAGGGATAATCAGTCCCGATGCCGCTCTTTTTGTCTGGATCGGGAAGAAACCAAAAGGAATTGCCAGAGGCAATGGTATACCTTCGAGCACAAGATTTCCCGGACCGGAGATAATTTTTTTGCCCGGATAAACTCTGGCTCTAGGAAGATTTATATAAAAATGAGGAGTGTCTGCATCGCATGTGGAATATGTGCTCCTTGATATATTGGATGTACCATCTTCAAGAAGTTTGGTAAAGGCACTATGCAAAAGTCCGGCATCCTGTTTTGTTATAATGTTCTTAATCAGAGCTTTTCGGGTTTTAAAATTGTAAGTGAGCTCGTCGGATTCAAACTGATTGCTTCCCTGTTTAAATGCCGGTTTACCAATAATTTTTCCCGTTGTGTCCCTTCTCCCAATAGCATACAACAGATTCGTTTTCATATTGATTACGATCGAATCGGCTTTTATTTCCAGGTCTCCATAGTCTATTACAGCGTTCTTGACAAGGATAAACTTCTTGTTTATTATGTCTCTTTTAATTAATTCTGCCGATTTATAGGTAATCTTTGAATCGACTGCACTGGTTGATGTCTTGCGAACCTTCAAAACAGTATCGGTCATGGCTGAATCTTTTTTTATCAGCAATGTATCTGTGACAGTTTTGGCTTCCTGAGAGAACAAGGATAAAGATTGGACCACAAAAAGGAACAATATAACTAACCGCTTTTCTTTAAAAAAATACAACTTAAATACTATTTTTGTAAAGTTTTTGTGTGATACCGGGATGCCTGCGCAAAACTAATTAAAAAACATTAACGAAAAATGAGTACAGGAATTAAAAACGGCAAACATTGTGCCTTTAATATATATAACTTAATATTGTTTTCCTTTTTTGTTACCGCCCCAACTATTTCATACTCAACGAGCGGAATTAAAACTGAAAAAAACCGGGTGATAGTGATTGATGCCGGGCACGGAGGGAAGGATCCGGGAGCGCATGGTTCCATCAGCCGTGAGAAGGATATTACACTTGCAATTGCTCTTAAAACCGGTGAATATATTCAAAAGAATATCAGGAATGTAACAGTTATCTATACAAGGAAAGACGATTCAACTGTCGATCTCAGAGACAGACCAAAGATTGCAAATAAAGCCAATGCTGACCTGTTTATTTCCATTCATGCCAACTGGGCTGATTCGAAAAAGGTAATGGGTGCAGAAACATATGTCATGGGCCATGCGAAAGATCAGGCGAATCTTGAGGTTGCAATGAATGAGAATGCAGTTATGCTTCTCGAAGATGACTATTCAACCAAATATGAGGGATTTGACCCAAAATCATCGGAATCTTATATTATGTTCTCCCTGACACAGAAAGTTTTTCAGGAACAAAGCACTGATCTGGCTACAAAAATACAAAAACAATTCAGGGAAAGGGTTAACAGGAATGACCGTGATGTTAAACAGGCAGGATTCTGGGTCCTTTACAACACCAAGATGCCCAGTGTACTGGTTGAAACTGGATTTATAACTAATCCCAATGAAGAGAAATACCTTAATTCGAAAGAGGGGCAGGATTATCTGGCATCTTCAATATTCAGGGCCTGCAGAGAATATCTTAATGAGATTGACAGCAAGAGCGCCATTTCGCAGGAAAAGGATGACGATTCAGATCAAAAATCAGATACCTTAACAAGTGGAAACTCAAAAGCCGGTGAAATTTCCTTTATGGTGCAGGTCACAACCTCCACATCAAAAACTGAAATTAATCCTGAAAATTTTAAGGGACTGAGAGACATTACAGAAATAAATGCGCAGGGTCGCTTTAAATATGCTGCCGGAAGTTTTACAGATTATTCAGATGCTGTTAATTACAGAAAAAAGATAGAGACATTTTATCCTGACGCCTTTGTAATTGCAGTAAAAGACAACAAAATATTACCTTTACAACAAGCTTTGGAACAAAAAAGAAAAACACAAAAAGACTATTAAATGAAGAAGATCTCAAATGAAGTTAAAGTTGGAGCAACTGCATTACTTACTATTGTGGTTTTTATATGGCTCTTTAATTTCCTTAAGGGAAAAGATTTCTTAAAAAGCACGGCAATTTACTATACAGTATATGATAAAGTAGGCGGGCTTGCAGAATCCAGTCCGGTCGAAATCAATGGATATAAAGTCGGTGTCGTCAGATCATTAGATTTTATAGATGCAAAGAGTGGCAGACTTTTGGTAGAATTCTCAGTAAAAAAGAATTTTAAGCTACCTAAAAATACCGTTGCAGAAATAGTCCCGGTATCACTCCTGGGAGGAATGAAGGTACAATTCGTGTATGGGAAGGGACCCGGAACATACTCTGAAGGTGATACTATTCCCGGAAGGCTCGCGGAATCGCTGATGGATAAAATCGATACAGAAATTTTGCCGGTAAAGGATAAGTTATCAAACCTGGTCGTGGTACTCGATTCTGTAATCAGTTCAATAGATGAAATAATGAATCCTGAGTTTAAAGCAGAACTTGGCTCGACACTTTCACACCTTAACAGTACAACAGCCAGCCTCGACAAAGTTATTGGATCCAAAGAAAATGAGCTTGCAGCCACAATTGATAATATAAATAAATTCACCCGTATGTTATCAGATAATTCCGGAAAGATGAGCAAGACATTTAACAACCTTGAAACAATTACTGATACTCTGGCGGCAGCAAAACTTTCTGCTTCAGTTTCAAACCTGAAGTCAAGTCTTGAAAAAGCATCTACACTTATGGATAATCTGAACAAGGGAAAAGGAAGCGCAGGTCAATTTCTTACAAACGACACGCTCTATTCAAATCTGGCCAACAGTCTTGAGAGTTTAAATGTGCTTTTAAAGGATATGAAGATAAATCCAAAACGATATGTACATTTTTCGATCTTTGGTAAAAAAAGTTCACCCTCTAAATAAAATTTGTATAAAATTCAGATAATCTTGATCTTAAAAAATCAATCGGAATCAAGGGCAAAATAGTCCGCATTTTATTCATATCAGGTTGAATAATGAGTAAGAATTCATAATGAATTGTATTACATAGACAAACCAGCATAGCTGATTATATCTCACTTATAATCAATGTATTAAACAAAATAAAAAAAAATTCATTTATAAGTTGCTGATGGTTAAAAACATATACTTTTTTTGACAAAGTCAAGCAAAAAAAATTTTTTTTATTAGTTTTTTTTTTACAAATATTGCTACCTGAATCGGTTGGATTCTGATCTTAAAATTTTTAAAAAAACCAACTTAAATGAATAAGTCACATAATGACGTATGGAATAATTGTCTGCAAATCATCAGAGACATAATTCCATCCATCAGTTACAAGACCTGGTTTGAACCGATAATTCCTCTGAAACTTGAGAACAATGTTCTTACAATTCAAGTGCCAAGCCCATTTTTTTATGAATATCTTGAAGAGCAGTACATTGATATTCTGAGGAAAACACTTAGACGTGAGATCGGAGCTGAAGCCAAGCTTGAGTACAATGTCGTTATGGAGAATAATACTTTTTCAGATGGTAAACCATATACCGTAAGATACCCTTCGAGGAATAAAACTGATCTGAATAACAAACCAGTCCAGGTTCCATTCGATGTTACTCAACCATCAATAAAAAATCCGTTCGTAATTCCCGGTATTAAAAAAGTTCACTTTGACCCTAAACTTAATCCGGATTACAATTTCAGCAATTATATTGAAGGAGAATGCAACAGGCTGGCAAGATCAGCAGGTATTGCCGTTGGGAATAATCCTGGTGGAACTGCATTCAATCCACTGATGGTGTATGGAGATTCCGGTCTTGGTAAAACTCACCTGGCTCAGGCTATTGGTATTCTGGTTAAAGAGAAACATCCTGATAAAACAGTTCTTTATGTAAATGCAAATAAGTTTCAGACCCAGTTTGTTGAGTCAGTCCGGAATAACAACAAAAACGATTTCCTGCATTTCTACCAGATGATTGATGTTCTCATTCTGGATGATGTTCATGAATTTGCAGGAAAAGAAAAAACACAGGATACCTTCTTTCATATCTTCAATCACCTGCATCAATCGGGCAAACAACTGATTCTTACATGCGACAGACCTCCGGTAGAGCTTCAGGGAATGGAGCAGAGACTCCTTTCTAGATTTAAATGGGGACTTCAGGCTGATCTTCAGAGGCCTGACTATGAGACACGCCTGGCGATTCTTAAGAAGAAAGCATACAATGACGGAATAGAGTTACCCGATGAGATTTTCGAATTTCTGGCTATTAATATATCAAATAATATACGGGAACTTGAAGCAGTATTGATATCGCTTTATGCTCAATCGACCCTTAACAGAAAGGAAATTACTCTCGATCTGGCAAGACTGATGGTTGAAAAGCTTATAAGTACTTCAAAACGTGAAATAACTATTGAATATATTCAAAAAATCGTTTGTGATTATTACAAGATCCCGATAGATCTTATCCAGGGGAAGACCAGAAAGAGAGAGATTGTACAGGCGCGGCAGGTATCAATGTATTTTTCGAAAAGCCTTACTAAAGCATCTCTCGCTAGTATAGGTTCACATATTGGAGGAAAGGACCATGCAACTGTTCTTCATGCATGCAAGACTGTAAATAATCTAATTGACACTGATAAACATTTCAGAAACCAGATTAACGAAATTGAGAAAAAATTAAAAGTTTGATAATGGACACTAAAATTTTTACAGAAAAGTTCTTTGAAAAATACGGGAACAGGAGCGATAAACCTGTTCTTTTTTTCTCCCCTGGAAGAGTTAATCTTATCGGTGAACATACAGATTATAATGGTGGCTTTGTTTTTCCCTGTGCCTTAAACTATGGAACATATCTCTTGATCAGAAATGTTAAAGATAATACTCTTAAATTCAGCACTATAAATTTCAATGACGATTCCGTAACGGAACTCAAAGGGTTATTCTTAAATACTGGAAAGAAATGGATAAATTATCCTCTCGGAGTGATCAACGAATTCATTAAAAAAGGAATTAAATTATCAGGACTGGAACTTCTTTATTATGGTGATGTCCCAAACGGTGCAGGTCTCTCCTCTTCAGCTTCAATTGAGATGGTAACAGCGGTTGCCCTGAATGAATTCTTTAATGCAGGCTTTAATACTCTAGATCTGGTAAAAATGAGTCAGAAAGCTGAAAATGAATTCGTCGGAATGAACTGCGGAATAATGGATCAGTTTGCTGTTGGTTTTGGTAAAAAAGATCATGCTATTTTTCTGAATTGTGATACATTATTTTATGAAAACGTTCCCTTAGTCCTCACCGATTGTTCTCTGATAATTACAAATACGAACAAAAGAAGAGGACTTACCGATTCAAAATATAACGAAAGACGCAGCGAGTGCGATAAAGCTGTTGAATTACTTAAATTATTTAAGCCTATCCGGAACTTAAGTGAACTGAATAACGGAGAAATCAATATTCTGGAAAAATATATTAAAGATCCGGTTATCAGGAAAAGAGCGAAACATGTTATCAGTGAAAATGGAAGAGTTATTGAAGCTGTCAATGTATTGAAGGATAATAATATAATACGTTTCGGAGAACTTATGAATCAATCCCACGATTCTCTTAAGGATGATTATGAAGTTACTGGTACCGAACTCGATACACTGGTATATGAAGGAAGAAAGCTTCCGGGTGTTATCGGAACACGTATGACCGGAGCCGGATTTGGAGGATGTACTATCAGTATTGTCAGAAAAGCCGACTCTGCAAACTTTATGACCACCCTGTCAAGCACATATCATAAAAAAACCGGTCTCATGCCTGATTTTTATCAACCGGAGATTGGAAACGGGGCGGGAAGAATAGAGTAATTACTTTTGTCTTTTATCTTTAAAATTATTACTGTCTATATCCTTCACACATCTGAAGCCAACAGTCGGACTTCTGTCGAAGCCGGGTGATACCATGAGTAATATCTGTGTTTTATCGAGAGGCTGTGGCCCTCCCTGCATATACCACCAGCTTGACTCAGGTTTATAATAACTCCCACCTCTGATCACAGTAAAATAATTTGTTCCATTAAAATACATATCATTTGTCATCTGCCACACATTGCCTACCATATCAAAAACCCCGAAAGGGCTCTGACCTTTTGCAAAAGCATCCACCGGGGTTGGTCTGTCAAATGAATTATTACAATATGTTCCATGAAATTCATCACCCCAGGGCCATTTACGTTTATCGGTTCCCTGAGCTGCAAGTTGCCATTCAGCCTGTGTCGGCAGTCGCTTTTGAGCCCATTTTGAATAAGCGAGCATATCTTCGTAACTAACATAAACCACAGGATATTTTTCCTGTCCCTGCCTGAACATTCCTGCTTCCCATTGCCTTAAATACCTTGTAGTGTCAGCTGGACTGTATCCGGAATTCATCAGAAATTCATAGTATTGCTCATTTGTTACTGGATATTTATCTATCAGAAAACTATCAATTTTTGCCAGATTACCACTGACTTCAGGATAAGGAATAAAGTCCTCATTGGAAGAAACATTAAATGAAAAGATTGTGCCCGGAACAAGAGTCATATCGGGAGGTATATTAGTAGCTTTCTTGGTACTATTTACCTTATTGATAATCCATGGTTTGCCTCCTTTAAGCGACAATATATTTTCGTCCTTTAATTTCTTGTTTTCAATTAACTGCAGAACGATTTTCCCCTCATAGAAACCAAATATATCTTTTACCCTTATTGTAGTGTCTTTCAATATTCTGAACTCCTTATAAAAGGTCTGATATGATGGTTCTCCTTTCCATATTAACAGTTTACTTGTTCCATCTGCTGAGATCTTGATTGAATCGCCGATCAATTTTGATTTAATCAGATTGGGCAGTTCAGCAATACACTCAACAGATCCCTCTTTTCGTGTACCTGAAAATGACTGTTGCCAGCCAGTGGCATTGGCTGAAAGAAATACCTTTCCATTTGCATTAACCGGAAGCAGGTTTTCGTGATTCCATAATGAGATATAGTGTTTTCCTTCTGTACTGTCGACCTTAAATAATTTTCCATTGACACCTTCAGATCTCATGTTGAGAACTGTAAAAATAGTTTTTTCACCCGATTTCCAACGATTTACAAAAACTTTATCAAGTGTTGTCCCGATCAATGGGGTCCAGTTATTATCAAGGAAAGCATCATTATTTTGTCTGAGGATGAATGTTGTACGTGACAAAAAGTTGAGATCATTATTATAGTTCTCATCCCTTCCGCCCGGACGGAACATATTCAACTCTGTTCCATAACCGTTAAAAAAAGCTACTGCGATCTCACGGTGAATTATATCTTCTCCGACATCACAAACTCTGAAAATAGAAAAATCAGGTTTGATCAACTTATTAAGATTCAGTTCAGGACTAAGGAAGATAGCATTATGAACACGTCCTGAAATGATTCCGGGCATGTCTTTAGGTACAGCCATCCCTTCAGAGTACATCACTACCCCTTTTCTTACACTATCGACAGCAGCCTGCAGCTCAAAACTTGAACTTCCTCTTGTATCGAGAACCACTCCATCAGCTTCAGTTTCAGCAATAAGTTTTGCCATTCCTTTGTAATGATCCTCTTTTCGTGTGCTGTTATCCCATGGGTTATAAGCAATAAAAAACCGGGTACCTGACAAACGTGACATTCTCGCAAAATTTCTGAGTTGTTCAGTTCCTCCCGGAAGATCTCTGTATAAATCCCACTGATTACGCTGGTCAAGGCCTAGTCGGGGCCATGTCGGCCAGATACCATAAACGTCGATATTCCCGAAGAGCTCTATACCTTTTTTCAGCACTTCTGCATACGTATATTTTCCTGTGAGCCTGTTATAGAATTCTCTGTCCCAGGCCATTTGAAGAATTATAAGGTAACTTTCCTTTATCCATGCAAGATCATTTCGTTTGAACAAAGAGTTATCAAAGTTCTCAAGATCAAACAAATATCTGTCTCTAAACATCTTACGAAGCCCATTTTGCCATTCTCCCTTAAAAACCTCTGCTTCTATAGAGTAAGTAACTTTTGCCTTTGGGGGTAATAGTGTTGAATATCGTTGTTTCAAACCGTCCTTAATGCTGGACCTCCGTGCAACAGAGCAGACAGAATATCCATTCCCGGCAACAAAAGAGGAATATCCCAGCTCCCAGGCATTATCAGGCAGGATAACTCTCACAGGCTGAAAACCAGGACGGAATAACCAAGCGCGTGCCAGGTCCGAAGGACCTTTTCCCGTTATATAAACAGAACCAGTATCTTCACCAAAAGGTACAACATTACTTATTGTAACAGTATCATTGCCTTTGTTTTCAAATATTAATTCGCTCCTCCAGCCTGAATCATAGCGAGCAGATGATCCAAAAGTCACTATGATATTTTCAAAAGTCTGAGTATACTGATCATTTGTGTTAATGGCTTCAACTTCTCCGGAATTGTATAGCCTGGCATTCAATAGAAAGCTATAGAGAGGTTTGCTAACTGACAGAACAATTGAGCTGCTGTCGGATAGAACAACTCTGTCAGAATTCAGACCTCTGTCTTTTCCCAGGCCGACAGTATAAAGCACCTGTGAATAACCTGAGAATTGCATAAGAAGCAAACACAGTGTCAATAAACAGCTTGATTTTCTAATATTCTTCATTTAAACAGTTTTTTATGCCTTAATTTTACCAGGTCAAATAACAATAATCCGTAACATTTTCAGTATTAATTCGTACAAAAGTTAAATTTTCTGATGCAATATAGAACTTACAAATTATTAAAAAAACATTTAACTGTAATTGGACCAAAAACGCGTGTAACAGATAATTAGACCAATTTTTTTCGTTTAGATAAATAAGTTGTATATTTAGGGTGATTCAAAAGCATATAGGGTAATGTCTAAAACAATTAAAATANNAAAAAGAATCCATATTACGAAAAAAGAAAAAAAAGTTCCCAGGTAAATGCCTCACAGCTCGGAAGAAACAAGTACTATTTTTCGTCAGGTTATCAGAAAAAACTGAATAAGACCTTTAAACCAAAATAGATACTGATCTTTTCATTCATCACAAATTAAACTTAAACCATCGTAAGCAAGAATAATTTCAGGAGGCAACTCCTTTGAAACTTCGTTATGTAAGCCCATCTGATGACTTATATGGGTAATAAAGGCTTTTTTAGGCGATATCTCTCTAATAAAATTTATTGCTTCTCTAAGACTGAAATGAGAAATATGCTTTTCTTTTCTAAGCGCATTAACAACCATATATTTGACGCCATAAAGTCTCGCTTTACTTTCTTCCGGAATATAATTTGCATCTGTTATATAAGCAAAATTTCCTACTCTGAAACCGTATACAGGTAGTCGGTAGTGGAACACTCTGACAGGTAAAACCTTCATCTTCCCAACACTGAACCCATCTTCCGGAACATAATTTAGTCTCATTTTAGGAATTCCCGGGTACTGATATTCTGAAAACACATAGGAATATTCTTTTTTAATCACTTTCTGAACTCTCTCCTCGCAAAAAATGTCAATGGCGTCCTGACTTTTATAGTTGAAAGCCCTGACGTCATCCAAACCTGCAATATGATCTTTGTGTTCATGAGTGAGAATAATTGCATCGAGCCTGGATACGTTTTCCCTGAGCATCTGTTGGCGAAAGTCAGGACCTGCGTCAATAACCAGATTTGTATCAGCTGTCTCCAGCAAAACAGAAGTTCTGAGTCTTTTATCACGCAGATCTGAAGAAATGCAGGTATTGCAATCGCATGCAATTACCGGGATACCCTGTGAGGTGCCTGTTCCTAAGAATGTTACTTTCACAATAAAAATATTTCCTGACAAACCTATATTAAAAATCTATAACAGACAACAGGTTTTGCAATTTTTGTTAGAACATGCACAAACGGTATATTTGTTATATTTGAATGAATAAATTTATAAATGTGAATGGCAGGATTTACCTTATACCTGTGACTTTGGGAGGAGATGATTTTCTTAAAGTGATCCCCGAAAAAGTCATTAGTCTGACAAGACAATTGCGATACTTTATTGTTGAAGATATCAGGAGCGCCAGAAGGTTTTTACGGCTTATTGACAAAGAGTTTCCCATAAATGATTCCGTGTTCTATGAATTAAACGAACACACAGGAGAAGCAGATATTGCGCATTATCTTGAGCCGGTTTCAGGCGGATCGGATATTGGTATTTTAAGTGAGGCAGGACTCCCCGGTATTGCAGATCCCGGGTCAAGAATAATCGCTCTGGCACATCAGAAAAGGATCACTGTAACTCCATTATCAGGACCCTCATCTATACTACTGGCTCTTATCTCTTCGGGACTTAACGGGCAAAATTTTACCTTCAACGGATATCTGCCGGTAAAGCCAACAGAAAGATCTGCAAAGCTCCGGGAACTTGAAAAAAAGGCCGGTGAGGGATTTTCCCAGATTTTTATGGAAACACCTTACCGCAATCAGAAAATGCTGGAGTCACTCATAGCTACCTGTCATGAAAATACTTTGCTGTGCATCGCAGCTGACATCACCCTGCCAACAGAGTCGATCAGGACAATGAGAATCTCGGAATGGAAAAGAGATCTGCCATTATTGAATGACAGGCTTGTGGTCTTTGTAATGCAGTGATTTTATTTCGAAGGTCCGGGTATTACTTTGACAAGTTGAACATCATATAACAGAGGAGTATAACCGGGGATAGTATAATAACCCTGGGTACCATAACCAAGCTTAGAGGGTATAAGTAAAGTAGCTTTACCTCCTTCTTTCATATATGTGACCCCTTCATCAAATCCCGCCATGAGAACTCCTTCACCCATTGGAAAAACCAGGTCAGCTCCTCCTGCATTAGTGTCAAATATATTTCCATTCAGGAATTTTCCGGTATATACTACATGTCCAGTATCGCCTACAGCAGGTGCACGACCAGTTCCTATAACTACGTCCATATAATATAAGCCACTTGGTTTTAATTTAAAACTATCTGCAGGGTTACTACTAAGGTAATTCGCTATTGCTTCGGTTTCAGCTTTTTCATATTTTCTTGCCGGATCGCACGATCCAAGTGATAATAGTAGTATTGCTGCAAAAAACAAGAGAATTGATTGATAATACTTTTTAATCATAGAATTGCTTTTAAATAATTTCAATTAATCTTAAACGTAATACCATAGCCAATTATTATTTGGCCTGCAAGATATTAACATTATAAACAATTATAGCTCTTGATGGGATCATTTTTCTGTCCCCGATCAGCCCGTATGCCAAAAAAGGAGGTATTATGAATATTGCTTCGGAGCCGGGCTTCAGTAACCTCAGACCTTCATTCAGACCAGGCTTTATTTCGCTTCTTCCGAGTATAACTTCCTTTGGACCAAGATCTTTGGAGGAGTAGCATTTGGTGCCATCTAAAAGTGAACACTCATAATCCAGAACAACTTTGTCATTGTTGGTAAAAGCTTTCCCGTTTCCTTCCTTTATTATCTGATACCAGAGTCCTGTGGGTGATTCTATCATTTTGAGACTTTTGCGCTCAATGTAGTTTTTTATCCTCTCCCTGTCTTTCCGGATAAGGTACTTGTTAAGATCAGCCATTTCATTCTTCCCGGGTTTAGGATTACTTATAGCATTCCCTGGTTTCTCCCTGCACGAAACGAGAGAAACAAATAGAAACATGAGTACAATATTCCTGATCCCCATACAATTATACCTGATCTTCAAATCTCCAGACATTCTCTTTCAGAACTTTAAGGAAATAGGTTATGGTATTTTCGAGAGTATCATAAAATTCTCCTCCTGAAGCATTCAGATGTCCTCCTCCTGAAAAATAGAGTGAAGCAAATTCATGTGAAGGAAAATTCCCTTTTGAACGGAAGGAAAGTTTTATAAAATTGTCTTTTTCAATAAATAGAGCAGAGAAATTTATTCCCTTTATTGATAATGGCATATTTACAAACCCTTCAGTGTCACCCTTAACATGGTTATATTCTTTCAAATCGTTTTTGGAAAGGTATATATATGCAGTTCTATATTCCGGCATAACCACCATTCTCTGGTTAAGTGCAAAACCCTGCAATCTTATTCTGTCACTGGAAAAATTATTATAGATCAGATTGATTATCTTCTCTTTAATAATACCTGAATCGAGAAGATCCGCAACAATTCTGAATGTTCTTGAAGAATATGATCCATGTTCAAAATTCCCGGTATCCGTAATGATTCCAACATACAGAGCTTCAGCATAGGATCTGTTAATAAATTTTGTTCCATTGATTTCACATACAATCTCATGGACAAGTTCCGATGTTGAACATTTCGCGGGATCGGAGATTATCAGATCGGCAAAATTTTCAGGATCAAGATGGTGATCAATAACTACTTTCTTCGCATTAGATGCAGTTACGGAATCCTCTGCTTCACCCAACCTGCCGGACTGGTTAAAATCAAGCATAACTATAAGATCAGCCTTTTCAACCAGCATTCTGCTTTTCTTCCTGTCTTTAATAAAAATGTTTATCTGATCTGCACCATCCATCCACTTCAAAAACTCCTGGAGATTATTAGGCGCCATCAGGGAAACATTTTTATTTCTGGCTTTAAAATAATGATATAGAGCCAATTGTGCACCTATAGAATCGCCATCCGGATTGATATGACTTATAATTAATATATTCTCTGATGATGAGAAAAGTTTCGATAATTCTTTTGTATATTTGGATAAATCTATCACTTTTACCGTTGTTTATTCAAGTGGCTAAAGATAAATAATATTCCTTAAGACCGATTCTATTGTTAGAAATCAAAAAATCTATATATGTACAGTGATTTTACTTTTTCGATTATTAAACCAGATGCTGTAAGAACCGGTAAAACGGGGCCAATTCTGGCTATGATAAACGAAGGTGGATTTGAAATTGCCGCAATGCGCATGGTTAAAATGACCCTTCCTCAGGCTGAATCATTTTATTCCGTCCATAAAGGAAAACCTTTTTTTGACAGTTTGATAGAGTTTATGACCTCGGGACCGGTTGTTGTAATGATTTTAAGACATGAGAATGCTGTTGATCAGTTCAGAAATCTTATTGGAGCTACTGATCCGGCTAAAGCTGAACCTGGTACTATCAGGAGAACCTTTGCAGTATCTGTACAAATGAACGCAGTTCACGGATCGGACAGCGTTGAAAATGCGATTAGAGAAGCTGATTTTTTCTTTTCCGGAATTGAAAGGTTCTGATAAGATGTTGCCCCATTATGTCATGTTTTGCCCCACCAGTCCAAACTTTATATCCCGGTTAGTGTTATTAGATTTGTAGAACATTAAAACATAATATGGATTCATCTTTCACAAAAGACTTTTCCGATAAAAAGATCCTGGAAAAGTACTCTTCGGCTTTCACACTTTCGGACATGGAGGTTTTCATTTTTCCAGAACTTTTCTATCCGCTTATTCTGGCAGATATAATGTCACCGGTATTGTGGAGATGGAGGGATGATCCGTGGTTTAATGATATTGAAAAAAAAGGTTTCACTGTTAAAGCAAACCGTATTAAACAATATATCATTCAGAACTATGTTTTCAATCTTGATCTCTCTACATGGGGTCTTACATCTAAGAGCACTGAAATCGGCAGGTTTAGTGATTTTTTTGATATCGAGATGCTCAAACAGTCCAATGCTCTCTTTGGATATGAAGGAGATAAATACTACTTCGATATTGACATCCGAAAACATTTTGGCCTCGACAAATACGACTCTGATATAATACCATACTGGAAGACTGAAACCATTGAAGCTATGGGGGCTTTCAGGCACAAAGCGAATTTCATAACCGGAGCAGGCGAATGTGTTTCACTATCTGCTCTATATGCTGCAGCAATGTTCGTTGTTGGAAGAGTGCCCCTGGAGAAGATCTTCCTGATAGCCACACCTCTTCATTCTCAGGATTTCATTATTGAAAAAGATGGATTAATAACCAATAACCGCAGGATTGTAACGAAAAACATGTGGTATAACGGAACTTCTCTGTCTGAGAAAGCAAGAAGGGCGATGGAGAATGAAAAGGTAACAATCGTTTCCCATATATCCGGTTATATCCATACTTTATACAATGAGGCAACAATTGACAAGAATGCGTATAGTCTGTTCTCGGTAAAGCTTAAAGAGTTTCTTGCAACTGAACTGACCAGTATTATTTTTATAAATTTTCTCCGTTTTAAATCAAAATACAAAACTCTTTTTCAGTACAGGTGTGATTTTTCAGGTACAGTGAGATATATATCCCTAGAAAAAATGTTTGAATATGAACATAGCAGCAAGTTCAATGTTTCCTCGGAAACACGAGGTTTGCTTATAAAGGAAATTGAAGGAGATGACTTTCACCTTAGCCCTATTCAATGGAAAATTATGCTGAATGATATTGAGGCTATTCTTGATAAACATTCGGGAAAAAGTCTGAAAGAAATTGAAAATGAATTTATTATAAAAACCGGAACCGTATATGAAAAAATCATTAAGGAGATGTTTAAAGAGTTGAATGATTTTATATTCATTGATCCAAAAATTCCTGATCCTGAAAAGAACTATACACTCACAGATAAGCTTAAAATTACTATTGAAAATAGCCGGGAAGAGATAATTAACCTGATAACAAGTAAACAGGAGAATATAGAAACTGCTCAACTTGCACTTTACGTATACAGGGATATGGATAAGATAGACTGGCGTCCATTCATTAAAGCAGCTATCGAGAGGAATCCTGTTTCTTTCGGCGATCTTAACGAAAAAAATAATTATGAAGTTTACTCTTTACTTAAAGAGCTGTCTCAGGAATCAATATATGACAGGAACAGGCTGGCATTGCCCGACGAAGTGTGGAATTTCAGGCGTGGTGACGGAATCGAAAAAGCTTTCTTACTTGCCAACTTTCTTATTCATAAAGATAAATCTTCAACTATTTCAATTGAAATCGATAATAGTGAAGTTCTTTTATGTTCGGGGCGACATGAATTTCATTTCACGTCGCATAAAAACCTGACGAAATCTGTCCAGATCAGCGGAAATGATTATAAAATTGTAAAGCTTGTTTAAAGGGTTGAAGAGTTGAAAAAGTTGAAAAGTTGACCGTATGACAACAAGACTGCAAGACAATTTATCGCAGAACAATATCCTTAATTACCTCACTCCCTGCCTTTTTATTCAACTGCTCTTTCAGGGCTTCCCTGAGCATCAGTAATTCATTTCTGACAACTGATGAATTCAAATAAACATACAAAATACTGTCTTTAATGAAAATTTTTGTTGTACGGGAGCTAATAGCTTTCCCTACAGTTTCTTCCCATGAGTTGATGACAGCTATCTCATTCAGCTTTCCGCCAAGATTCATCTCCTTAATGTAATCATTGACAGCTTCGGCAAGTGATATGGTTTTACTTCGTCTCACTTAATCAGCTTTCCATTCTGTGTTACTTCATTAATTCCATTGTCCGCAATCCTGAAAAGCTTATAATCAGTCTTGTGGGAAGATAATATATCCTGAAGACGATTCTGGTGTGTGTCAGTAATAAATATCTGTCCAAACCTTTGATTACCAACCAGTCTTATAATTTGTTCTACGCGTTCGGCGTCAAATTTGTCAAAAATATCATCAAGCAGCAGTATAGGGGAAAAACCGGCTTTTCTTTTTATATAATCGAATTTTGCAAGTTTCAGAGCGACCAGGTACGATTTCTGTTGTCCCTGGGAACCAAGCGACTTCACCGAAAAATCATTCATCTCCAGAAGCAGATCATCCTTATGAATTCCGACAGTAGTATATTCAAGATACCTGTCCTTATTTATGGAGTTCTGAAGCGCCTCCGTGAAATTTCCCTCTGAAAGATGCGTCCGGTATTTCAGTCTGACTGATTCTTTAGCGGAAGAGATCAGTGAATAGTACTCCTGAAAAACAGGAATGAGCTCATTGACAAGAATATCTCTTTCGTTGTAGATATAACTGCCATACTTCACAAGCTGAGCATCCCATATTGAAAGAATATCAGTTTCGGCATTATCAGATGAATTAATATCCTTCAGCAACCTGTTTCTCTGCTGAAGAGCCTTGTTGTACCTGAGCACGGAATCGAGATATTCAGCACTATACTGACTTATTATTTTATTCATAAACTTCCGGCGGTCCTCGCTTCCTTCAGTTATCAGAGCGCTGTCTGCCGGAGATATCATCACCACAGGGTATCTTCCAATATGGTCAGAAAGTTTATGATACTCCTTCCCATTCCTTTTTAATAATTTCTGCTTTTGCTTCTGAAAAGCGCAATAAATTTGATCTTCTTCATCATTTCTGACAAATGTTCCCTGTATAATGAAGTAGTCTTCACCATGTCTTATACTGATGCTGTCAATGCTGTTAAAGAAACTTTTTGTCAATGACAGATAATGAATGGCATCAAGAATATTAGTCTTGCCTACCCCGTTATTGCCTACGAAACAATTTATTTTTGGGGAAAACTCAAGCTCATTAAGCTCATAGTTTTTAAAATTGGTCAGAGCAAGTTTTTTAAGATACATATGCATAAAGACAAAAGACAAAAGACAAAAGTAAAAAGGCAAAAGTACTGTAAAAATCACCTCCATAGAGAAGCAAGAGGTGGATTTTTTAATAATATAGAAGAATGAGAACTGTCAGAGAGAGGCGAAGCTCTCAACGAAGTCAATCCTCTGAGACCGGCGAAGCCCCCGTCGAAGTCAAACTCTGTGTAAGTTCTTTAAAAAAATTAAAAACAAAAGATAAATCCTCCACTAATAGTATTGATATTCAAGACGATAGTAAATATTTTGTAACTGACCTGATATTCATTAAATTAAATTGTTTTAAAATTTGCTGAAAAAAATTACTTTTGCGGTGGTAAATTCAGAAGTTAAAAATTAAAGACCAGTATGGCAAAAAACAAAAAGGACGTAAATCCATCGACCATCTCCAGTTTTGAGGAGACACTTACCAGGACCGAGCAATATCTTGAAGAGAATTATAAAACCCTGTTGATTGGTTTGGCAGTAATAGTTTTATTGGTTGGTTTGGGCTGGCTTGGTAAACTCTATCTTGGTAAAAGAAACGATGAAGCTCAGTCTCAGATGTTCCAGGCAGAAAAGTATCTTGAAATCGATTCTTTGAAACTTGCCCTGAATGGGGATGGGAACTATCTTGGTTTTCTTGACATAGCCAGGGATTATAAATTTACAAATTCCGGTAACCTTGCTAAATATTGTGCCGGGATCTGTTATCTGCATCTTGGGAGTTATAATGAAGCGATCGATTTTCTCAACAAATATAAAAAGAAAGATAAAGTAATAGGATCATTGGCAATCGGGGCAACCGGTGACGCATATGTTGAGTTAGGTAATCTTGAAAAAGGTGTTTCAAAATATATTGAAGCAGCAGATTTTGCCAGGAATTCGTTTAATACACCATTATTCCTTATGAAAGCCGGTGAGTTATACGAATTAAACGGTAAATTCACTGAAGCTTTAAAATTGTACGAAAGAATTGAGAATCAATATCCGGAGAGCACTGAAGGTTCAACAATTGAAAAATATATTGCACGGGTCAAGCTGCTGATCAAGTAACAGTTATAAGTATCTCCCTGCATATAGGATTACGTATCCGACTCATTTTTTTCTGAGGCAGATGCGTTTTTTAATTTTACAAATATCATTATGGGTACTACAAATTTGTCCGCTTATGATCCTGAACTCGTTCCGGATGCCAGTGAAATGAGATTTGGTATCGTAGTTTCGGATTGGAACATGGAGATAACCTGGTCGTTGCTTGACGGTGCTGTTAAAACCCTTATAAAACATGGAGTAACTGATAAAAATATAGTGGTGAAACATGTACCGGGTAGTTTTGAACTGACACTCGGAGCTCAATTCCTGGCAGAGTATGATGATCTTGATGCAGTTATCTGTCTTGGGTGTGTCATCCGGGGAGAAACACCTCACTTCGAATATATTTGCCAGGGTGTGACACATGGAATAACTCAACTTAACCTGGAATATAATTTACCTTTTATTTTTGGAGTCCTTACAACAAATACCCGGCAACAGGCGGTAGAAAGAGCCGGAGGAAAACTTGGAAATAAAGGCGATGAAGCAGCTGTTACGGCTATTAAGATGGCTGCTCTGCAGCGTGAAACTGAAAAATAAGGTTATCTGAGTACCTTGCGAACAAAAGCAACTGTGAAGTAAGACATCATAAATACCCCCATAAATCCTTCTAACCCGGAAAGTACTCTGCTAAGTCCTACCGGGTAAACATCTCCGTAACCTATTGTGAAAAAGGTAATACCGCTATGATAAAACGACTGAAGAAGTGTTGATAACTTGTCGGGGTTACCAACTGCTGAGACTGTTTTACCCAACCCTGATAAATCCATGAGAAAATAGAGTATTCCAAATAAAAACCAGGAGACGACAACACTTAAAAGCACTCTTCCCGGAGATGTCGCATAAAGTCCGATTTTATCAAACACCAGCCATTGAAAACCGTTCGGAATATGACTTGCTATTTTTGCTATGCCTCCCTTTTCCTGCTGCTCAGTAAGCCACGACTTAGCTTCAAACCGTTTGAACATGATGTATGCTTCATCTTCATCTTCATATTTACCTGTCCCGCTGAAATTTTCCTTCAGAATTCTGAATTGTTCGGCTTTTTGTCTTAAAGTGGTTCCTTGCTGGCTCTGAATAGCAGCATTACATTTATTGTGTCTCCAATCTACGTACAACTTTCCAAGGAGCCTCATTCCTGACATATCAAATGTTTTAACTTCAACAGGAAAATCGTAGGGTTCAATATCGATTATATCACGGACAATTGTATCCGAAATATCAAGCAGGTTTGCCTTTGCGAGACGAAGGTCAACATAATGATCGAGATGACACGATTTGAGCGATATGGAACGAAATGTTGAATTGTAAAAACTGACATCGCCGTCACCAAATTCAGTTCTTTCAAAACTGATATCAGTATCACCCATCTCCATAAGATTGAAGTTTTTAGGACCGAGCCCCATCTCTGCTTTTTTAAACTGAATCTTCGCTGCTTTGCATGAAGCGCCTTCAAAATTGACCTCTCCATTACCAAAAATAGAACGGTTAAAATTTATTCTTCCTGACCCAAAGTCGACAGTTCTGAAGTCCACCCTGCTATCGCCGAATTCTGTTCTTTCAAACATTATTTCAGAATCGCCGAATACTGAATAATGAAAATCAACTCTCCCTCCTCCTATCCTGGTAACTTTAAAATTAAAACGACCATTGTTAAAATGAGTATTTATAAAAAGCAGGTCCCCACTGTTAAACTCAGTGTTGGCAAAGCTTACCTCTCCATTACCAAACTGGATATCCTGGAAATCTTTAATTCCATCTTTAACTATTGAATTCTTGAACATGAAATCTCCATCGCCAAACACACATCCTGTAAACTCAATATTCCCATCCCTAAATAAGGTATTTGACAGCATAACGTTCCCGTTGCCAAAGACTGAACCATTAAAGAGAACTTTTCCCCTGGCAAAATGACTTCCGTAGAAGCTTACTTCGCTTTGCGAAAAAGAAGAATATGTAAAGTCAGTGCATCCTTTTGCTTCAAAAAATGCATTCTTTGCGGAAAATCCTTTAATTGGAACCAATTCCTTCTTTTCAATTCCATTAATGCGCCTGTAGGATGAAATGGAAAATGCATGAATATAAAAATTATCAAGAATCAAATCCTTCCCTTCCTTAATGATAGCATAAATCTGATTAACATCGATGGCGCCAAATAATTCTGAATCAACCTCTTCACCTTCTTCATTATGAAAAGTTACCATAGCAGTTCTGGGACAGGTCCTGCCATCGTCAGCAATGAATTTAACATTCCTGAATTCAATATGGTAATTAGCATAGCTGGTAACCATTTATCTCCTTTTGAAAAGTCAGGCCAAATTATTAAAAAAAACGATATCCAAAGTCTTTTTCCTATTGCTTATCGCATACATAAAGTCCTGTAAGGGCACCAGGAACATTTTCCCCAGGTGTCGATAGTCTTTACAAACGGTTCATCATCGCTGAAAATAATGCTTATTAAACTTTTGAGACTATGAAGAAATTCTTCCCTGACTGAATCATAATTATCTATAACAGCCTCATTTTTACTGCCATTTTTTAATTTGAGTTTATCAGAAATTATTGCACCGTCTAATTTCTTGATTTTATAAACTGATGGTCTGATAGTACTACCGGGGTTCGATGCAAGGTATGCCTCACAATAGAGTAAAGTCTGAAGCCAACCGTCAGCATCTTTCTTTCTATCGTCGATAAATAAATCACTTACAGAATTTACAGATTCGGAAACATTACCGGTTTTGTAATCCACAATCCTGGTCACTCCGTTAACAGTGTCAATCCGGTCAATTTTTCCTCCTGTAAGTATTTCCACCTGTGATCCGCTAGATACAAAGGGTAAAAGAAAGGTAAAAGTATCCTCAAGATTAAGTACCACTAGCGGAGCCACTGCTTTGTCAGTATTCAGAATCCTTTTCAAATAAGCTAATAAAACATCTCTGACTATCAGCTCGTTACCGCTTATTGAATCATTTCTTCCGGCCTTAAACTTTTGATTTACGGTCTCGTCAACTATCCTTGCAAGAAACTGTTTATTCCTGATTATGCCATTCAAAGAATCTTCAGTGATTAGACTACCAATATATGGCTGGTAGAGATTCTTCATTATTTCATGTAATATATTACCGAGCATAGCCGGGTCAATATCGACAGAGATGTTTTCCGGCTCTTTAAGCCGGTTTATATAACGATAAAAGAATTTCATCCTGCAACTCAACCAGGTATTTATTGCAGATGGGGAAAGTGACAATCCGCTTTTCTTATCAAAAAACAGAGAAGTTAACTGTTTTGAATGTTCTTCGCTCCTATCAATTATTTCTCCCGGGGCCAGATGTGTTTTAATTTCAAAGCTAAGATCAAGAAAATCGGGCTTTAATGCATCTTCATACATCATCTGGGTAAGAAACCTGCTCATCTCACCGCTTCTTAATCCTTCAGAATTGGAATTATATATAAATGTAACATTATCAGCTCTTTGAAGAAGCCTGTAAAAGTGGTACGCATAAATGGATTCCTGATGATTAACAGATGGAAGTCCGAAAGCCTCGCGAAGACTGAAAGGTATAAAAGATGATCCTGCCGAAACTGCTGGTAAAATGCCTTCATTGACTGACAGAATAATCAGATTCTTAAAATCGAGAGCTCTTGTTTCAAGAATCCCCATAATCTGAATTCCAACCAATGGTTCCCCTGAAAAAGGAACTGACTCCGCTCTTAACATTCTGTCAAGAATTTTCATGTAGGTATTGGTTGTAAAGCTTACATCAGTACTATTAACAATTGTTTCGAGTCTGTTTATCGACAGAACCACCCTATATATAAACTCATTCCTGATATTGCTCTGTACGGCATTCACCTGCGACTTATCCGTAAGTCTTTCATTGTTTAAAGCAATCAGAGACAGAATATCTTTAAAATATCCGGAGAGTTCAACAGGAGATAAAGGTTTTTTAAATATCAGCGAAAGAGCCTCTGATTTTAAAAAACGATCTGAAGGAACCCTGGTAAGATTAGATTTTACCATTTCCTTAACTAATTCATTGTCTGATTCACTTAAAAAGCCCGACAACAATGAATGCTTAAGGATGCCTAGCACATCTTTGTAACCGAAACGGATTATATCATCAACTGTGGTGGTGTTTCTCTGAAGATCCATCAGATGCCTCATCAATGTATAAACCAGTGTCTGCTTTAATGGATGCCCCATAGTTATATTGATATCACCCATATTTTCGGGTAAACTGGTCAATAGGGGCATTAAAAGATTTTCATCAGCAAGTACAACAGCTGTATGATGAGCATTAGTTTCATTGATACCCTGAATTTCTTCAAGAAGTTGTGAAACAATTTTGACCTGGGCCACATCGGAAGATGCATCAATCACCCGGCGACATACTCCCGGAGTTTTTTTAGAGAGAATAGTATCGTAATTCCATCCTGATGGCATATCATTACCAAATATTTTGAGGTTTTCACGTAAGAAAAAGCCTGCAGAGTTCAGCCCGGCTTCATTAATGTAAGAGTTATCAAAGTCCCAATAAAACCGGGCTTTAGCTGCTCTTTTAAATCGGGTCATCAGTACTTTCTCACATTCGTTCAATGCATTGAATCCAATAAAATGGACAATATCCCAGCGTTCGTCTGAAATGTAGTAAGTTTCATTGCTTTCAACCAGGTCTCTGAATATCATTCCCTCATATGCCAGGTTTTGCTTCTTCAATGATTTTCTAAAACCTGAATACAGATTAAAAAGAACCGACCAGATACCGATGAATGCTGATTTTTCATTGGTTGGCTTTTCAGGGTTGAAATTTGTCCAGAATCTTTTTATTATTTCGATCTGTCCATCGGTAAGACCTCCAAACTGTTGATCAATGTTTTTAATATCCAGCACATTACGGAATAATAATGATGCATCAACAAGATATTTATCAACATCATCAAAATCGTTTAATAGCATATCGCCCCAATAGTAAAATTCATCAAAGCTTTCGTGCGGCTTTTTTAAATTGCTGTAAACTTTGTAGAGCTCAAAAAGAAGTATCTCATTACCTGCTAGTTGAAGTGAGGAATATGTTCTGAACAACTCATTAATCGTTAAAATTGAGGGTACCCATACTGGTTTTTCGATCCTGGCTGCCATGTATTTCAGAAAAAATAGTCCGGCCCTTCTGCTTGGAAATACCAGGCAATGACGATTTAGAGTGTTTCCAAATTCCTTAAGGAGAGATTGAGCAATATGTTCTAGAAAATAAGTCATTTGTTGTCTTGTTGTCTTAGTGTCTTACGATCTCATAGTCTCTTAATCTCTTAGTCTCTTAATCCCTTTTGGCCGATACAGCCTTCCTTGCCACGTATTTAGTTCTTCAAGACGTTTTTCGATAAGATTTACGATCTGGGCTGCTCGTTTTTTACCCCAGCCTTCTTCGGATAGAAACCGCGGAGGAGCTTCACCTGTAAATCGTTCCACTACAAATGAAGGATTCAGCCTTTCAAGGAACTTAATAAAGAAATCAATGTACTCATTCCATGTAAAGAGCTCAAAATCACCTGGATTATCCTTAAATTCTGTCTCCATGGAGGTTCCTTTAATTATTTGCAGCTGATGAAATTTTACAGTCGTTATAGGAAGGCTTGAAATAATATCGACTTGATTCAGCATTTCATCACGTGTCTCACCTGGCAATCCAAATATGAAATGTGAACCTGTGGTTATGCCAAGGGCGGATGTCTCCTCCAATGCCGATACAGCATCTTCAAATAAGTGTCCGCGATTGATCCTTTTCAGTGTTTTATTATAACACGATTCAATCCCATATTCTACAGCAACATAACATCTCGAGGAAAGATCTTTAAGGTATTCAAGTTTTTCCTCATCGATGCAATCAGGCCTGGTTCCAATAATAAGCCCAATAACACCTGGATAATTTAATGCTTCCTCATATAGTTTTTTTAGTGTATCAAGTGAACCATAAGTATTTGAATATGCCTGAAAATAAGCAAGATATGAGACGGCTTCATTATATCTCCATTTATGAAATTTAATTCCTTCCCCTATCTGCTCCAGGATCGATTTCACGGGCCGGCAATATGAAGGATTAAATGCATCATTATTACAGTAAGTACAACCACCTGATCCTTTTGATCCATCGCGGTTTGGACATGTAAAACCGGCATCGATTGAAACCTTTTGTACCCTGGTCCCGTATATATTTCTGAAATAATTGGAATAGGCATTGAATCTTCGTTCATGCCCCCAAGGAAAGGTTTTTATTTCTTTTTTGATTTGTAACATCTAAGCCGATACAATTTTATTCTTATCAACGTACCATATGAAGGCCTCAATATCTTTATACCCCATATCTAGAAGAAGATAGCGATACTGTTCAACCTGGTCAACATAATGAGAATTTTCCTCACCGAATTTAAAATCGATTATTATCGTCTTCCCATCTTTAAAAATCACCCTGTCGGGTCGGCGTGTAACACCAGTTGGAAGAAGAATTCCTGCTTCTGTCAATACTTTGTTATCAGGGTTAAACCAGTCGGCTACCTGTGGGATACTTATCATTTTGTTTACACTTTTTTCAATGTCCTCTGACTCTTCCTCAGACAGCTTACCTTCCAGAACGAGATTTCTTACAGCTGCAGGAATGTCTGCCGGAGTATTTATGCCTTCAAAGATCTCATGCATTAGTTTACCATAGTTAATCTTTTTTTTTATGGCCTGGCTCCCAGACAAAAAATAATTCTCACCGTGAAGCTTGAGCTTAAGTGATTCCAAAGTCTGACTGACATAATACCTTGAAGAAATCATATTCTTTTTTGCTACTATCTCATCTCTGTTAACAGGCATCTCCCCATATTCGAATACCCGTTGCTCAACATTATAGTGACTATTAAGAGTAAAATCCTGTTCTTCATGAAGTCCAGTGATCAAAGTCATAGCATTCTTTAGCATTCCTGCAATTGTATTTTCAGTTCCGGGATTATCAACTGAAAACCCGTATATAACATCTTTTGCCCTGGTAAGTGCTACATATAGAAGGTTAATATTATCAAGATAAACAGAGTATTTTTCTTCTCTGTAAGAGTTCGCAAATATGGTGTCGGTCAGAGCTTTACTATATTTTACAGGGATAATACCAAGATCATTGAACGGTGGAACTTCAGGCTTAACCCATAAAATAGGTTGTTTGGATGGAATATGATCAAGATTCCATGAAAGAAACGGTAGAATAACCACTTTGAATTCCAGACCTTTCGACTTATGAATAGTCAGAATTCTTATTGCATCCTGATTTCCAGGTAAAACCATAGATTTCTTTTTCCCGCTCTCTTCCCACCAATCAAGGAATGTTTGAATATCGGCATTTTTATTGCCGGTAAAACTCAAAATATAATCCTGAAAAGTGTTCAGGAAAGGCACATTCCATGAATAATCTCCAAGTCGAAAAAACTTAATAATACTCTCAGTTGCTTCAAACAGAGGCATTTGTCTGATCATGTCAAGAAAACCCTCATAACCATCAGGAAAATAGGCCCGGGAGCCCTCAATTAAATTTTCACTTTGAAGCGATGCCTTATCAGCTTCTCTATCTCCTGTTGACATCAGGAAAAATCGTAACATAATTGCCCTGCCGATATAATCCTGTGGATCATTAACCACCTTGATAACACTAACCATAAAATTAATGACAGGTGAGTTTGAGAGAAATAATGAATCGTTCGAGACACAATTAAAATTATATTTATTCTTTTTCTCAGGACAATTGTTATTAAAATCGATCAAAGTATTAAGAACACGACTTCCCTCCTTCCTATCTCTTACAATTATGCCAATATCTGAAGCTTTATAACCCTTGTCCTGTAAAGATTCTATGACAGCAGGAAGACGGTCAAGCACAACATTTTGCCAGTTCTGTTTCTTATCATTAATAATGAACTCGACTCTTACAAATCCACCTTCATTTTTACAGGGATCTGTCTGGACAGCTTCAGAGTAGAGTTTTTTAAAGCTTTCATTTAGTGTCTCTTCTACCAGAGATTTATCTGCCTGGTCAGGGATTATTGTAAAAAGAGTATTATTAAATCTGATGATATTTGACCGGCTTCTCCAGTTTGTTGTTAATGGTTCGCTGAATATTCTTTTATTATCCACCAAACTTAGAAGAACCTTTCCCAGGATAGTCCAGTCGCTGTTTCTCCACCGGTAAATCGATTGTTTTACATCACCAACAACAAGGTTATCATAACCTTCTGCCATACTGTTATCAATCAATGGTTTGAAATTATTCCACTGGATTATTGAAGTATCCTGAAACTCATCTATCATGAAATTTTCATACCTGTTTCCCACCTTTTCATATATAAAAGGAGACTGATCTTCGCCGGTGATAAGGTTAAGAACTTCGCCGGCATCTGAGAGAAGAAAACTATTTTCAGAGGTTGTAATCAGATGAACATTATGCAAAACATCGGATAAAATTCCAAGTGCATAGATGTACGAGAGTACTGCAACAGCGCTCTTGTAATGGACTAAATTCTCATCATAATAATGAATTGCTTCCCTGAGTGTTTTGTTCAGTCCACTGTTGATTGCATCCTGAAGCTGTGCTGCAGTCGAACCTGTTGACCATCGTGGCGGCTCATTACAAATTGCACGTGCGGAGCTGTTTGGTTCCTTTATGTTACCTGATATCAAGGATTTTATGAATCCAGGAACACCCTGTCCCTTCCGGTAAAACATATCATCTGTCAATTCAAATTTTGAAAAAATCTCATCTGCTTTTTTTCCAAAGTCAACAAGTTTATTCTCAAATAAGTGAGATATAGCTCTGATCTTTTCAATATATTTAAGAAGAAACTTCTTATCTTCAAGTTTTGATCGCTCTTCAATGGAGAGTATCTTGAATTTTTCTTTAAACAGCTCCTCGGCAAGTTTGATTATAGCATTTTTTAGATTCCAGCTTTTTTCGTCATCGATATTTGATTTTGCATAACGAATCAACCAGTCTTTAAGCTGATTGTCCTCTGCAGCGGATGCCATCATTTCATCAACTGCTGATGAAAGAATTGTATTATGTTCCAGCTCAATGTTAAATCCGGAATGAAGTCCGACCTCCCTGGTAAAAGCACGCAGTATCTTCTGAAAAAAGCTATCAATAGTCGATACAGAAAACCTTGAAAAATCATGTAGAATAGAATTTAATATCTCTTTTGACTCCATCCTGATCCACTCTTCTGATTTACCGGTGGTCTTAACTAAACCTGCTAAATAATCTGATTTTTCACCAACGGCGAGCTTATGCAGATGATTGAGGATCCGCGATTTCATTTCTGCAGTTGCTTTATTGGTAAAAGTCACCGCAAGAATCTTCCTGTAATAATATCTAGATCTGAAAATGTTCGCGAGATAAATGGCTGTAAGCCTGTAAGTTTTACCAGATCCTGCTGAAGCGCTATATATGGTAAGAGTGCCTTGTCCCATGGTGGCTAAAGTTACCGCTTTTTATATAACTTTGCAGCGTGAATAAAAAAGTAGTTGTTGGATTATCCGGAGGTGTTGACTCGAGCGTTGCAGCATGGATTCTGTTGGAACAGGGGTATGATGTTATCGGTCTGTTTATGAAAAACTGGAACGATACCACAGGACTTCTTCAGAGTGATTGTCATTGGGAAGATGACCTGATGTTTGCCGAGATGGTAGCGAAAAAATTAAAAATTCCTTTTCACCAGGTAGACCTGAGCAATGAGTATCGCCAGAGGGTTATTGATTATATGTTTGCTGAATATAAGAAGGGTCGTACTCCTAATCCTGATGTTCTATGTAACAGAGAGATAAAATTTGATTCTTTTGCTCTGGAGGCGAGAAAGTTAGGTGCTGATTTCATAGCTACCGGACATTATTGCAGAAAAGAAGAAAAACTATCCGTTAACAAAACAATCTTTCGGCTCCTGGCAGGTAAAGACAATAATAAAGACCAGAGCTATTTTCTTTGCCAGTTAAATCAGGAACAACTTGCGACCGCACTTTTCCCTATTGGTAATCTTACAAAACCTAAAGTGAGGGAAATCGCTTATAAACTCTCGCTTGCAACTGCACAACGAAAAGATTCACAGGGAATTTGTTTTGTCGGAAAGGTTCATCTGCCAACTTTTCTGCAGCAGAAACTGGCGGCTAAAAAGGGAAATATAGTTGAAATTGTTGAAGGGGTTGAAAGGGTTAAAACACATTTTTATCCTGAGATGAAAGAAGGCTTGCCCGGGAAAAATGCGACAGAAGAATCACTGTCTGAATTGACAGAACCATTTAAATATATGCCATCATCAGGGCATATTATCGGAACGCATAACGGGGCACATTTTTTTACAATTGGTCAGAGAAAGGGGATGAATGTTGGTGGACATAAAGAGGCACTGTTTGTAATTGGAATTGATGTGGAAAAAAATATTGTTTATGCAGGTGAAGGCCAGACGCATCCCGGATTGAATCGCAAAGGGCTGTTTATCAGGAAGGATGAGGTACATTGGGTCAGAACTGATTTAAGAATGAAGGAAGACGAAAGTCGTGATTATCTGGCGAGAATCAGATATCGTCAGCCACTGCAGTCAGCGCGCCTGTATTATCGCGAGAAAGGTATGTATGTAATCTTTGAAAAGCCACAGCGGAGTGTTGCTCCGGGACAGTTTGCAGTATGGTATGATGGTAACGAGGTGATTGGATCGGGTGCTATAGACAGGTGAAAACCTTCAGCGTTTATCCTTGAATTATACTATTCTTCTTCTGAAAACTTACAACAAAAACACCTGTAAAAATAAGTAAAGCAGAGACAACCATAACAAGATCAATATGATCCTGACCCATAAGTGTAGCAACATATGCTGCTATTATTGGCTGAGTATAAGTGTATGTGCTGACAATAGTCGGACTAAGCCGTCGCAAACCAAATGTGATAAGAAGATAGCCAAGGTATGTAGCACCGACAATTACAAAGCCAATCTGGAGCCATGCGACTAAAGGAATGGATGACCAGTCCATTGTACTCCACTGGTGATAACCAGCAGGGATATTAGTAAGCATTCCGAATAAAAAGGTCCATTTCATAACTGTAACCGGA
The DNA here is from genome assembly GCA_003141525.1 of Bacteroidales bacterium. Taxonomy (GTDB): domain Bacteria; phylum Bacteroidota; class Bacteroidia; order Bacteroidales; family VadinHA17; genus LD21. The sequence goes on from PLML01000087.1 coordinate 70,692, forward strand.
TGATATTTTTCCAACATCTTTTTTATAATTACCGTATAGAATGCCCAGCTAATAGTATTAACCATAGAAAAAACATCTCCTAAAAAAGTTGAACTGGCCAGGTCAGGCATGCCATTCTGCAATATCAACAAAAGTACACCCGAAAGACCTATTGCAAGTCCGGTTCCCTTTAGAAATGTAATTCTTTCTTTGAGTATAAGAGCCGCAAAAACAAATGCGAATATCGGGTTTGTTGAGAGTATTATGGACGAGTTTACAGGTGTCGTCATATTGAGTCCTACCAGAAAAAGAGTCTGGTTTATAACCACTCCAAAAAATGAACTGCCGAAAAGAAATAATAAATCTTTCCTGTTTACAGGTTCTTTCGGGATAAACAGACTTGAGATCCAGAACAATGCAGCTGCAGAGATGCTTCTGACAGAAACCAGGGCAAACGGTTTAATATGATCCGGCATTACAGCCTTGGCAATTGAGTAGTTGAGGCCATAAATAATATTGGCTGCCAGAAGTGAAAGATGCGCCCAGGTATTTACACGGCTCTTACGCATGTTAAGAATTTGAGTCGCAAAAGTATAAAAAGCTATAAGACTTTCAAATAATCAATGAAAAGACTCTTAGTTGTATATTGAATAATGGATACATTTGAAAAAAAATCAGAATGAAGAAAATCTCTATAATAAGTGGTGGAATATCTTTTCAACAATGCAGGTATGGGACTATTTACAAAAGCTCAAAACTCAACATCAGCATTAATTGACACAATCTTTGAAGCCAATCTTAAAGGGATGATATTACTCACATCTGAAATACTCAGACTTACACCTGACGAACAAGAGCTTACGATTGTTAACATTATGTCGACTTCGGCACTGTTTGGAAGGTCAGAAGAGACAATCTACTGTGCTGCACAGTGGGGCGCACGAGGTTATACAGAGGCGCTCAGGATAGAATTAAAAGGGACAAAACGAAATATTATTGCTGTTTATCCGGGTGGCATGAGAACAGATTTCTGGAAAATTCCCGGACAGAACCGTGACATAAGTAGTTTTATGGACCCGGCCGAGGTAGCAGAGAAAATTGTGAATGCTGTTATTGTAACCGATAAAATGTTTGTTACTGATATTACCATCAACAGGAAGAAATAAGTTACAGACTACAGGCAACAGGCAACAGGCATCAGGCATCAGGCAACAGGCATCGGGCATCAGGAAGTCAATGCCTAAATTACGTTG
>PLML01000200.1 GCA_003141525.1 Bacteroidales bacterium
TATAGTTAACGCATCACTAATGCTGTTAATCCTTAAATAACAGCATAGATAATTATTGTAGCACTTTGAATCAAAGAAGTGTACTAAAACGCTACAATAATACTTCAACTTAAATCCCTATTTTATTTTAAATAGCTCATTATCTTGTAGATATATAGATTGGCCTGATTATTGAATTTCTTCTCTAGTTATGAGATTAACTGGCCTCTTATAACTGAACTAAACATAAATAGAATTGACTTTAGGTTTAACTAGATTTAACTTTAGTTATATAATGCCTTCCTGATTGAGTATTTCAGTATAAAAGAAAGCTTGATCCAATAGTAGATACCGTCAAAAAACGGGATATATGGTTATCATTTTATAGACTATTATTAAATAAAAATTATGAAAAAATATTCGCAAATTCAGAAAATTATTTCTGCACTGATGATCTTCCTTTTGTTGATACAACTTTCAGGTTGCTACAGTAGTAAAATAATTTCAAGTTCTACACTTCCCATTGCGGATTCCATTAAATGTTCTTATACAGTTCATTGTCACAATTCAAATTACATGCTCGAGAAGGTGATAATCTCAAATGGGATACTATCAGGGAAAATAGATACAATGGGAAATTATTATTATATAAAAAATAGAGTTCATATATATCTCACATCAGATTCAGTAATGAAGATCAATACAGGATATATCCTTAGTATACCTCTTGATGGTATAGCAAAAGTTAAAAAGGCAAAATTTGAAGTAGGAGAAACTATCATTCTTGTTGTAGTCTGTGCTTCTCTATTTATTTTAGGAATATTGTGGATTAGAGAGATTAACAAGCCATTCTTGTTGTAGTCTGTGCTTCTCTATTTATTTTAGGAATATTTGGGATTAGAGCGATTAACGAGCTAAATTCTTGGGAAGGTATTGATTTAAGTAAAATATAGTAATACTACCTGATAAAATATATTTAAAAACTTTATATAAGAATATTTACATGTTTTCAGTGTTCGGGTTGCTCTCATATTCCAATCTGAGTTTATTCTTAGTTGGATGGATTTTTATTTAAAGTTACATTTTGTTTAAACAAATTATAACTTGTATAAGTTTAAAATTCTGAAAAAGTAAAATTGAATATGATATCAGATGAAAAACATATTTAGAATTTCAGGAGCAATACTTTTAGTGTTACTAATGTTTCTAATCCATTCATGTAAGAAAGAAGCAGTATTACCTACTGTGACAACTTCTGATGTAACTAATATCACAGGAACATCTGCTACAAGTGGAGGTATAATAATAGATGAGGGTTCGGGGACCGTGTTATCAAGAGGGATTTGTTGGAGTACAAATATTACACCAACCTTGGCTGATAGTAAAACTGCTGATGGTATTGGAGCAGGGTCTTTCACGAGTAATATATCAGGACTGAAAGGCGCTAGTAAATATTATATAAGAGCTTATGCTACAAATAGTGTGGGAACTGCTTACGGAAATCTGATAAGTTTTGCAACAAATTCAACCTTTACCGGTCCGGTATTTTATAACAATAATGGTAAAATAATAAATGCGGTCTGTTATGGCCCATTTCGTGATGGCCAAGCACCCGGTAGTGTTCTCTCTGAAACTCAGATAAAAGAAGATTTGTTAATAATGAAAAATCATTGGGATGCCATCCGGTTATATATTTCCGATGATAATAGCGAAAAAATTTTAAAAGTGATTACTGATAATAACATTGACCTTAAAGTGATGCTGGGGATTTGGATTTCGGGAAAAACGCCGATAGACAATGCCTCTCAGGTTGACAGGGCAATTGCTTTGACAAATACTTATCGCAATATTGTACAAGCCGTAAGTTGTGGAAATGAAATTTTTATAAGTCCGGCGTCAGATATTTATGTTTCAAATACAAATGAAATTGTCGGATATTTGGTAAAAATTCATGCCCAGACTACTGCTCCAGTTACTATTGACGAACTGTATTCCGTTTGGTCAGACCCAAAATACAGCGATTTGGTAAGGCTTCAGGATTTTCTTGCGATACATATCTACGGACAATCGGATAACGTTTCCCTTGAAAACACTGTATCATTTATAGATGATAAATTTAACGAGTTGAAAACACTCTTTCCTCAGAAACAAATATTGATTACTGAAACTGGCTGGACAACCAGCAAAAATGCTGGACAATTTAATCCCGTTACTGTTGCCGATGAAGTTTCGCAAAAACAATTTTATACGGAATGTCAAAAATGGAGCAATTCAAATCAAGTACCCATTTTTTATTTCGAAGCATTTAACGAGCGTTGGAAAGGAGCAACAGCAACCGAAGCTGAAACAAACTGGGGTTTTTACTATGCCGATCGTATGCCGAAATTAGTGTTTCAAGGGGGGAAATAACCTGAAATTGTTTTAGAGGACGGATCGTTAAAACTACGTAGATCAGATTTATTTAAGTCCAAGTTACGCTGCTCTAGCTGGAATCCAAGCTTCTTGTTGTGAAAGCAAAACTGTTAAAGGTGTTCGGGTGGTCTATTAAAAGTTTACATATTCCATCCATCTGAGTTAATCTTAGTTGGATGGATTTTTATTTGACTTGTGTTCAACCCTTTCTTAACTTTGAAAGGTGTCCTAATTTTAATCGTTAAACTGATAAAATTTCATATGAAAATTATATTTAGAATTTTTGGATTCATCCTGTCAATTATGCTAACACACTCCTGTAGCAAAGGGAATGATTCCATTAAGGTATCTGATTCTGGTATAAGAGATGCGGATGGCAATGTTTATACTTCTGTGCAAATCGGAACACAAGTCTGGATAAAAGAAAACCTGAAGACGACAAAGTACAAAAATGGAGATTTAATTGGGACTACTACTCCTGATACTTTGAATATTTCAACAGAGAGTTCGCCCAAATATCAATGGGCATATGAAGGCAATGAGATCAATGTATCCATATATGGAAGATTATATACTTGGTATGCAATCACAGACAGTAGGAATATATGCCCAGCTGGTTGGCATGTACCAACTGATGCCGAATGGTCTGCACTTAATTCCTTTTTGGGAGGGGAAGGTGTTTCAGGTGGCAAATTAAAGGAAACGGGTTTAAGTCATTGGATTACTCCAAATTCTGACGCCGACAATTCAAGTGGTTTTACAGCCATTCCGGGGGGCTGGCGTTACTATGGTGGCGCAAGTGAGTACATAGGTTATTTCAGTTATTGGTGGAGTTCTACTGAGGAAAATGGAGACAATGCATGGTGGCAGCAAGTGAATTATGTCAACCCTAATTTTTCCAGAAATACAATGAATAAGAAATATGGTCTTTCTGTTCGTTGCATTAAAGATAATTAACCTGGTAAAAAAGTTTTCGGGTATGCTATCTTAATGTTGCATGTTGAAAATCATAGGCTTAAGGCATAAATCTCAAATACCAACTTCAACTCTGATCATTCAAAGAATCATTGAAAATCAACAATGCTAACCATTTCCCAGGTCCCTCCAAAGAGGACTTGGGAGAGTGATTTTAAATCAACTTGTCGGCAGTCGAGATCTCCTCACTCCGCCAGCATACTTATACACACTTTGCAAAAGCAAGTATTTAAGCATAGCGAGTATTCTTTTTTGTCTTAGGAAATTTCACTAAAATGAAATATCAAAGGTGTTTGTTCATCTTTTCTTCATTTTGTTAGTTTAATTTTGTCCACAGGATGCACATATTTTATGTCAATTAAAAAATTCACATATTATGGTTAAGTATTCCTTAGGAGTTTATTATATTAATAAAATTGCAGATGCAAATGGCAACTATTTTATTCACAAATTTGGTTGTCCTGATTTAGATTTTGTGTGGCCATTAAGGAGATACTTAGGTTTATTTGTTAATTGCAATGTTGCCCTAGATGAAGCAAAAAAAATATATTCAAAAACAACCACCTGTTGTACTCATTGCTGTCAAGACTTTTGTAAGAAAGATTGATTATAAAGCCAGGTAAATAGGAGTTCGGGTCGCTCCCTTTATGTTGCATTGCAGGAACCATAGTCATAAGGCATGCAACAGAAATCGCAACCCTCATCATTGATTAATGCGAGCCTGCAGCAGCCAATTTTAATCGGCATTCACGGATTTGCATAAAGCAATATTTCATGACACCAATAACCCCACTTCATATGCAAAAAATTGCTTACTACTCGCGACGGCTCGCGCTCGAAAGAATTTGATTGAAGGTATTTGGGAAGCCGTTTGTGGGACAATTGATATATAGTTTATGAATTATTGAAATAGATCGTATGGGCAATAAAGTTTAAGCTTGTCACAGATTTTGTATATAACCATCCCAATTCCCCAAACATCATCAATTATTGTATAATACTGTATATCTATTATATACAGCTTAAACAAAATGCCATTTAGGCCATTTCTAGCCTGTTTTAGCCACTTTGAACTCCCCTATAATATCTACCATTAACGAAACGCAACAATGCCTTTAATTGCTCATAAACAGCGTTTTATGACATTTGTAATAGTTGCACTATTCTATATCAATCTAGATATCAACACATTAATTATGCAATAATATGGCCTGGGACTTTGGGAGGATCAAAATAAAATTGTTTATGATATAACTAAGGTTTAATTTTGGTTTATGGGTGAAACTGACCATTATGTGAAAGGTATTGGACCGTGGAAAATTGAAACTTCAGGTGAAGGGGAAACACAAACATTTTTAGAATTTAGCAGACTTGGATTATGACCCTGAAGCAGAAAAATTGAGCTTCCACCAACAAAATACTTGATGATTAAAAACCTTACAATCATGAATCGCAAATACGAATACCATAAGAATCTTACAAAAATGAGCGGGAAAATATTCAATACCCGATACGGTCAAATTATCGTTACCTTAGTATGTGACAAGAATGTTACCGTAGTACACAACAAGCTGGAATTTCAAATTCCACACACAATGTCTGCTGACGCTTTACTTAAATGGAAAGTGACAAACCAGCAGTTACTAGAACAGCTCAGGAAGGGAGAAAAAATTAATTGAAATGGCATGGAAACAGTACGTTTCGATCCATTAATCAGCGTCAGAACAGGAAAATTCAGTCAATCTAGCACTGAAACCAACAGTAAATTAAACATATAAATCCAGACCAAAGGGAACATTTGAATCCGGAATATTAACATCACAATATCGAGGCAAGAGGCTAATGGAATTAAACTACAAACAGACTGCTCACATTAAACCAGGAAAAAGTGTTCAATATCACTTAATTTGCATCTGGATTACAGATTAAGTTAACCCAGGTAGGTCCTTAATATCGTAGCATATTTTAATTTAATGATCGACTTGGCTTTGATTTGCCTGACCCTTTCTATTGTCAGATTAAATTCCTCACCAATTTCCGTTAATGTGCGTGCGTGTTTGCCGTTTAGTCCAAAATAATATCTAACAATATCGGCTTCTCTTGGGGTCAATTTATTAAGGGCCCTTTCAATTTCTTTCCTTAGTGAATCCGTTAGCAATTCTTTATCAGGGCAGGAAGCATCTTCGTTTAATAAAACATCATACATGTTCTCTTCTTCACCTTGTGCAAGCGGTGCATCCATTGAAATATACCTGCCAGTGTTTTTTATTGCAACTGTCACATCAGTAAGAGACTGCTCCAATGTTTGCGATATCTCAAGGATACTGGGCTCTCTTTCATACTTTTGTTCCAGGTCAGCTTTGATCTTTTTTATTTTACTAATAGTACTTATTCTGTTTAGGGGAAGCCGTACAATTCTGGACTGTTTAGCCAATGCATAAATGATACCTTGCCTGATCCACCAAACGGCGTAGCATATAAACTTAAAGCCCCTCGTTTCGTCAAATCGTTGTGCTGCTTCGATCAAACCAAGATTTCCCTCATTGATCAAATCCGCAAGACTCAAGCCCAGGTTCTGATACTGCTTTGCAACAGATATAACAAATCTGAGATTTGCATTTATCAAACAATCCCGTGCATCCATGTCCCCCTTATGTATCCTTATTGCGAGAGAAACCTCTTCTTCTGCGCTAATCAGCTTAATCTTGGCTATCTCATTCAGGTATTTGTCCATGGATGGGCTCTCCCTATTGGTAACCTGCTCGATGATTCTCAATTGTCGCATTTAAAGGGGGATTTGAGCTTATGATATATACGTTAAATACTTTCTAAAGGTACCATTTATTATGGGGAAATTCATTCCCCCTTAGGGATTTGTTGATCCTGCTTTTTCATTTCTATTTAATCACTAATCAAACTATCATGAAAACGCAACAGATTAATATATCTGAAGTAAGACTTGTTTATAGGACTAAGGTCAAGGCTTCAGAGAGACTACAGGTTAAATGCTCAAATCTATCTGAGGAAGCATCTGAAATCGAAACTGAGAAGTAAATTTGATTAAAACAAAACTGGCTCCATAGGTATTAATGAGTTAATACTTGTCGAATGTAAAACAGTAAAAGACTTAGGATATAATAAATTTGCTTCTGTTTCTAGACAAATGAAGGCATATATAGATAATGCCCAGTCAAAAGGTTATCGAGTGATAAAGAGCTTATTGATAGCCCCGGAATTCAGTGAAGATTTTGAGAAAGATTGTCGAGAAGAGATAGAATTCAACCTATCATTGATAAGTGCTCAGACATTGGCAAATATTCTAATTGGATTTAAAAATACTAGACACAAACAGTTTCCTTATCAATTATTAATGAAAGATGTTCTGATAAGTGAAGATTGGATCCTTAAAGCAATTAGTAAATAAACAACTTTAATCAACAAACTGAATAATTAGTAGCTAAGGCAAGCACGACTGCATCAGAATGTAAGAGAGACGCAATGGAAGCGATTCTAAGACCACTTATCAATTTTTAGGCACTGTGACTACTCCTGCTGCCGATAAAAAGTCAATTTGTCCTGACCATCAAAGAACTTAAAAAGGAAGGCGACACTTGATGTGAAAGTCAATGTTTGTAAAAGAATGAGCCTGTGAAAATTTTTG
>PLML01000049.1 GCA_003141525.1 Bacteroidales bacterium
CAACGTATTTCAGGCACCGACACTTCATCCAAAACGGGCGCATGCTACACAAGCCTAAATGGCGCTACCGTTTTGGCTGAAGTTCGCACCATTTCCGGGTTAGCCAACGCACCGTAACCTGGGTAATTTTCAGTTCAATTAATGTTTCTGGAATTCTCTGTGGCCTTACTCCACCTTCTTTGCCGTCATACCATTAAATCTGAATCCTGTGACCTTGTTATCCTTATCGGTCTGAAACCTGAGGAAACCCCGGTACTCTCTAATAAAGAAATCACTATCGGAGGTAAAATATACTTTCCAGAAAAGATCGCCAAGCACATTTATTGATAGTCCATTATCGCTTTTCTTAAAAATTGCTTTTCTCCCGGCAAGATCGTATTTGCCTGCATATTTATCCAGAAGAGATGAATCTAAATTGACAACCTTTTTAATTTCAGGCAGATAATAATCCTTCCAGTGATATACAGTCGCGACACTATTAGCTATTTCTTCATAAATAAGTGATCCGTTATCGGAATTTGTCATTATCACAACTCCTTCCCCATTATCACGGCAACCGATGGCAGTACATTGAAATCCTTCATTTCCTCCGTTATGATTAAAATACTTTAAAGAACCTGTGACTCTGGAATTGACAAATGTACCAAGTGCTGCATCCTCGAGTACAGGAGTCAGTCTTAGCCTGGTGGTCTCCGGCGTTAGCACCTTCGACGATTTTCCCTGCCAGGAGAGCTGCGTTTCAATGATATACCTGCAAAGATCACCTGGATTTGTCCATAGTCCTGCTGCTGCCTGTTCGGGATAAATGTGGAACTTACCCGGGACTTCTTTCCCGTCTGCCCTATATCCTGTTGCAAGCAGCTCCTTCTTTGATTCCGGAGGAGGCTGTGTATACGAACTGCTTGTCATTCCAAGCGGATCCAGGACATTCTTCTGCATAAAGATATCATAAGGCTGCTGTGTTATGTCCATTACAATCAACTGGGAAATAGTAACACCTCCCCCTGAATAGTCAACGCTCTTCCCTGGTTCGGCAGATGATCTGACTGCTTCTGTATTGGCAGGTTTCTGTCCGTCGAGGATCTGTGGCAGCGTTGGCAGAGATTCTCCTTTTGCATAGCCCGGGAAACCATGAATGGTCAGTCCTGCTGTATGACTTAACAGGTTTGCGAGGGTTATCTTTTTGTTATTGGATTTCTCATCATATGGAAACTTCCAGGTTACAAGGTATTTATTGATATCGGTGTTCAGATCGAGTTTCTTTTCCTGTACTAGTCTTAATACCCCTACTCCATTAAGGGATTTGCTGATCGAGGCTGCCTGGAAGAGCGTAGTTTCAGTTACGGGACGATTTTCGGAGACGTCGGCAAAGCCATATCCACGTGCCCATTCAACCTGATAATTATGAATTACAGCGATGCTGACGCCATTAATATTATATTTTTTCATCCTTTCAGCCAGGGACCAGGTGTCGTTGTTCCCTGCCTGCACCCAGCCTGCAAGGTTATTCTCGACCAGCCTGATTTTTTCTTCAACATCAGCCGGGTATTTCTTTGTTTGTGCGTTCAGGGGAAATACGCTTAAGGGAACTGTCAGGATTAAAAAAAGGATATATTTTTTCATGCAAGTAAAAATTAGGACAAACCAAGATAAGAAATTCCTTAAAAAATTTAAATTTTAAAATGCAAAAATCAAAACGACAGCAAGACCACAAGACTGCATGACCGCAAGACTATAAGACAATTAATGTATTAATTATTATAGGTGACGGGCAAGGCAGGTAAGAAGTTGAGATAAGAGAATGGGAGCGAGGGAGAAAAGCTAACGGTCTGAGAATTATATAACTTATTTATATAATTATGTAACGAAGTTAGGTTCTTTGACATGTAACTTTGAATTCAAACATATAGTCAAAAATTTTAATTATGAAAAAGAAACTGTTATTTGGTTTTTTAATACTATTTGTATTAAGCACTACAGCATTTGCAGGTTTGTCTGATCCGAAAAAGGAATCTGAAAAACCAGCGGTTTTGAACACGAGAGAAAATAAATTATCAAATGAGGAATTAAGTCGTATGAACAGGCGCGCTGAAATTGATAACCTGGGAAAAACGAACTTTTTGAACAAAGATAATTATGATTCAAAGAAAGATCTCAAGGCAACGAAACAAGTCTATGTTGAGGAAAGACATCATCATGGATACTATTTCTATGGCGGCGGCCTTCTTCTCGTCATTATTCTTGTAATTATTTTAGTTTAATCAATTCCCGGAATTCCGGTTTTGTGCAGTCACTAACTGGCAGATAAAAATTGTTTAATATTCTGTTTAACAGGGGATTATGTAGACAGAAAGGGATTCTTAAATAAAATTCAAAACCCCGCATATCATTGATATTGCGGGGTTTATTATTTTTATGGAAAAAATGACCATCTCCCGGTAACCTTTTACTTTTACAGAGGTTTACAGTATAAACCGGATGAAATAAAAAACACCAAAGCTTGGATACTCTCTCGGATAATGCGCTTATGCTGAAGGTAAAAAATGGTGACATTGAAAAAATGGGCCTGCTTTATGAACGATACTACCGTCAGTTATACAGATTCCTGTTTAACATGACCAGACAGAAAGAGTTGAGTGAAGATATGGTTCAGAATATATTTTTAAGAATGTTGAAATACCCGGATGGATTTATGGGCTTCGGTGAATTTAAGATGTGGATGTATCATATAGCCAGAAATGCAGTCTATGACCATTTCAGAAAAGTTAAAAGAACCCCTTCTCATTCTGATGTGAAAGATTATGAAGAAAAAATAGAGGGGGAGCAGCATACAGATGCACCATTAGAGAAGGAACAGGAATTAAAAACGCTTGAAACAGCAATGGAAAAGTTAAATGACGAAAACCGTGAATTACTGATTTTATGTCGTTTCCAGAAACTGAAATATAATGAAATAGCGAAAATACTGAATACGACTGAGGAAGCAATAAAAGTAAGAGTTCATCGTGCGCTGAACCAGTTAAAAAGCAACTATTTGAAAATTGAGAATTAAAGATATCAATATGGAATGCAAAGATTACAGGGAACAATTTACTTCATATCTGAGTGATGTCCTCTTTGAGAAAGAGCGTCTTGAGATTGAAAGCCATCTTGCAGGATGTGCAGATTGCCGGAAAGAATTTGAAGCAACCAGAAAAGTATGGGATCTGATGGGAGAAATCCCTCAGCCGGAGCCTTCGGGAGCAATGAAAACAAACTTTGATGTAATACTCTCTAATTATAAGAAAGAATTAATTGTAAAGAAAAATCCAGTTAGTGAATGGATAAATAAGCTTCGTGAGTATTGGTCCCTGCAGGCACAACCGAGGTTAGCATTCAGCCTTTTGTTGGTTGCGATAGGACTTATCCTAGGATATTTATTACGTCAGCCGGGGCAATCAGCAACTTCTTATAACAAGCAAATAGATTCACTTTCATCGCAGGTTTCGGAAATGAAACAGGTATTGTTGCTTTCTCTCCTGCATGATCCTTCAGCTTCTCAGCGAATACGCGCTGTTTCATACACCGACGAAATCAGCAATGTTAATCTTAAGGTAATTGATGCTCTCTTTACGACTTTAAATGAGGATCCAAACGTTAATGTAAGACTTTCAACCCTTGAGGCGCTTGTTAAATTATCACGCGATCCCCGAGTCCGTGAAGGTCTCGTCAGGAGTATAGACCTTCAGGATTCACCTATCATGCAATCGGCAATAGCAGACGTCATGGTAAAATTGCAGGAGAAGAGTTCAGTTCAGTCTCTGCAGAAGCTTTTACATAAAAAAGGCCTGAATCAAATGGTTAAACTAAACATCGAAAAAAGCATTCAAAAATTGATCTGAAAAACTAATATTCAATAATAGATTATGAAAAAAGCAATAGTTACCCTTTTAATGGGATTGGGGATCATATGCGCAATACCGAAGGCAAATGCCCGGGAATTTAAAGAGCATATAAGTAAAGAATTTACACTTTCAGGTGATGCTGCCAATAGTACACTGTTCATTTATAATATTTCAGGATTTATTAAGGTGGAAGGCTATGCTGGTAATAAGGTATTGCTTGAAATGGATAAGACCATTACGGCGGATGATGAGAAAACCCTGGAGACAGGTAAGAAGGAATTAAGGCTTGCATTTGACGAAAAAGCAGATACCATAATGGCGTATATAGCAGAACCTTATGATTCACGACCACACAGGAACTGGCAATATAATGATGATCGTTCCGAAACAGGCTATAGTTTTAATGTTGATTTTACCATGAAGGTGCCGTTTGGAATGAACCTCCACATTTCAACTGTTAATGATGGAATTATCTCAATAAATAATGTCAGTGGAGTTTTGCATGTAAATAATGTGAATGAAGAAATATCAATTAAAAATGCAAAAGGAACAACCTTTGCTCATACGGTAAATGGTGATGTATCTGTAAGTTACCTTACTAATCCTCCTGAGGAATCATCATATTATACTATAAATGGGAATATTCGTATAAGCTATCAGCCGGATCTTTCAGCAGATCTTCAGTTTAAAAGTATGCATGGGGATTTCTTTACCGATTTTTCTGAAGCTGAACTATTGCCGGCCTCCGTCACTAAAGTTAAGGAAAGGAAAGGCGATGGGATAGTCTATAAACTAAATGCATTCACTCTTGTCCGTTTTGGCAAAGGCGGTAAGACATTCAAATTCGAAACACTTAACGGGAACGTTTATATTAAAAAACAATCTTAATCCATACAAATATGAAAAACATGAAAATTGCAGGCCTGGTATTACTTGGCCTGATTATCGGAACAAAGTCATTCGGACAAACCGGATCAACAGAACAGTTAACTGTACCACTGAGCAGTCCGGGGAAACCGTATTCTTTAAAAGTACATCTGGTTTCAGGATCGGTTAAAGTTGTAAGCTATGATGGAAAAGACATCATAATCAACGTAGTTCCCAGGAATGGCGACGATGAAGAAGGATCGAATGCTGTCGAAAACGGCATGAAACGTATTTCAACTCACGGCAGCTATGAGGTTACCGCGAAGGAGGCTGATAATAATGTCACGGTGAATACCGGTAATCCCAACAAGGCTATCGATCTGGATCTTAAAATTCCACAGGATGTGAAACTCCAGGTAGGAACCGTGAACGATGGTGAGGTCGTGGTGGAAAATGTGCGGGGAGAACTGGAAGTGAATAATGTAAATGATAAGATCACGCTTACTAATATTTCAGGTTCAGTCGTTGCCAATACGGTGAACGGAGATGTAAATGTGACTTTCAAAACTATTGACCCTAAAGCGCCAATGGCATTCTCAACCTTAAACGGCGACATCAATGTTACTCTTCCTGCTGATACGAAAGCCAATCTGAAGCTAAAATCTGACAATGGAGACGTATACAGTGATTTTGATATAGACATTGATAAAACACCGGTCAAAGTAGATAAGATTACTGAGCCTGGGATGTATAAGATAAAAAAGGATGACTGGGTTTATGGAAAGATCAATGGCGGCGGACCTGAAATGATGATGAAGAACATGCAGGGTAATATTTATGTAAAAAAAGCTGCCAAATAGATCTTCAGGATAAAGCTCTTGTTAACCAATGTCGTTTAGAAATGCATGACTGCTTTTTCTAAACGGCATTGTTTTTTGCTCGCAAATCCCCATATTTGTTTTTGCCCTTTGTGTTACTTTGAGTTATACTTCGTGATCCTTTGTGGTTAATTTTTTTATAATGATAACATTAAAAGCAAATTTTAAAATAAGCAATTATTGGATTATTGCAATTCTATTCATAATTGTCAAGCTCTGTTTACATTTCTTTACAAGCACAAACTATGAACTTCACCGCGATGAAATGCTCTATTTCAATATGGCTGACCATCTGAGCTTTGGTTATGCCACGGTACCACCTGTGATCGGTTTCCTGGCTTTTATTATAAAAAACATCTTCGGCTATTCAGTCTTTGGTATCCATTTAATTCCTGCTTTACTTGGGGTGGCTTCACTTTTTATAATTGCAAAAATCGTCAGGGAATTAGGTGGAGGAATACTTGCATTAATTATTTCTTCTTCTGCATTTCTGCTGTCACCCGGCTTATTACTTTTCGATACTCTCTTCACTACAAATGTCATTGAACAGTTCTTATGGCTCTTAACGACATATTTTCTGTTCAGAATGATATCTCAAAACAAACCTGAACTCTGGATCCTCATAGGGATTTTTCTAGGTCTGGCATTTCTGAACAAGTATTCTGTGTTATTCTACATACTTGGATTTTTCATTGCTATACTATTTAGCAGTCACAGGAAGTTATTCAATTCAAGATACTTTTACTATTCAATGATTATTGGAATAATTATTATCCTTCCTAATCTTATATGGCAATATACACATGGATGGCCTGTGGTCTACCATATGGGGGAATTGAAAAGAACGCAGATGGTCAATATGAAGACTAATTATTTTTTTGCTGATATTTTCACCCTTAACGAGGCATTCACTCTGATATGGATAACTGGTCTTCTTTCACTGCTGTTTCTGAAAAATCTTAAAAGAAATCAATATATCGGAGTATCTTCACTTATAATAATCCTTCTCTTTCTATTCTCAAAGGGCAAGGGCTATTACATACTTGGTATAATTCCATTCTTATTTGCTGCAGGTGGCTGTACAATAGAGAAATATATAAAAGGAAAGCTGTCGCTGGTGATATATCCTGTACTTCTCATCATCCTTTTATATTCAATGATTGCTCTGCCTTATGGTCTGCCATTATTGTCATTTGACAGGCTACACAACTATACTGTAAAAACGCACAAGTTTATAATTTATCCCTTTTATAGGTGGGAAGACGGGAAGGTGCATGAAATATCACAGGTATATGCGGATATGACCGGATGGCGTGAATTAACCGGTTATGTTGCTAAAGCTTATGATCGATTATCAAAAGAAGAACAAAAAAAGTGTACAATTTATGCTGAAAGAGATTATGGTAATGCAGGAGCAATTCATTTTTACGGTAAAGAATATAACTTGCCTGAAGCCATTACATTTCTTGAAAGTTATGTGATGTGGGCACCCGATACGATTCCTGATGGTCCTTTTATCTATATTAACAGTGAAATCGGCGACATCAGGAAACTATTTAATAGTGTAACTAAGATTGGTAGCGTAAGTAACTCATGCTCAAGAGAAAACGGACTCCTGATATTTTTGTGTACCGATCCTGCAGTTAATGTACAGGAAGTGTACAGGAAAAAAGCAATAGAAGAAAAGAAACTTTACCGCTAGCAACTGGATATCCGGTCTCATCCCATTTTTCGTGTTCATATTATCTGTTTTATTCGTACCTGAGCGCTCTAACCGGGTTTCGGCTTGCTGCTCTCCAGGTTTGAGAACAGACCGTCAATAACGCTACGACACAGGTAATAACGGGCCCTGCTAAAAATGCCCAAAATGGCATTGGAGAATGGAAATAAAACCTTCCCAGAAAGTTTTTTCCTAACAGAGAAGCTATAGGCAGAGCCATAAGAAAGGCGATGGTCAGCCATTTGGTATAACTGGTCAGCAACAGACGCATAACGGATAGAGTTGTTGCCCCATTGGCCTTCCTGATTCCAATTTCTTTGGTACGATTTTCGGAAGTGAAAGAAGCGAGTCCAAACAATCCCATGCAAGCCAGCAAGAGTGCAACAATGAATGCCAGCCCAACCAGGTTAGAAGGAAGGCTCAGGTCTGAATATGATATAAGATCGCGAAATAAGGTGGCCCTGAACGGTACTTCGGACTCGTAATGCTGGTAAATTACCTTTATTTCACCAATGATTGCCGGGAATGATCCTGAGGAATACTTAAGCAGGATGATTGGCCGGTCATCGGATTTTATCTGCATAATGGTAGGCACAAGAGGTCCGGCCAGGTCTATGGAATGAAAGTCTTTACAAACGCCGATTATAGTTCCTTTTCGCCCGTCAAGGGTAATTGTTGAACCAACCGGATTTTTGTTTTTCATCACTCCGGCAGCTACATCATTGATAATATAAGCGTTAGAATCTGTAGAAAACGAAGGATTGAAAAATCTTCCTTCAACCATTTTAACCTCCACTACTTTGTAATAATCAAAATCTGAATTGACACACCAGAAATGGAGTTTTTCCGAAGCATCTTTTCCTTCCCAGTTCACCTCACTCGAAACCCTTGTTCCGCGAGTGGGAATACAGTTGGTGAAACTGACGGCATCAATGCCCGGAATAGCAAGTATTTCGGCTTTAACACTTTCTGCATGACGCTGAATATTGATCGAGTTGTCCAGAACGATAAGTTTGTCCTTATCCGCTCCTATATCGTAATTGCGCATGTAGCTATCCTGGGCCTTGATAATCATCATGCAAATAATCAGAACAACAGGTATGACAAATTGAAATACAATAAGGCTTTGTCTGAAAATACTGTAACTGTGGCTGTTGACTATTTTCCCTTTCAGAGTATTGATGGGGTTTGATGATGCCAGATATAAAGCAGGAAGCAATCCGGAAATCAATCCTGTAAATAAGGTAATGGCAATAAAAAACGCAATCATATTGAAGTCCAGCAACTGCAGATGAATATCGTAGTTAAACATCGTATTGAAACCGGGCAGAATCAAATTGACCAGGATGACCGCGCTTAAAAGGCTTAATAGCGTAATTATGAATGTTTCGCCCAGGAACTGAAGGACAATAGTCGATTTATTCGAACCTGCCACCTTTTTGATTCCCGCCTCCCTGTACCTCCTGAAATTTAAGGCTATGGCGAGGTTAATAAAATTGAAACATGCAATTAAAAGAATGGCGAAACCTATGGTGCCGATAATTACTATGTTTTGCATTTCTTTCCAAACCCTTTTCCCGGCAGCGTACGAGTACAAAATATGTTCTTTAAGGGGAAATAGAAAAAGTTCCTGGTTTAACGTTGTTTCCTGATTTTTGATCAGGTTTTTGATCTTGTTCTCAACGAACTTGTTGTCAGCATTGTTTTTCAGCAAAATCCAGGTTCGGTTGGCTGTCGCTCCGGTTTCACGAGCCCAACTGTTATCAGCCAGAAATTTTGAGAAAGGGATTACAAAGTCAAACTGTATCACAGATTGACTCGGAACTTCCTGGAACACTCCTGCAACTTTATATGCTTCATTCTTGCTTCCATCCTTCAGGATAAGAGTTTTACCCATACAATCAGTGTTTTCAAAGAATTTCTTTGCCATCTGTTCCGAGATTACAATTGAATTCAGATCGGTCAACACATTGAGGCCGCCGGCTTTTACCAGCGGAAAAGTAAAGACATTAAAAAAGTTACTATCGGCATATATCCCTTTCTCAGTAAATGTTTTATCACCGCTGATTAAGGGATAATCTCGTTCAGCAATCCTGGTCATTTCCTCTATTTCAGGAGCATGCTCTTTCAGCACATCTGTCAGCGATGCCGAAAGATATTCTTTCGGAAAACGAGCACCGTTAAAATAGGTTACATAGGCATCAACCAAATACAACCGGTTGTAGTTTTTATGAAACTTGTCAAAACTAAATACATTAAGTATATAGAGTATTGTAATAATTGCGCATGTAAGTCCAAACGTCAGACACACAAAATTAAGTGCGCTATAGGTTTTTTTGCGCCACAGGTAACGTAAGGCGATTTTGAAGAAACTTTTAATCATAGGGATGTGAATCAATTGTTGTACAAATGGAACAATTGTTCAAAATATCATCAAATCTATTATGCCAAATGAATAATTTTGCAGATGAACTGAAAGAAACAATCTATAATGTGTTATTCAAAACCAGCTACTTTACCACCTTTTATTAAATATTATCAAATGAATACTGAGAAGAATATACCATTCCAGGCAATAAACTGGACAGAGATCCCCAAAATTGAACATAGACGATTTGAGCTCACACCGTTCAATAACAGCAAATGGTGTAAAAGTGATGATAATTGATGGGGATTTTTTAAAACAGAAATAAGAACCTGATATCCATCCTTTATTAATGAAATTTAAAAACTACCGGACTGAATACATTATAATATTTTTGATAGTAGTTATCAAGGCGATCCTTCATCTTATAGCAGATTCAAATTCGGGATTTGATGGTGATGAAGTATTGTACATCGATGCCGGAAAACATTTAGCAATGGGATACATGGAAGTTCCTCCAATGATTGGTTTCCTTGCCTGGATTCAGAACCTTTTTCCCGGGTTGGAGAGCAAACAAACAGATGAGAATTAAAACTTGTGGGTGAGTCATATTTATAATCATTCAATTAATAAAGAAGGAAGGAATAAAGCTAAAGGCTATCGCTCGTTAAATTTATCTTATCATGACCTTATTGCATCAGGAACTTACCAGTTCAATTTTACATTTCGCTTACAGGGTACATTGTACGTCTAGGTCTAAAAATCAAAAATATACATTTCAGAGTAGCCTCAATGCTTAATTGTAAAAAGAAAACTTTCATGAAAAAGAATAATATCTCAAGACGAAAATTTATAAGCACTGCATCTGTCGCAGTTATTGGATCATCAGTTCTCGGGCTGAACAATATCTATGGGAAGAGCAATGATGTTAAATCCAAAAAGGATATTGTCAGCATTGTCAGGGTTAAAGATGGCGACGTGGCAAAGGCTGTTGAAGAAGCAATAGATCTCTTAGGCGGGATAAAAGCCGTAACCAGAGGTAAAAACAGTATTTTGCTCAAACCAAATCTTGTTGCTCCTGACAAACAGTGTACGACTAAACCTGAAATCATAAAAGCCATTGCGCAACTTATGCTAAAATCGGGAAAAGAAGTGATGATCGGAGAAGCTTCTGCAGCCGCTGAATCATTCAATGTGATCGGAAATGAAACCTACAGAACCAGGAAGAAGGATATTCTTGATAGGATGCAACAACATGTGTTTGACACACTGGGATACACAGAAATTGCAAAATCGTTGAATATTCCCTTAATAAACCTGCACTCAGGGGATATCATAGAAGTGTCATTGAATGATGGATTTGCTGCAAAATCACTGAAAATCCATAAAGTACTATCGGAGGTGGACCTGGTTTGTTCAGTACCGATGATGAAAACTCATACTCTGGCAACAGTTACACTTGCTATGAAAAACCTGATAGGACTCTATCCGGGTACGGAATATTATTCGGTAAGATCATGGTTGCATGACAGAGCTGCTGAACGAGGTTCACAGGGAGTTGCTTATGAAGTAATTGATATGAACCGGGCAGTTAAAACAGGGCTTTCAGTTATTGATGCAACAAGTGCTATGGAGGGAAATGGTCCATTTGGAGGCACTCTGATTGATATGGGATTAATAATTGCCGGTACTTCCCCCCTTGCAGCCGACATGGTTGGAGCAACTATAATGGGTTTTGAATCAAATGAGATCCCTGCAATCAGTCTAGCACATAAGGCAGGTATGGAACCTGGCGACTTTTATGATATAGAAATCCGGGGTTTAACTATCGAACAGACTAAACGTAAATTTATAAAGCCACAGGTTTCAAAATGGACAGATATCAATAAATTCTGGGGCATAAAAGAGCTGTAATAATCCATTAAATTCTGAAGTTTCACTTTGTTCCGGTGATAAGACAACCGAAATGTTCAGCGATTAGATGTGTGCCTGACAGCCCGGCCGGATCAGGGTATTTGTATCTTCATATGCAGCAATAATAATTTTCTGACGTCCTACATTAAAACATAACTTTAATAAAAGCATAATGAAAAAGTTGTTAACTAACATATCCTTCCTTGTCTCACTCGTTATAATTACATCTTCCTGGTCGCTGAAAGCACAGACCAACAATTCTGAAAACATAATAACAAAAGATAATGGTAGAATTATCCTTGCATACAAGGTGTTCGAAAAATTCCTGAATTCCGATAAAAGCTGGAAAAGTTATAAAAAAATAGTACTTGATGCTTATCCGGAAATGCAGGCAGTTCATAAAAAGGTATTAAGCTGGGGTGCAATTGATTCCCTTAACTTCCCGAAAGAAGTGACAAATTTTAAAAAGGAAGACTGGGAAAAATATTTCAACCTGTATGATAAAAAAACGCTGAATTATCTGTGCGATTCACTTATCCCCAGAGCAAATAAAATCCTTAAACCACTTAACCATAATCCGGTTGATTTGTGTCTTTTTCTGCCGTATGGAGGATGTTTTATAATACCCGGATCTGAAAAGAGTACGATCTATATTTCTTTATTGATAGATACAGCAGATGTTCCAAAGATCATGGTGCATGAATATTCTCATAATCTTCATATTCAAAGGCGACCTGAGGAGCCGTTTACATTAAAAAGAGAAATTGTATCAGAGGGAATGGCGGTCTATTTAACAACATTGATAATTAAAGATATCGGGCTTTCAAAGGCGATTCCTTTTATGCCGGAATCGTCAGTGAAATGGTGCTTTGAGAATGAACATCTGATTAAAACTTCGATAAAAACCGAACTTAATGATACTACTTTCACAGGTCTTAAAAAGTTTATTGCTGACGGCGCTGTTGCAAGTCCTCCAAAAGGATTTGTTGAGAAAACCGGATATTTTGCAGGATACCGTATCATAGAAGCCTGTATAAAAAAGGGGATGAAACTGGAAGAAATTTGTTCTTTGAACTCAGATACAGTTATTGCTAAAAGCGGATATTTTAATTAAAAAAAGACTGTAACATCTGAAAATCAAAATATGTCGGAAAAAATGGTGAAGAAAAGACTCTGGAATTACGGCTATTGTTTAGCCAAAAGAATAATTCCCTGGCCCGTTTCTTAACAACAGTCTTTGTATGCAGTAAAAAGGAGAATGTAAATCATGGATTACCGTAAAATTGGTTTCTGGCAATTAGTGATACTGGCACTACTGTTGAATTTTGTTGTTCAGACAGTACATGAGGCAGGACACTGGATCGTCTGTGAAACGCTGGGGCATGGACCTGTATGGGGATTCACACAGCTGTTGCAGCTATGGGGCGATCCACCGCCTATTCATCCAAATGAATGGATAACGACGATTGCTCCTGATGGAGAAAAAGGATGGCTGCGGTTAACTTCATCTCTTGGTAGAAACGAATATAATATTATGCTTTCCGCCGGGCCTCTTGCATCTGTTTTGGGAGTTATATTCGGTTTAAGCCTGATGCGTTGGAATCGAATTCCGGCAACAAAACAGATAGGATTAGAAATGTCGCTGGTAGGGTCATTAATCATGAGCCAGTACTACCTGAGAGGCTTCTCACGGATGAGCGGGGACGAATACTTTTTAGCAGCAAGTTTGGGTATGCCCAAATACATAATTGACATTCCGTTTACCCTGGTTTTTATTATTGGCTTTATATTGGGAGTGTGGGCATTGGGCGATTGGCGGACCAGGCTTAAATGGTTGGGGGCGATTATGCTCGGGAGCGTGCCTTCGGGGTTATTCCTTATTAAAGCCAATGCAATTGTACTGGCTCAGGTGAACCAGGGCAATCCCCTCTTTCGTCCTCTGTTTGGCTGGTCAATACCAGTCATTATTGTCAATGTGATAGTTTGTCTGGTGATTTGGATTTGGTGGAAGCGGGCAAATAAGATAGTTTACAATTCAATAGAAACGATAAGCTAATCATCCCTTTCTTGAAGATCATAGCAGGCAATTTATGTCAGAATTTACAAAAAACGAAAGTTGACACGTACTATGCTGCGGTTAATTTTCTTTGCTAAACTTTACTTCTTATTCGGTATCGGTTTGCTAAACTGATAGGGTGGGTTTACCAGTTACCGGTCATAAGCCAGATATTACAATATTTGTTCGACTCTTTTTATTTAACCTATGGATAGAAAATCATTCACTCAAAAATTGGCCCTTCTGGGTGTTTGTCCGTTTGTTGTTCAGAACCTCTCAGGTTCAGTATCAGCAGAAATTCCTCAGGAACAGGATGAAAAATTCAAAGCTCTGCAATCGCAAAAGCAATTCGTCGAAAACTGGCTCGCCGATCTTCTCGATTCAATGGACAAATGTCTCGATTGCGAAACTCAGGAAAGAATAGTGGGCAACTGCGGAATAGCCTGTTTCGACAGGTTTCAGTTTAAAAAGGATATTGCAATAAACGGAACAGGCGATCTCGACAAACTAATTGAAGCCTACAGGAAAAATTTTGAAATATGGAAGGATGGCAATACAGTTCATATCCGTTATGGAGAGGTTTCAAACGGTTGTTACTGCCCTGCAGCTAATTACAGGACTCCAAAACCAAATGATATTCATTGCGAATGCACACGTAATACCCACAAAACAATATTCGAAACTGCCCTTGGGAAACCATTCAGGGTTGATATAGCTGAGAGCCTGAGGAGGGGAGGCAAAACCTGTCATTTTATTGTGCATCTGAGCTAAGCAGGCCGCCTATATCCAAAACTGACATTAGAAGTTAATTTTAAACGGTGATGATAAAAACATTTTGACATGAATAATAAGATTAAAGTTGAACTCAGAGACATTCAAAAGACACTGTTTATGCCTGTCTGGGCCAGGGCGGTTGAAACACAAAAGAACAAACCGGTATTGATCGATAAGACGGCACTTAAGATTATTGATTCAGTTGATTTTGACTTTTCACAGATGTCAGAAAACGTACCGGAAATCAGTCAGATAGCCTGGATTGCCAGATGCAGAAGGTTCGATTTGATTGTGAGAAACTTTATTAATAATCATCCTGACGGAACAATAGTCAATATTGGCTGTGGACTTGATACCTCATATGAAAGAATAAATAACAAGTCGATTCTCTGGACATTCAGTACATGGTACATTTGAAAATAACAAAAAGTGACATATACCTTGTCTGATTAATAAAATATAGAATTTTGGATAAGTATCCATGAAATACGAGATAAAAAAATTAAGCCCGTTCCGACTTCTCTCTATTTACGGATATGAGGCATTAGGTAACAGGCATAATATGTATGCCAACCCGGATCCGCCAGCCAGCGGAACGGCAACAAACGAACAGTCCCATCACTGCTATTCGATTCAATATTCCGATAATACTGCTTCTGGTTAAAATTCTTACAAATTACATAGGGTAAAATCCTTTTAGGAGATCATAAATTTGACTAGCTCAATTTAACCTAATACTAATTTTTATGAAGAAGAAAATTTCATCTTTGATAATTGGTGGTTATATTTTATTGTCATCCGCCATTTCTTTTGAGTTGAATGCGCAAACCTCATTCAATAGAGATACAATCATTCTTGCAGCTCGTGAAATAATCAGGGAAACAACTTATTGTGCGCTTGTCTCTATAGATTCCACAGGTCAGCCTCAGATTCGTACCATGAATCCTTTTCCTGCAAATGATGAATTAATCACCTGGTTTGCGACTTCAAGAACCAGCAGGAAAGTCAGAGAAATTAGAAGTAACCCTAAAGTTTGTGTTTATTATGCAAATCATATCGCAGCTAAGGGTTATGTCAGTATTTCAGGCACAGCTGAAGTAATAGACAATAAAGAACTGTTATTAAAAATGAAACGCGACTATTGGAATGGGATACCAGACTGGCAAAATAAATTTGTGCTTATAAAAGTGGTACCCAAAACCCTGGAGGTAATTAATTATAAACATGGACTTAATAATGATCCCAATACATTCAAAGTTCCTTCTATTGAATTTAAATACTGATTGATCGGATAATGCTTCACTTATATTCGCACTATTCTTTAGAGAACGATTACCGGGGTATTAATCTACTGTATTGTTCCATCTGTGATCGTAAAGCACTGTGTTGCCAATGCCATACCGGTCGATGTCCCATGCGCTGAAATTGTTTTCCGGATTTTTAATTTTTTTTGTAACCGGACTTATATTATTTTCGTCAAAACAGATATAAAATCTTAACTGGATTTTGTAATGATAAAATTATACGTTTTTTCAAATAAGAAGCAAATATATTGTCCTTAAAATATGTGATTATACCAGTTTAAACCGCATAATATGAAACTAATATCATTTCATCAATTTTTCATTTCGCTGATTTTTTTATTTATCCTGGAACCAGGAATGATTCTATCAAAACCTCCACATTATTCTAAACAAAATACAATTGAAGGGATATGGCTCGGAGAACTCGAAATACCCAACACGGCTAAATTGAGGATGGGTATTATTATTTCCAAAACAATTGATAATTCTTACAAGGCCATCCTGGACATTATAGATCAGGCTACGGGGAACATACCCTGTGATGAAGTTATTTACAGGCCCGATTCGGTTATTATCAGAATTAAAGGGTTGGGGATTGAAATTGCCGGGGGTAGCAGATCCTGAGTATAAATCTATAAAGAGCGAGTTCAGACAAGGGGGTGGGATATTTATAGTTTTCTTTAATCGTGTCGAAAAATTACCTGAATTACTGCGACCTCAGGAACCTCAAAAACCATATCCCTATAATGAAGAAAATGTTGTCTTTGAAAACAAAAAAGCAGGGATTAAACTTGCCGGAACATTAACATTTCCAAAATCAAAAGGCAAATTTCCGGCAGTAATTCTCGTCACTGGTTCCGGGCAGCAGGACCGCAATGAAGAAATTGGGAAGCATAAACCATTTTTGGTAATTGCTGATTATTTAACTCGTAATGGAATAGCAGTTTTACGGGTTGATGACAGGGGAATTGGTGGTTCAGCAGGGAACTTTGACCAATCAACCACCGGTGATTTTGCTGAAGATGTACTGGCAGGAATAACATTTTTAAAAAGCAGGCAGGAAATAAATCCGAAAGAAATCGGAATCATTGGTCATAGTGAAGGAGGAACAGTTGCTGCTATAGCAGCTTCAAAATCGTCTGGCGTGGCATTCGTTGTATCAATGGCAGGAATGTTTGAAAATTTTGAAGATGTGGTACTGGATCAGATCCTGAATCAACTGAAACTTCAGGGAATAAAAGATGACGACATTGAACTGGAGCGTAACTGGCGTAAAAAGATTTTTAGTCTGGCTAAGGAAAACACAGATTTAACCAGGCAAACCACTGTGTACAGGCGGAGAACATTAGTGAAAATTATGATGGGGGAACATGAGCCTAATTACAACAGCTGCGGAATTCAATCATGAATGATCCTTTTGCAATAAGTTACTGTGGCTGAGACCATAACCTCAAAATTCAGGCAATTAATTTATTCAAAGATGCAGCACGTACAAGTTCTGTTCGTCATTAAAAGCAACAAATATAAAATCCAGAAATTATAAAAAAACCGTAAAGAATACCGTTTAATAATTAGAATAAGATTTATCTGTATATAAGGATTTATAAGGATTGCCTTCAAAAGATTGAAAAAATAAAAATATTTGTATTAAAAACGAATCAGCAACGAATACATCCAAAAATTCAGATAACTGTGGCTGGTTATGGCGATTCATGCTTTTATGGATTTACTTCCCGGATTGCAGGAATTCGTTAAAACATGGGGAATTAGTTAAGTGAGGCAAATAATCATTAATTTTATTTAAATATTGCTATTCCATATTTTTTAATACTATTCTGCTGATAAAAATGAATCAATGGCATTTGAAGCCTCTTTTGGAGCATCAAGTGGAATGGCATGACCGCAATCAGGCAACATAATAACCTTGGAATTCGGCAGAATTCTTAACGCTCTTTCGGCAGCTTTCGCAGGTGAATAAATCATTTCTTCCTTTCCTAAAATTAGGAGTGTCGGAACTTTGATAGCCTTTAACTCAGCAT
Organism: Bacteroidales bacterium; assembly: GCA_003141525.1. Taxonomy (GTDB): domain Bacteria; phylum Bacteroidota; class Bacteroidia; order Bacteroidales; family VadinHA17; genus LD21. The sequence goes on from PLML01000049.1 coordinate 17,802, forward strand.
CACTGAATTCTCTGGGATAAACTCTAAGTTGATTGGCTGCAACCCTGAAGGATAAGGTCAGCATCTCTGTCATTTCCTTACTCCATTGGTTCACTTTTAAAGTACCTGAATTCTTGAATGTTTCAAGAATAATGTCTTTTGGAAAAACGGCTGTTCCAAATGATGATAAATAAAACTTAAAGCTAAAAGACTTTAACCCGGCAGCGGGCGCAAGCAGAATTAACTTTTCAACCCTGTCAGGATTTTGTTGTGCAATCAGCATGGCTTGAAATCCGCCATTGGAATGGCCACAAACAGAAACTTTATTCAAACCAAGACCATCAAGTACCTGATTAAACCATTGAGAAACTTCTATCTCGGATTTTGGCGGATTATAAGCATAACTCTTCCCCATATCTCCAATAATGTCAATAGCATATACATGATATCTTTCCTGTAGAAATGGTGCCATATACTTCCATTCCGTAGAATTAGAATAAAACCAGTGCAAAAGTATTAATGGTTTTCCCTGCGGATTTCCGAAGGAAATGATATGTGTTTTACCAAACTCTGTTTCAATGTCCAGTTCTTCAGTATGGACTGACCATGATTTTAGTTCTTTTTGATAATCTGATAAAAATTTTCGCTGGTCCTCGATTTTGTTAAAAGTGGGCATCAGTTCACCCCTGACTGGATTTGTAGTGGATGTGGGGAAACCAGGTGGTTTGGGGGAAACGAGCCAAAACGTTAACACAATTACTATCACATTGACCAATAGTGCGCTTCGACGTCTCACGCGACGGATGGTAATGAGGGACACAACTGCCCAGATAATGCCTGCCAGCAGCACGGCCGGGATAAAGACAAAAAAGAGGTAGACATCGTCACGTAAGGGTAACACGACCTTAATCAGCACAAAGACAAGTGCTGCAACTCCATAGTAGAGTGCTGCGGCTATAACTCCCTTCCAGAAAGGATTACGTATTTTGTCGAACATCATCATGGATTGAAGTGTTAGATTTTAGTATAAAAAATCATTATTCAATTATTTTCAACCTTTATACAGCAAATTACAAAAATATTGATTGCAAAAACACTGAAAAAACAAATATTTTATAATAAGAGCCGTATTAGCTTATATTTAAAATTTCTTTATAATTGAGACAAATAAGCCTATCACAATTTTTGTCTCTCCTCTGGAAATTTTACTTTTAAAATAACATGACATAAAATCTGCATACGATCATCCATCCATTTTGACAAATACATAATCTTAAAGAACGATTTTTATAATATAGTACTCACTGATATTCATAAAACACTAAATTTGTTTCGAACATTGGCATTCATAGTGAAATGGCACCGGAAATTTATAAGTGGTTCAATAAGAAATTTCCTCAGAATTTTATTATAAAGAATCCTTTTACCGGAACTTTATTGATTGCTCTGTTTGTCTTTGGGTTCACTATTTTATATAAACCTTTAAACACTCATGCATCCGGGGCTTTAAGTTATGAAGCGACCATGGGGTGTTATAGCTTTTTATCCGGTATCTTTTTATTTTTATGTGTCAGGATTTTAAAAACTTTCAGATACTTTTCAGACAACAAAGACTGGACTATCTTCAAAGAGATTTTATCAGTTTTTATTGTCTTATTCATTTTAGGTGTTGCTATATACCTTCTTGGCTTTTTAATTGAACAATCGAAGAAAAGGTGGAATATTACAACTTTTATTGGTTCGGTTGAGGGCGCTTTTCTGGTTGGTATTATTCCTATGGCTTTTTTTACAGTAATAAACTATCGCTATTTGTTTCCGGAAAGTTCTGATTACGAAGGGAATATTGCAAGACCAGGAATGGAAATCCAACCTCCTGAAAATCTTATACAAATCAGCTCTCAGCTGAAAAAAGAGGAATTAAGCTTTTACCCGGGTGAATTCATTTACGCTGAATCAGATGGAAATTACGTGGTTTTTTATCTGAACAAAGATAACGTGGTAAAGAAAGAGATCATCCGTAATTCGATAAACAATATTGAGCAGCAGTTATCCGGAATTCCTTACTTCTTAAGGATACATAGGGCATTTATTGTGAATTTAAAAAAAGTCAGGAGCAAACAGGGGAACACCTTAGGTTACCTGATAAAACTTGCCGGACCTGAATTTAAAATCCCTGTTTCGCGTAAAAATACCAGGATTTTTAATGAACTATCTGCCCTTTATCATTCCTAGGAAGATACCATTCGTCACAAATTATTGCAGTTCGTAACAGGAATAATCCCGATTTCTTTCCTGTAATTACAACTGAAAACAAATACGTGCCATCTATCCCAATAATTTGGAGCGGACTCTCTTATTTCCTCAATTTGCTGAGGTAATTGCTAATCTAATTTCAACTAATAATTAAAACAATGAAATCATTTTTGGGAAACATGGAAGTAAAAAAGTGTATGATTCTGATATTCGCTGTTTCAACAATTTTCACTGCGTTGCAGGGGCAGGGTCAGCAAAAACAATTCATTAAAGGACAATTGAAGGATCAGGTAAATAATCAGCCTGTGGCTTATGCTACAGTTGCATTGCGCAGATTATCAGATTCAACTCTGATCACGGGAACTGCAACCAATCAGGATGGTGAATTTAGTCTGGAATCCGTTGCTGATGGAAGATATTGTCTTATAATCAGTGCTATAGGATATAACCGTGTATCAAAAAATATAGATTTGACAAATAACTATAATACAGGTACTATTCTTTTACAGGAAAAATCAGTGACCCTTGGTGAAATAGTTGTTGTCGGAGAACGGATGAAAGCGAAAACCGAGCCGGATAAGACCACTTACTTTGTGAATAAAAAAATGTACGATGCTTCAGATAACGGGGTCGATATATTGAACTATATTCCCGGAGTACAGGTAGATATAATGAAGAACATTTCACTCGAAGGTAGTCAGCACATAATTATTCTGGTAGATGGCAAAGAGCGTGACAGGAATTTTTTAAGTCAGTTAAATGCCAGTCAGATTGATAAAGTGGAAGTTATTAATACCCCTGGTTCCAGGTATGATGCAGGCGTAACAGGAGTTATTAACATTATTCTCAGGAAAGATAAAGAATCAGGAATAAACGGACATATTCATCTGGACGTGCCAACTTCTGAATCGGAGATATATGCTTTCCCGGATTACAGCTTTAATTATAGTTTCAATAAGCTTAATTTGTATACTTCTTACAATGGTGAATTTAGTTATTTTGATATAATTGGAAGCAGTAATCGTAATTTTTGGGATAGCCGGGGAGCAACAGAAATCATATCTGACCAGTTTGTACGGCAAAAAGACTGGTCTCACAGGTTTCATTACGGATTCGATTATATGTTAAACGAAAAGAATCAGATAAATTTTTATGCTTTTTACAATCCCTATTCAAACGAGCTCAATGGTAATGTTGATCTGAAAGTCTCAGGAGACGAAGTTGGTCAACATTGGTCAGCTTTGAAGCAAGATGCAGATATTAATCATTCGGCATTCTACTCTCTTTATTACAAGCATATTTTTAATAAGCCTGGCAGAGAAATTGCATTCGATTTAAGCTATTTCAATTTTAAAGCAGTTAATAGTACAACCTATATCAGCACAGATAGTATGCCTGATAATTATTCACTAAAGCAGGTAAATACTGTAAAACCCGAACAAAACTCAGTAAGCTTTAAGATCGATTATACTTCACCAATTACCGAAAAGCTCAAATTTGATGCCGGAATTAAGGCCAAATCACAATTGCTGCAGGACAGGCAGTCGGACGGATTTAAATATGACGAAAGTATTTTTGCATTATATGGAACAATCACATATAATTTTTCAAAATATACTCTGAGTACAGGATTAAGAGCTGAAGAATCGACATCCCGTTTGACCAATGGCTTTAACAATAATGTTTTTGCTTTATTGCCGAATGCAACAATAAACTATAAACTTACTCCGAAACAAAACATAAAATTATCTTATAGTCGTACAGTTAATCGCCCGAACATCTATGAATTGAATCCTTACACTTCTATAGATGACCCTTATACTGTAGAGAGCGGAAATCCTGACCTGAAACCTGAATTCAGACAAAACTTATCCATCGATTACTCAAATAGCATTGGCAATAATTTTATTTCATTACAGCTATTCTATAAAGAAAGAACTGATGCCATCAATCATTATACTTTTATTAGCGATACGGGTATTTTTGAAACCCGGATAGCCAATCTTGGAAATATTCATGAATATGGCATACAGATGGAAGGAGCATTGAAGCTTCACAAAGCTATTGCCATAAATCCATATTTTAAGTTGTTCAACATTTGTACAACAGGGAACAACCTCGCAAAACAATACGATATAAATAACAGACAAAGAATTGCATTTGAATCCGGCCTTTCAGCTATTGTGACATTCAAATACGATATCGTTGCATCATTTCGGTTTCAGTATACCAGTCCTGAAATCGATATTCAGAGTTTGTCATTCAGTGATGCGCTCTATTTTATTTCACTTGAAAAAACTTTCAACCAAAAATTCAAAGTCGGGATTACCAGTGCCCTTCCATTTTCAAAATCTTTCACTTATCAGGGGACAGAAATCAAAGGTGAGGATTTTTACAGTCATTCTCAGGGTAATTTAAGGTTGTCTGTCGTTCCAGTCTGGTTAAAATTCACATACCAGTTTAATTCCGGGAAAGTAGTTCATAAAATTAATCGAACCAAGGAAGATATCGATAATATGCCGAAGAAAGGATTTTAGGTTTATCTGGTCCCGGACTTGTACAAAGTTTTCCGCAATTGAACAAATTATTCTTTTGCAGCACACCCGTTTTTTTTTCGTCTATTGAACGAGATCCTGGTATTTTAAAAATTGCAAGGAGATCTTTAAACTAATTAATTGAATAATCTTTTATAAAACTGTAACTATGTTGAACAATCTTATCAGGCACAGCCTGAGGTCTTTTAAAAGACAACGCGCGTACATAATAATTAATATTCTTGGGCTTTCAATTGGTATTGCATGCAGCCTTCTTATTGCACTGTATGTAATAAATGAAGCAAGCTATGATAAATTTAATACGAAAAAAGATCGTATTTTCCGGGCAATATTGAACGGTAAAATAGGCGGTCAGGAAATCACTATTGCAACATCAGCTGCTGTAATGGGCCCTACTATGTTGAGGGAATTCCCTGAAGTTGAAGATTTCCTCAGGATGTCAGGGAGGGGCCCTACAGTTATGGAGTATAATAATCAGACATTTACTGAAGAACACATGATTGAAGCAGATTCATCCTTCTTTAATTTCTTTTCAATTCCGGTTCTTAAAGGCGATCCGAAGAATCTTCTTAATGCCCCGCATAAAGCGGTTCTGTCGGAGTCGACAGCAAAAAGAATATTTGGCAATGAAAACCCGATTGACAAAACCATCAGGATAGGAACCGATACCATACGATATATAGTTAGCGGAGTGATGGGAGATGTTCCTTCAAAATCACATTTTGAAGCTAATATCCTTACTTCTTTTATGACTGACGAAAGGTCAAAAAACCCGATATGGTTGAGCAATAACCTTAGCACCTATTTACTTCTGAAACCAAACACCAATTATGCAACGGTTGATCAGAAAATACCTGAAATGTTGAAAAAATACGTCGGCCCTGAAGCTCAGCAGTACCTGGGTGTCTCGATGGAAGATTTTGAAAAGCAGGGAAATAAGTACAGGTTTTATTTACAGAATCTGAAAAATATTCATCTTGACTCCTCAATTCAACAGGAGTTTAAAGCAGCCAGCGATCCGAAGTATCTTATAATATTCGGCAGTATCGCTGTGCTTATTGTTCTTATTGCAGCAATTAATTTCATGAACCTTTCAACAGCACAGGCATCTAGGAGGGCAAAAGAGGTTGGGATTAAGAAAATCGGGGGTTCATCCAGAGGCATGTTGATTACACAATTTCTTTCTGAGTCATTCATCCTTTCATTAATTTCACTGGTATTAGCTCTGATCTTTATTAAAGTTACACTCCCTTATTTTAATAACCTGCTTGGTACGACACTCGTTCTCAGACTTTTTGCTGACTGGTATACCGTCCCTTTGCTGTTGCTTTTCACGGTTGTCGTAGGTTTTCTGGCGGGCAGCTATCCCGCCCTGTTTCTTTCATCGTTCAACCCTTATGAAGTGCTTAAAGGGAGCGTAAGAAACAGCATGAAAAATGGACGGTTGAGAAGAATACTGGTTGTTTTTCAGTTTGCCGTCTCCATACTGCTCATTGTCGGTACTATTGTTATGTACAGGCAGATAAGCTACATGCTCAATAAAGACATCGGATTCAATAAAGAGCAGTTAATAGTTATAAACAGGGCGAATGCCCTCGGGACAAAAATGAAATCGTTCAAGGAAGCTGTAAAGAACATACCGGGTGTAGTGAATATTTCCAGTTCTACGGCTGTCCCGGGTCGTGTTAATAATACTAATGGTTACAGGATTGAAGGAAGAAAAGAAGAGAGCTTTCTTATGACGACCACCTGGGCCGATTATAATTTTCTTGATACATACGGTATGACCCTGGTTTCAGGAAGATATTTTAATGAATCCTATTCGTCCGATAAGGAAGCATGTATTGTCAATGAAAGTACGATAAAGAATTTTGGAATTACCGACATCCAGAAAACAAGGTTCATGGAGCCCGGTGATTCAGGTAAGATGAACTATCTTCCTATCTTGGGAGTTGTGAAGAATTTCAATTTTGAATCACTTCGTAATCCTATTAATCCATGCATTTTCAAATTCCAGAATGACGGGATGTTATGGGGCTACATCACTGTCAGATTATCTGCCCGGAATTATTCAAAGACAATAAGTGAGATTGAATCCAAATGGAAAGAATTTGTACAAAATAATCCGCTACAGTATTATTTTCTCGATCAGGATTTTGAAAAAATGTACATTCAGGAAAAGCAGAACGCCCAGATGGCAGTGATCTTTTCAATTCTTGCAATATTTATTGCTGCACTCGGACTTTTTGGACTTACATCATTTACTGTCGAGCAACGAACCAAGGAGATAGGAGTAAGAAAGGCAATGGGCTCTTCGGTTACTGGTATATATGTTGAGATATCGAGAGAGGTAATAATCCTCGTATCAATTTCTGCACTTATTGCCTGTCCCTTAATATATTATATCGCAGGAAAGTGGCTACAGAACTTCTATTACAGAATTAACCTTGGTGTATTCAGCTTTGTTGCAGGCTTAAGTATAGCGCTTGGAATAGCTCTTCTTACAATCAGTTACAGGATACTCAGGGCAGCGAGGGTTAATCCTGCACAATCGCTTAAATATGAATAGACCAAATTGATTCAAGCAGATAAATCTCATGGATATGATCTTTTAAGGCAGCAGGTATCCTAATTTCCTGTACACAATCGGGTTTTTACTCTATTCTGATTATGTTTGTATACTAAATTATATCAAAATGAAAACCTTCATTAAAAGAGTTTCTTTAGCAATTGTTGTTTTATTCATTTTCCTTCAGATCAGCCGGGGAAATATTTCGCTTCCGGAGATATTTTCGGACAACATGGTTCTTCAGCAAAAATCAGACGTAATTATATGGGGCTGGGCAAAGACCGGTGAAAAAATCGTAATAAAAGCTGATTGGATGGATACTGAGGTTACTACCCAGGGAAGCACCCAGGGAACATGGAAGATTAGCATCAAAACGCCGGGGGCCGGCGGACCATTAAACATCCGCATTAAGGGTCAAAATGAGATAGTATTAAAAAACGTGTTAATAGGAGAGGTCTGGTTATGTTCAGGTCAGTCAAATATGGAAATGTCTGCACAGTGGGGGATAAATAACGGAGAAGAAGAGATAAAAAATGCTGATTATCCTGAGATCCGTCTTTTTACAGTCAATACTTCAACTTCACTTTATCCGCAGGATCATTTAGCAGGTAAATGGTCGGTATGTACCTCTGATGAGATGAGAACATTCAGTGCTATAGGATATTTCTTTGCAAGGAAACTGAATAAAGAACTGGGAATACCTGTCGGGGTTATAAATTCCAGCTGGGGAGGGACACCTGCTGAGGCATGGATGCCGGAAGAAGTGATTCAGAAAAATAATTTTCTTAAGGAAGCTGCTGCCAAACAAAAACCGGTACCCTGGGGACCTGTAGAGCCGGCCAGGATTTATAATGCCATGATTTCCCCCCTAATACCTTTCCGAATTGCGGGAGTCTTATGGTACCAGGGTGAAGCGAATACGATAAATGCCTATGCTTACAAGGAAATGCTCTCGGAATTGATTAAAAGCTGGAGAAACCACTGGGGATATGATTTTCCATTTTATTTTGCACAGATTGCCCCTTACAAGTACGGAAATCCATTTGAAGGAGTTGAGGTGAGGGATGCCCAAAGGAGAGTTCTGGAGGTGCCAAATACAGGAATGGCTGTACTGAGCGATCTCTGCGATACTCTCAACATCCATCCGAAAAATAAACAGGATGCAGCATTGCGACTGGCTAATATTGCATTGAACAGATACTACAAAAAGGCAATACCTGAAGATTCCGGACCTTTGTTTAAAGCAATGACAATCGATAAGAACAAAGCAATTATTTCATTTGACTATAGCGAAGGATTGCATGGAGCAGGAGATAAATTGACATGTTTTGAGATTGCAGGTGCAGATAAGGTCTTCTATCCTGGAGAAGCAAAAATAAAAGACCAGAAGGTAATTGTAACGTCTAAAAAAGTAAAGTTACCGGTAGCCGTTCGATTTGCATGGAGAAATACTGCTATTCCAAATCTGTTTAATGGTGCAAATTTACCGGCATCGTGTTTTATTACAGAATAGATTTGGGACATTAAAAAGACCTTCTTTAACCGCAGAGGGTCAATGGATTTCTACATTTTAGGCACTTTGTGAAACATTCCAATAAGTCTTAATATGTAAACTTGTTTTAAGACTTATCTGGTGAAATACACTATGAACCAAGCAATTGTTTTACTTTAGCCGAGATCTCTTTCCCGTCAGCTTTTCCAGCCAGTTCCCTGGTTGCAACACCCATTACCTTTCCCATATCTGACTGAGATTTAGCGCCGACACGTGCAATGATTCCCTTAATAATGTTTAAAAGCTCCTCTTCGCTTATTTTTGCAGGAAGATATTTTTCAAGAACCTCTGCTTCAGTAATCTCTTTCTCAAATAGATCGGGTCTGTTCTGCTCCTTATATATCGCAGCCGATTCCCTTCTTTGTTTGACCATCTTCTGGATGATTTTTAATTCCTCTTCAGAGGTCAGGACAGTATCCCCACTTTTCTCGGTTCTGGCTAATGTGAAAGCAGTTTTGGCAGCTCTTATTGCCTCGAGGACAACTTTATCCTTGGCCTTCATGGCGGTTATAAGATCGCTCGCAATTTTCTCGACAAGTGACATAATGAAAGTTTTAAATTATTGCACAATTGTTAAAAATCGTTATTTAAAGATACAAGATACATATTTATAATGAATTATATTTTTCAAATTATTAACTTGGAGGACTATTAAAATGGAGAAACGCATATGAAAGAAAGTAGTCCAATGAACCGCAGACAGTTTGTTGCAACCACACTTACTGCCACAGCTGGAATTGCCACAGGCATTCATGCTTTATCTCTTGGTGACCAAAAGAAAAAATCTGATATAAAGGTCGGATTATACAGTATCACATTTCTTGGAGTATGGTACAGGGGATCAGCTTTACCGCTTGAAGAGATGATTAAAAGAGCCAAAGAATATGGTTATTCAGGTATTGAAATTGATGGGAAACGACCTCACGGCAATCCCCTCGACTGGCCAACCCAAAAATGTAAAGAGCTGCGAAAAGTGGCTGACGGAACAGGTATTGAGATATACGGAGTTGCCGGAAATAATGATCTGAGCAGCCCGATCCCGGAACACAGGGAATGTCAGATCGTGTATATCAAAAACCTGATCAGGATGACATCTGATCTTGGCGCAAAAACATTAAGGATGTTCATGGGCTGGCCCGGTGTTACTTTGCATCCTCAATTAGCACAATACGATATAGCCAGGGATATATGGAATTACACGCATACGAAATTCACTGAGGACGAGACCTGGTCCTGGGTCCGTGAAGGACTGACTGAATGTGCAAAGTATGCTTCAGACGCAGGTGTTATTCTGGCTCTGCAGAATCATAAACCTGTTGTAAAGGATTATCCCGATGTGCTTCGTATGGTTAAAGAAGTAAGTTCTCCCAGTCTGAAAGTTTCGCTTGATGTTCCAATCTTAGATGACAAGAGCCCTGAAAATATTCATAAAGCCGCACAGGCTGTTGGTAACCTCCAGGTTTTATCGCATTTTGGAGGCGAATATGAAAGAGGTAAAGATGGGAAAGTAATAGGCGAAGATTATTATCGTCATTTCGTTGAGGCTATGAATAAGATCGGCTATTCCGGCTATATGAGTTACGAACTTTGCCATCCCCTGCCAATTGTAAACGGGCAGACTGTAGGAATAGAATTTGCGGATAAAAATGCAAAACTGGCTGCAGAATTTATGAAGGCTATAATTGCTGAAGCATAAAGTTTATCTTAGCTTCTTGTTATATTAAAAATATCAAATATGAAGAGCTTAATAAATCTGCGCTTATTTTGGTTAGGCTTAGTAATTGCATGCTTTTCTATCAACCTGTCAGCTCAACTATCTGTAATTAAGACTGAAAACGGGCTTGTATCGGGATATATAAGCGGTGATATAACAATTTTTAAAGGAATTCCGTTTGCGGCTCCACCCGTGGGTGATTTACGTTGGAAAGCTCCGCAGCCCGCAAAGAACTGGACCGGAGTTCTGAAATGCGATAAATTCTCTGCCAGCCCGATGCAAAGAAAACCAGTTCCTTTCATGATGTGGACAGAAGAATTCATAACTCCGCCTGATAATCTGAGTGAAGACTGCCTTTACCTTAATATATGGACTCCGGCTAAGTCGGCAAAAGATAAACTGGCTGTATTTGTCTGGATTTATGGCGGTGGATTTTCCTCTGGATCAGCTGCCTGCGCTGTGTATGACGGAGAAGAAATGTCAAAGAAAGGGATCATTTTTGTCAGCATTAATTACAGGGTGGGAGTTTTGGGTTTCATGGCCCATCCGGAGCTGAGCCGTGAATCGGAAGCTAAGGTCTCAGGCAATTACGGCCTGCTCGACCAGGTTGCGGCCCTTGAATGGATCAAAAAAAATATAGAAGCATTTGGAGGCGATCCTCAAAAAGTTACCATAGCTGGTCAGTCGGCAGGATCGATGAGTGTGAGTGCACTTGTGGCTTCTCCCCTTGCCAAAGGTCTTTTCCGCGGAGCTATTGCCCAGAGTGGTGGGATACTCAGCGGTTTTATGAAAAGTAATCTAGCTGAAGCCGAAAAATCAGGTATTGCTTTTATGGGAAAAATGAAGTCAGCAAATATTACAGAACTACGTCAAAAGTCAGCTGATGAGCTAATTGCTGGAGGAGGGAATTTTGGGCCTGTTTATGAAGGATTTGTAATTCCGAAGGATGTATTTACAGCTTTTAAGAATGGACAGTTTAATGATGTTGCAATGATGGCAGGCTGGGTAAGCGGTGACGGATCCCTTATGGGAGAACAGAAAATGACAATTGAAAAATACAGGCAGCAGGCTGGTGAAAAATATGGTGATAAGGCAAAAGAATACCTGAAAATTTTCCCGGGTAACACTGATGAACAGGTTGCAGCTTCATTGAAAGAATTAAGTCTAATGCAGTTTGCAGCCCTTCCTGCACATCTTTGGGCGGGATTCAGTAAAAGCAAGGCATATATTTATCAGTTCAGTCATGTTCCTGTGGATAAACCTGGATTCCCCGATTATGGAGCATTCCATACCTCCGAAGTACCTTTTGCCCTTCATACTCTTCACCTGTGGAAACGCCCCTGGCGGGATGCTGATTTTGCTGTAGAGAAAACTATGAATGATTACTGGGTGAATTTTGTAAAAGAAGGCGACCCAAATGGTAAAGATCTTCCGGAATGGACAGAATATGATAAGTCCAAAGAAAGCATAATGGAAATTGGAGATCAGTTCCGGTCTTCCCCGGGACTTCATAAAGCTGAGTTCGATTTTCTGAAAGCAAACAATATTAATAAAAAGTAGAAAATCTGTGGAGAGGCTTTTCGAGGCCTGCCACTCGAAATCTCATTCAAACAGGTCAGCAGGTGAGACGTGATCAGGTAATCATTCCTCTGAGTTTAAATTTGCGTATAAACATTAAAAAATGTAAATTTGACTGGAGGAATTTGTTGATAAAGACAAACAAAATATGATGCCATTCGAAAGATTTAATAGAAATTCGGCAGGAATATTTTTACTTCTGTTAATTTTTTTAATTAATTCCTGTAAGAAAGACAATCCGGAACCTCCTTCAATTACAACTGTAACGATAACCGACGTTTCTTCCACGACTGCCAGTTCAGGTGGAATTGTTACAAATGATGGAGGAGCACCCGTAGTTTCAAAGGGTGTTACCTGGAGCATCAACGAGAATCCAACCGTTGAGAACTACAGGACTCTTGAGGGAAGTGGATCAGGATCATTTATCAGTACAATTACACTCCTTAAACCAGCTACAGTATATTATTTAAGAGCGTATGCAATAAATAGTGCCGGCATAAGTTATGGCAATCAGACAAGCTTTACTACATATCTAAATGACCAGACTGGTTCTGTTTTTGACGGAGAAGGCAATTATTATACAACACAGACTATTGGCACACAGACATGGATGACCGAAAACCTTAAGGCTACTAAATACAGAAATGGTACAGATATACCCCTGGTTACATCGGCTTGGGATTGGTATAATCTTATGTCACCTGCCTGGTGTGTGTATGATAATAGCCAAATCAATAAATCTGATTATGGAGTTTTGTACAACTGGTATGCAATCGATATAGGACNNCTGATAACCTATCTTGGAGGTGACAGTGCTGCAGTTGGCAAACTAAAAGAAACCGGTTTAACCCATTGGCGGAGCAATAACAATGATGCAACGAACGAAACAGGCTTTACAGCTCGTCCGGGCGGAATCCGTAACTTTGATGGAGGATTCTATGACTTAGGGTCCTACGGTGCCTGGTGGACTTCGACGGAATTCGTAAGAGGTGGTGCCTATTGCAGATATTTGGGTTATGATGGTAGTGGTGGATTCAGTTGGGGAAGATTTGAGCAAGACGGTTTTTCTGTCAGATGTATAAAAAACAGCACTCCGGTGAAATAGAGTTCCTCATGCATCTTTTTCAGACTAAAACCTGATAAAATTCAACATTCTATTTAATCTCAGACCTATACAAGGCAGATCTTCCTGTAATGAAAAGAGATTTGCCGTCTTGTCCTCCGAATGCAATTGTTGATGGACGCTCTGGAACATGTATCAATCCCGATTGTTTTCCATCATTACTGAAAACATATATCTCACCATCGGCAATATATACATTGCCCTGATTATCAGGTATTGAACTGAATTCACCTTTCTCAGCAAAGTAATGCAGATCTGAAATATATCCTTTGGTATCCACACTGAATCTAACCGTGCGTTTATCATACTCGTCAGCAGCATATAATTGTTTGCCCGGGATTGCCTCGACGAGAGCACATGATCTAGCTAGATCATAACATACAGGAATGATTGTTTTTCCATCAGGTGCAATAAAACATTCTGTATTCCGGTTCACTGAAATTGCATTAAAATCATGAGAATCGCGCCACCGGTTGGACGGATAAAGAGCTTTGAAAATATTGTCAACTGATCCCATCGGGACCTTCTCCAACTTTTGGATAGTTTCTTCCGGATTCCCCGGATTTACAGAATATACCATGGTCCCAAAACCTGAATTCCCCCATCCGCTAAATGATGTCCCATTGGCATCAGGTGGATTGACATATCTTTCTGGCTGACCATTTATCAATAAACCAGGTTGGGGATTATATCGGAATACCACAAGAAGATTATCTTTCGAATCACAAGCCAGGGAAAGAGGTTCCCACTGGAAATCGGCCAGGAGAGAAAGGGAATTGGTTTCAACCGACCATTTATAAATCCTTTTCATGCGCTGTTCTGCGAAATATATATTGCCTTTCGAGTCATGGCACAATCCTAAGGCAAACTCGAATCCTTTGGCAAGCAACAGAACTGTTTCATTGTTCCTGGCTGAACTCAATTTTGGAGTATTGCCGCTTATGAATAAACGGGCCAGTTCAACCGGACGGACCTCAATACCGGTATTGATATCGTACAGGGGATTATCTGTTGTGTACTTGATCTGGCTGTAATTGTGAATGTTAAGTAATTCAAGATTTGAGCAATCCCAGGTTCTGACTGAATAGGGATAAGGTACTTTAACCCTGATTACCCGGAACATATATAAATTGGCAATCGTCATATTACTGCATTTTTCCAGTTCCAGGGGCTGACATTCCGAACCTTCACGGTTCTCCTCCTCAAGCTGAAGAGCATATATGTTCCAGTTTGAAACATTATTTAAACGGACTTCATTCCTGACATGATGTTCCACCGACATGGCATAAATACGACCACGTGTATTAGTATTTGAAGCGTAAAAACCAGATATTGCAAAGGTACTTGCAGACCAGATATTCTTGAAAATTCCTCCCCCGTTATTTGTCACCCACAGGCTCCAGTACTGACTATCCCAGGCTTGTTCTGAGATTGTTGCACCTGTCTGGCCCTGTGGTGGTTTGTTTTCTTCCCATTTCCATGGTACAATGGGGCCAGGGTTCATAGTTCCGTGTCCGCCAATGAACTTCACATCGCTGATCATCGATTTTTCACCAGCCATCCATTTACAGGCAACGGCTCTGTAATTGTTTTGTGCTGTATATAAGCCGATTCCCGTAATTATGTTTGTTCCTCCCTCTGGTGCTTCAACTAACGCTTCAGGAGCACCGAAACTGCCAAAAGCAGGTGAGTTTTCGATAAGAGTAAAATTTGTAGCCATCGGGTGGAAACCAATCAGAACTGTTGACGGTTTGAGCTTAAGAGTTTCACTCACCCGGTATGATCCCTGTGGAACATAGATATTTGGATACTGATCTATAGCAACCTGGATAGCTTTAGTATCATCGGTTACTCCATCACCTTTCGCACCAAGCGTTTTAAGATTTACCCAGCTTCCCATCTCAGGAAGTTCAGGAATATCGGAAACGGGTTCAGCTGGCAGAGTTTTAAGAGCTTCTGTTTCACAGGTAGTTCTGATCTGCGCATCAGAATCTAAATCATCCATCTGAAGTCCGTAGATAAACCTCTTTACAATGTAAATCTTCGATGGTGCGGGCGTATTTGTATTAAGTTTAGGATAATGGACCAAAATAGGAACATTGCTGCATATAAGATTTCGGATATTTACCTGCATGTGGGCATTATCTTCGTTACTGACTTCAATACCAGGCCCTGAGATGTTTTCAAAACGACAGTCCTCCAGGAAAAGCTTTTCCCAGTAATTCTGATCGACAAGTATAGCTGAAGGAGCATTTTTTACACTCATACGGACAATAGTAAAACCTGCTTCATGAGTTTTTATTGCTGCTTTACGCTGACCTTCAAAATAGGTATCGAGCATCATGAATTGCCAACCAGGGGAAGCTTTAGTAGTGTAAATGCCGTACTCGCCGCCAAAAAATTTCACATCTTCGATCATATTCCCGATATCGAACAAACCTGCTTTTCCGTTGCCAATGTGTATATCACAATGTGAAACAAAACTATGCTGGGCGAAGTGAGTCCGCAAAGCTACAGCTGCAGGATTTCCGTCTTCTATTTTCAGGTCGATGTTCGAAAGTGCACTGTAAAAGGTACCGGCTCCTGCATCCCTGATCTCTTTTCCCGGTTCAACAATACCACTCGTAAACCAGAACATGTAAGAAGCTTTTCCCTTATCATCGGGATTTGGTACCTGAAATCCGGGAGCATTTTTCTTAAGGATAATTACCGGACGGTTTTTTCCGTATCCGATCAACCGTATCGACGCAGGGATATAAATTGTTTTAGAAATCGTGTAAATTCCTTCGGGAATAAACAGTATACCGAAATTTCTGTCTTTTTTTAACTGATTGATTGCATTTTGAAGTTGAACAGATACATCGGTCTTTCCATCAGTTTTAATACTGAAGTTTTCAGGAGTGAAAAAGACAGCTGCTGGATCGTCTGGCTTTTGGGTATAATATGAATTGGAAGACTTAGTTGAAGCAAAACCTGGGATTAAAGAGCAGTTAAAAATAACCAGCAGTGTGAAAATATGTTTGTGTCTCATAGGATTAAGTTTTATGTAAAATAAAGAAATATTCTTGTTATCAAATATTTCAACTTTGGTTAATATTTGTTTGTTGTTGTTAAATAAATCAGCTAAGACATTAAGAAACCCTGAGGCATTCTTTAACCTGGTTCCACATGAATTGTCACGGTCAGGTTCTCATAGACCGAAGTTAGCTCATTCTCTATTCTGTCACAGTATTTGTGTGCGCTTCCAACTGTAACATCTTCAGGAATCTGAATATGAATATCAACGAAACGATAATTTCCTGCCACTCTTGTCCTGAGGTCATGATAACTGACACCCAGCTCTTTTAATCGCTTTTCGAGTCCGGCAATCTCATTATTACCCCAAGCCGTATCAAGAAGAGGAGTGAAGGCTTTCGTCAGAAGATGATATGCCTCATTAATAATAAACAGAGCGACCAGAATTGCAATAACCGGATCGAGCCAGTTGATTCCTGTAACCATTATAAGACCCAGGCCAATTGCAACTCCAAGTGAAGTGTAAATGTCTGTTTTAAGATGGAGAGCATCAGCTTCAAGCGCCACGGAATTTGTAGCACGGGCTACCTTATATAATCTGCGTGAGACAAAAGTATTGACTATTGCTGATATGAGCATTACAATTGAGCCCAGGGCTATGGATTCAAGTTCGATCTTCTCTCCAAAGAGTTTCCTCACAGCTTCAATAATGATCCAAACTGCAGCCAGAAAAATCAGAAGTGATTCAATCACTCCTGAAATATTTTCAATTTTACCATGTCCGTATGGGTGTCGTAAATCGGGAGGATTATCTGAAACCCTGACTGAAAAGAATGAAATTATTGCTGCAATAAGATCCATCAAAGAATGGATAGCTTCAGATAAAATGCTTACCGACCCGCTGATAAGTCCGACTGCCAACTTCATTAAAATCAGCAGGGAATTGGAAATAATCGAAAGGCGGGCAATACTTACTTTAGCATTCATGAAGGCTACAGGTATATCCGGTTTATTTTTTACACAGTAATCAATTCATATTCTGTGCTACCAAGTCCGATTTTAACTGCATGTTCCAGACCAGCCTGCCAGAAAGTATCCGGATGAGCCTTTTTGAATTTATCTTCTCCGGTCATATCATTATCATTATGGTCATCACAGATCCTGCTTCCCGGCAGCGCAGGCGCTGCTTTTACGAGATCGGCACATGCCTGATCAAGTGCAACCGGATCAAATGAAGCGGCTATGCCAAGGTCAGGAACCAAAGGATAATCGTTGAATCCCCAGCAATCACAATCGGGGGAGACATTCATTATAAAATTAATATGAAAGGATGGTTTATCCTTGATAACTGCTAATGAATATTCTGCAATTCTCTTACAGACTGTTTCGGAAGAATTTTGCCATACTACTCTGGCAGAATCGTACTGACATACTGCAACACATTGTCCGCAACCAACACATTTAACATAATCAATATGCGCAATCTTGTCTTTACCAACTACGATGGCATCGTGGGCACAATATTTCTCACAAACCCTGCATCCTGTACAATTTGCTTCAAATATCTCAGGAGAAGAACCAGAATGGAGAAACAGTTTACCACCTACCGAGGCACAGCCCATTCCCAGGTTCTTCAAAGCTCCTCCAAATCCGGTCATCTCATGCCCTTTGAAATGGTTCAATGATATTATTACATCAGAATCAGCTATTGCACTACCGATTTTCGCAACATCACAGTACTCAAGATTTAGTTCAATTTCGCGGTAATCAGTTCCTTTTATTCCATCACCGATTATTACCGGACAATTCGTTGTTAAAGGATTATATCCATTCTCAAAAGCTGCTTCAAGATGCATTGGTGCATTTGAACGTCTTCCAAAATACAGGGTGTTGCAATCGGTCAGAAAAGGTATTGCTTCTTTTGCTTTTATAAACTTGACTATCCGCGCGGCATAATTTGGCCTCAGGTAGGCAAGGTTCCCAGGTTCTCCGAAATGCAGTTTTATTGCAACTATTTTTCTCTGGAAATCAATTTTATTAATTCCGGTTTTGACAATTAATGCTTCAAGCTTTTTGAAAAGATTTTGTGATGGTTTTGACCTGAGATTGGTAAAATAGACTTTTGATGCAGGCATATAATGAATTTTTCTATACGGATAATATTTTAGCTAAATCCACAAGGCTGTGGTTTACATCTTTGTGAAGTTTTACGGCTCTGCGGAAAGGTACGAGTGTGATCTCCCCGTTCATTATACCAACCATTACACTCTTCTGGTCATCAATAAGAGCTTCTACTGCAGCGTGACCAAGACGGCTTGCATTAACCCTGTCAATTGCAGATGGAGAACCTCCGCGTTGCAGATGTCCCAGTACTGAAACCCTCACGTCATAGTCTTTAAAATCATTTTTCACTTTCTCAGCCATTGCAAATGCGCCTCCTTCCTTGAGGCCTTCAGCAACAATAATTATATTGCTTGATTTCTTGCGTGTGTTACCTGCCTCTATCATCGTTTTCAGGTCCTTGTCAGCTCCCTCTATTTCAGGTATAATAATTGCTTCAGCACCAGTGGCAATTCCGCTGTAAAGAGCTATGAATCCTGCTTCTGCACCCATCACTTCAACAAAAAACATCCTGTTATGAGCACTGGCTGTATCTCTTATTTTATCAACAGCTTCTACTACGGTATTCAGAGCTGTATCGTAACCAATAGTGTAATCAGTACCGTAAATATCATTATCGATTGTTCCCGGGATACCGACAAAAGGTATATCATATTCCTCGTTAAANNGTCTGCCTTCGGGGGACCTGAACTCCTCACATCTGGCAGTTTTCAGTATTGTTCCTCCTCTCTGTATAATATCGCTTACACTGGACGACTGCATTGGCATGAAGCTGGCATCTATCATACCCTGGTAACCCTGTCGTATTCCCATTATTTCCAGTCCGTTATAAACAGCAGTTCGAACGACACCACGGATAGCTGCATTCATTCCCGGTGCATCACCCCCGGATGTCAGTACCCCGATTTTTTTAATCTTTGCCATAAATTATTATTGTAAAATAAGGCACAAAGGTAATACAATTTTTTAAGCCTGACAAATGCCGGAACAATCCAATAGTCAGATATTTGAAATGATATCGTGGATGTTTTCTATAAGCCATTTAGGTGTCGAAGTTGCACCACAGATCCCTACGGAATTTTTACCAATAAACCATGATTTATCAAGTTCTTCATGACTGGAAACAAAATATGTATCGGGATTGATATTTTTACAGACTGAATAAAGCATCTTACCATTGGAGCTTTCCCGTCCGCTGACAAAAATAATTGTATCGTGTTTTTTAGCAAATACTTTAAGATGTGGCTCGCGATTTGAGACCTGACCACAGATTGTTTTATTTATTATCAGGTTTTTGACGGGATCCGAAACCCCGCTTTCTTCCATCTTTGTGCGCAGAATATTTGTAAGATTACTGTATTCTTTAACGCTCATAGTTGTTTGAGCAAAAAGATAAACAGGCTTTGATATATCTATTTTCCTGAAATCTTCAGGACCAGATACAAGTATACCTTCATTATTTATCTGGCCTTGCAATCCAACCACTTCAGCATGACCCGGTTTCCCAAAAATCACGACTTGTCCTTCACCCTCCTTTGTTCTTTTCCATGTCTCTCTGATTTTCGATTGCAGCTTTTTTACGATCGGACATGTAGCCTCAATTATTGTTAAATTATTTTTTTCAGCAACTTTATATGTTTCAGGTGGTTCTCCATGAGCCCGGATAAGAACTTTGCAATCCTTCAGGTTTCTGAACTTCTCGTGATCTATTGAAACCAGTCCGAGAGATGAAAGCCGGTCCACTTCCTTATCATTATGAACGATAGAACCCAGTGAAAAAACCTTCTCCCCTCTACGAAGAGCTTTTTCCGCAATCTCGACAGCATTTTGCACACCAAAACAAAACCCCGACTGTTTATCAATCTCAACTATCATTTCGCTTCTTATCAATGATCTCTTTTATCCATAACATCTGTTCTTCGACAGTCATTCGACTGTTATCCAGAACAATAGCATCGTCTGCTCTTCTGAGCGGGCTTATATCCCTGTTTTCATCAGCGATATCCCGGGCTATTATGGTTCTCTTAATCTCTTCAAAATCAATGTTTATTCCTTTATTCTTCAATTCATTGTGCCTTCTTTTAGCCCTGATATCGACTGAGGCTGTCATGAAGATTTTAATGTCTGCGTCAGGAAAAACAACTGTGCCGATATCCCTTCCATCCATCACAATGCCCTTTGAAACACTTATCTGTCTCTGCATCTCAACCATACTGGCCCTTACTTCAGGTATCTGACTTATTCTGCTTACCTGGGCGGTCACGTCCATACTCCTTATCTCCTTCTCAACATTTTCAGAGTTCAGAAAAGTTTCGTATTCGTTTATTTCGGGATTAAAAACGAAATCTATGTGAATATCTTTAAGTTCAGAGATGATCCCCATTGTATTCAACCCATTGATGGTGATAAATTTTCTTCTCATGCAAAAGAGTGTTACAGCACGATACATTGCTCCGCTATCAATAAAAATATAGCGGAGTTCTTTTGCAATTAATCTCGCAAATGTACTTTTCCCGCACGACGAATATCCGTCGATTGCTATAATTAGTCTCTTTTCCATATATGTTATCTTACCCTGGTCTTTCTTCTTTTGTATATTGCTCAGAGCTCAGAGCTCAGAGTTTGCTCTGTGCTCCGTGCAAAGAATCCACAAAGGTGATAAATAAACTGTTATAAGACAAGTCCGAAAGGCTCAGAGCTCAGGTTTTGCTCCTTGACCTATGCTCTGTGGCCTGTGCCCTGCTGTCCTAAGCATCTATTAATTCCGGTACTTTTTATAAAAACGATCGAGCCGGACAATTAAAGAGACACTATTTGAAGATCCGGCAAGATGATATGTCGCTCTCCCAAATTCAATATTCAGGAATGAGGTATTAATACCAAAACCCCATGATAATCCAACAGTTGATACTTTTGATTCGATCTCCAGCTCTTTTCTTCTCTGGTAGTTGTACCCTGCACTTAAATAGAAGTTTTTGCTGGGAATAAGTTCGACTCCCAGAATGACATGCCGCATGGAATTTTCTAAAAAGCCGGATGAGACCCTGGTATCGCTTGCTGAAACAGGTTCCTGGTATTGGTAAGTAAGGTCGAATTTTTCAAGATGCCGCAGTGTCAAGGAGAATCGGAATGGAGCATGGGCCAAAGTTTGTGAAATGCCGGCCTGTATCTCAAAAGGTAGTTTCTCACGCGGTTCTCCTGCATAAGTAGTAACCTGATAGCCAGCATTTTTTATTACAAGACCTGCAGAAAAAAGATTGGAGCTGTTATGCCAGGAACAACCTAAATCAAATGCGAATCCGGCTGAGGTGTATTTTTCAAGTTGGGATAATACCGGTTTAAAGTTCACGCCAATAGAAAAAAGCGAATCAATCTGACGCGAGTATATCAATGAAAGTGCATATTCAGCAGCGGTGAAGCTACCGGTTATTGTTCCTGAGGCATCAGTCTCGGTAAATGATCCATAATTTATGTAGGTTAAACCTGCTGCAAAATTTCCTGTTCCGGGAAATGATCTTGAATACATGGCAAGCCCGTAATTGATACCGGCGAAATAATTGACATAATTTAATGCAAGACAATTGTTCATTCCTGAATTAAGAAGAGCCGGATTGTGATAAGCAAGGTTGAGATTGTTTCCCTGTAATGAAACATTTGTACCTCCAAGTGACGAAACAAGTCCGGAATGTGTAAGGTTTAAGAATTCATAGACATTATCACCTCCCGTTTGAGAAAAGGAAGGTGAAACAGTTACAATGAAAATGAGAAGATTCAGGACTTTTTTTTCCATAACTACGGATGCACTCCAAATATAGTATGATTTATCTAAACGGAGAGGTTGTATAAATTAGTATTAATGACCAGAATATAACTATCTGCAGCGGATCAGGCAGTTTTACCGGTGAACGCAAGAGCTTCGTCAATACTCTTATTNNAAGAGAGCCGTGAATACAGGAATACAATTTGAAAAAACATTTGCCCTGGTGATGCCCATATTTCTTACCGAATAGGCGAAGAGAATGAAAGCGCCACAAGATGCAAATATAGAAAGCTCTATTATCGGTTTGAACATATTAAAAGTAAAATGGGTATTGATAAAATGTTTAAGATCGAAGATCAAAAAGAGAGGAAGAAACAGAACTGCCCCGATTATGTTCTGAACATTTACAATGTATACCGGTGTATATGTTCCAACGAGTCGACTGAGTGTCAGATTATAACCGACGGCTGATAGAACAGCAAGTGTCAGTAATCCTAATCCTTTAATGCTGAATGAAATAGTTCCATCCGTATTAAGAATAAACACAAGGACTCCGATAAAAGATATGATTATTCCTGCATAATTTATTGCTTTAAGCTTCTCTCTGAAGATCAGCCAGGCACCGATAGTTGCAAAAACAGGTATGGTTGATATCAGTACTGAACAAACAGTTGCCGAGACATAAGTAAGTCCAAAACTCTCACCCAGAAAATAAAAAAACGGTTCAAACAAAGCCAGCATCAGGAAGAGCTTCAGATCAGTTTTTTTTATCTTCATATAATTCTTGGTAGCGATGAGAAAAATTGTCATGAGAATTACTGAAAACAGAAGCCTGACAAAGACAATTGTCATTGGATGGAATGTTTTATTTGCCACCTTGAACCATATGAACGAAAATGACCAGAAGATCATTGATAACACCACTGCGATATATGTTTTTACTCGTTTATTCAATTTAAAAATCAGATAAGTTTATGTGTCTTTGGCGTTGCGAATTTATATTTAAAATTGTTATTATAGTATATATGGGCGACAATTTTTAGCTATAGGTATTTAACCATTGCAATGATTATTGATTTCTCTGTGGATCCTCATTTGTTCCCTGCACTGCCGACAGACAGGTCTGTGTAACTAAAAAAACAAGAACTAACACAGAGTAACACGGAGAAACACAGAGTTGCACTGAGAAAACTAAAAATAATTCCAGATTCACGGGTGAGATTTCATTGCCACCTGGTAATAAAGTAATGAAGAATATTAAATCTTTCGACTGCAATAAAATTATGTTATCTCTTCATTAATCAATTATTATATTATGAGCTTGTTATGCTTTGATTTCGTTTCGAACATACATAAAGAATGATCTTTATATGATTTGATTGTGAATCATAAATTATTATATTTGCCGCCTCATAGGTAGAAAAACACAAAATTGATTTTATTAATCAATTTTAAAACAAGTTAATTAACTAATATTCAAGTTTAGATGAAAATCCTGGTCTGTATCAGTAATGTTCCCGACACAACTACAAAAATTAAATTTGCCGAAGGAAATACTTCAATTGACACTGCCGGTATTCAGTGGGTTATTAACCCCTGGGACGAATTGTCGCTTACCCGTGCCCTTGAACTTAAGGATGACGTAACGAGCGGAATAAAATCCGTAACTGTAATCCATGTTGGTACGGCTGCTTCAGAGCCAACAATCCGCAAAGCCCTGGCCATCGGAGCTGATGATGCAATAAGAGTAAATGCAATATCGTCTGATGCATGGTTTGTAGCAGCACAGATTGCTGAGGTGGTAAAAAAAGAACAGTTTGAGTTAATAATGTGTGGTATAGAGTCAAGCGATTACAATGGCTCAATAGTTGGAGGTATGATTTCTGAATTCCTGGGGATTCCTTCAGTTTCTGCCGTTTCAGACATAAAAATTGAAAACGGACAACCGGTTTTGATCCGGGAAATAGACGGGGGAAAAGAGGTTGTGAATGTACCCGTACCCTTTGTTGCTATTGTCCAGAAGGGAATTGCCAAAGAGCCACGAATAGCAGCTATGCGTGGTATTATGATGGCAAGATCAAAACCAGTAAAATTGATTGAGCCGGTCGCTGTTGATCCAATGACTCAAGTTGTGGAATTTGAAAAACCAGCACCACGAGCAGCCTGTAAATTTGTTGATGCTGATAACCCTGCACAGCTTCTGGATCTTTTGCAGAATGAGGCAAAGGTAATCTGATCATTAGTTAAAAAATAGTAAATCAAAACGATATGTCAGTACTAGTATATACCGAGAATTGGGACGGAAAATTCAAGAAACTTTCATTTGAACTGGTATCTTATGCCACAGGAATTGCAAAAATGCTAAATACAACTGTAACTGCAGTTTCAATCGGAAGGGTTGATGAGGGCGAATTATCCAGGCTTGGCAATTATGGAGCCAACAAGATCATAAATGTTAATAATGAGCAGCTTGCAGTACTTGATAGCCAGGCTTATGCAAGTGTTATCTCTGAGATTTCCGGAAAAGAAAATGCCTCAGTTATAGTAATTTCGAACAATAATACAGGAAAGGCAATTGCCCCAAGGATATCTGTACGTCTTAAAGCCGGGGTAGGTTCAGGTGTAAGCAGATTGCCCTTGAATCTTAATCCATTCACTGTTTATAAAAGGGTCTGTTCAGGAAGTGCTTTTGCCCATCTGGTAATCAAATCGGATGTTAAGATACTCACTCTGGCACAGAACTCATATGATCTGATTGAAACTCCGGTCAATGCGACTATTGAGAATCTGAATCCGGTAGTTGATGGATCATTATTAAAAACTGTGGTAAAAAATGTCCAAAAACAATCAGGCAGGATACTTTTAACTGACGCTGATATTGTTGTATCTGGCGGAAGAGGCATGAAGTCGCCTGATAACTGGCCACCCCTGGTTGAACTGGCAACACTGCTTGGTGCCGCGACTGCCTGTTCCCGTCCGGTTTCCGATGAAGGTTGGAGACCTCACGAAGAGCATACCGGACAGACAGGAAAGATCATTGCCCCGAACCTCTATATTGCAGTCGGTATTTCAGGTGCAACACAGCATCTGGCAGGTATCAGTTCATCAAAATACATAGTTGCCATAAACAGCGATAAAGATGCCCCGATTTTTGAAGCAGCACAGTACGGAATAGTTGGCGATGCTATGAAGGTTCTTCCAAAACTAATTGAAGCTGTTAAGGAAATTAAAAAATAATTAACCGCAAAGTACGCAAATATAGAGACGTCCAATTTGGGCGTCTCTACAATATTCGACATAGATGTCTTTGCGATTTTAAAAAATTAATAATATCTGTGATTTTGAATTATTAATTGAATTTGTAAAAATGACTAAACAGATTGTTTTTGCATTCGCGCTTTTAATAACACTTGGAGCGTTCTCATTTACCATTAACAGGATTGTCAGGTTTTTTAGATTTACCAGGCCTGCATTTCCGGTGAAGGATTTTGGAAAGAGAATAAATGTCATGCTTACAGTTGCCTTTGGCCAGACAAAAATATTCCGACGACCCGTCATTGGTTTATTCCATGCTTTTGTCTTCTGGGGATTCTGTGTAATTATTTTCGGGAGTATTGAAATGGTCATTGACGGACTTAGCGGTACGGAGAGGGCATTGAAATTCCTGGGCCCTGTTTATAATATTATTTTAGCTTCAGGCGATATCTTCGCTCTCCTTGTGGCAATTTCAATAATTATTTTTCTGAGTCGCCGGCTCTTCTTTCATATAAAAAGATTTGAGGGTATCGAGATGAAGAAGATTACTCATATCGATGCAAATATTGCCCTTTCAATAATCCTTCTATTGATGGTCTCACTTCTGGCAATGAATACAGGATATATAGAATATAAGTCACTTACAGGTGAATCGTCAGTCGGCCTTTTCCCGGTCAGCAGTGTTATTGCAGGTTTTATCAGGAATGGGAAGCCGGAAAATTACAGGTTAATGTATGAAGCATCATGGTGGACACATATTCTTCTGATATTTCTGTTTGCAAACATTTTACCATATTCAAAGCATTTCCATGTGTTCATGTCAGTACCGAATGTATTCCTCTCACGACTTGATCCCCTGGGAAAACTGCCAAACATGGACAACATTACCAGAGAAGTTAAGCTGATGCTTGATTCAAGCACAGCCTTCACGACATCGTCAACCGGAGCTCCTTCTGAACGGTTTGGTGTAAAAGATGCTGAAGACGCTTCCTGGAAAAACTATTTTGATTCGCTTGCATGCACACAATGCGGAAGATGCACAGCGGTTTGTCCGGCAAACATCACAGGGAAGAAACTATCACCAAGGAAAGTGATGATGGATCTCAGGGCAAGAATGAAGGAGAAAGGCCCGTTAATGGTTAAAAACGGAAGAGATTTCAATGATAACAAGTCTCTTTTAAGGGATTATATTTCGGAGGAAGAACTATGGGCCTGCACTACTTGTAATGCCTGTGCAAGAGAATGTCCTATTAATATCAACCATCCAACATTCATAATCGATATGCGCAGATATCTTGTGTTGGAAGAAGCATCTGCTCCCGGGGAGATCAAAGCTCTTTTTAATAATATAGAAAATAATGGTGCCCCATGGCAATACTCAGCTGAAGACAGGTTGCTCTGGGCTAAAGATCTGGAAATAAACATTAAGTGATGCATTCATGTTGGGAATACTTAATAAATCCTTTGTGATCCTTCGTGATAACCTTTGAGTGCCTTTGTGGTAAAAAATAATTCATTCAACCACAAAGGAACACAAAGTAGTCCTTAAGTAACACAAAGGAAGAAATGGAACAAAAACATCAAAAAGCAGATTAAAAATAGAATTGAAAAAAATGGAAATCCGGAAAATTGAAGTCCCAGTAATGGCAGATCTTTTTGCCAGAGGAGAGAAACCTGAATACCTCTTCTGGGTCGGTTGTGCCGGAGCTTTCGATGACAGGTACAAAAAAGTTGTAAGGGCATTTGCAAAAATCCTCACACATCTGAATGTCAGTTATGCTGTTCTCGGGAAAGAAGAGACATGCAACGGGGATCCTGCAAGACGTGCGGGCAACGAAATGCTCTACCAGATGCAGGCGCTTCAGGTTATTGAGACATTCAGGATGTACGATGTAAAAAAGATAATAACCATCTGCCCGCATTGTTTCAACGTCTTCAAAAATGAATATCCCGATCTCGGCGGAAAATATGAAGTTATCAACTACCTTCAGTTTTTGAACAGGAATATTGAAGCGGGTAAATTAAAGATTGACAGAGCTTCATTAAAAAACATATCAATAACTTATCACGATCCATGCTATCTTGGTAGGGCAAATGAAATATATGACGAACCAAGAAGTATACTTAAAAACCTGACCGGCAATTTAGTAGAGATGCATCGTAATAAAAGTTTTGCATTATGTTGCGGAGCAGGTGGGGCTCAGATGTTCAAAGAAGCTGAAAAAGGCAACAAGGAGGTTTTTATTGAGAGAACGGAAGATGCTCTTAAAACTGATGCCAAGGTAATTGCCACTGCCTGCCCGTTTTGCATGACAATGCTCACAGATGGCCTTAAGTACAAAAACAGGGAACAGGAAATCAGGAACCTTGACATTGCCGAACTTATTGCACAATCAATTGATTTATAACCTAGTCCAAATAATTATCTGAAAAAATGGAAAACAACAAACTCTTGAAAAGTGGTGAATTTCTTGTAAATGAAGTTGAATCGAAAGATGTTTTTATTCCTGAGGAATTCAATGAGGAACAAAGAATGATTGCTCAGACATGCACTGATTTTCTTGAAGCTGAAGTATATCCCAATCTCGAAAAAGTTGAGAAAGGCGACAGGGAACTTATGAAAGCCATTCTTAAAAAGTCGGGGGAACTTGGATTAATGGGGATATCAATCCCTGAGGAGTTTGGCGGATTCGGACAATCGTTTGTAACACAGATGCTTGTGGCTGAAACCACGGGTGCAGGCTATTCCTTTTCAGTAGCGTATATGGCTCATTGTGGTATAGGCACATTACCTATTATGTACTATGGAAACAAGGACCAGAGAGAACGCTATGTTACAAAACTGGCGTCCGGTGAATTTATCGGAGCATATTGTCTTACCGAACCCGGAGCCGGAAGTGATGCTAACTCGGGTAAGACTAACGCTAAATTAAGCGAAGACGGGAAATATTATATCCTTAACGGGCAGAAGATGTGGATCACAAACGCCGGTTTTGCAGACACGCTTGTAGTATTTGCAAAGATTGATTCCGACAGGGTACTCAGTGCATTTATTGTCGAAAGCAAATATCCCGGCGTAGTTGTAGGACCCGATGAACACAAGATGGGAATTAAAGGGTCTTCAACCGCACAGATCTATTTTAATGATGTCAAGGTACCTGTAGAGAACCTGCTTGGCAAAAGGGGAGAAGGTTTCCGAATTGCCCTCAGTATCCTGCATATGGGGCGCATTAAGCTTGGAGCCAATGTAATCGGAGCTGCTAAGAAAGCAATTAATGACTCAGTTAAATATGCCAACGAAAGAAAACAGTTCGGAGTATTAATTTCATCATTCGGAGCGCTTAAACACAAAATGGCAGAACAGGTCATTCGTCTTTTTGCCTCAGAATCAGCTGTATACAGAGTAAGTTATGATATCGATACCCTGATGAAGAAACTGACAGTTGACTGTGGCGACTATGGCAGGGCATCTATCGAAGCAATCAGCCACTATGCTGTTGAAGCTGCAATTCTGAAAGTTGTTGGATCCGAAATGCTTGATTTTGTTGCTGATGAGGCAGTTCAGATACACGGTGGTATGGGATATTCAGCCGAGATGGCAGTGGAAAGAGGTTACAGGGATTCAAGGATCAACAGGATTTTTGAAGGTACAAATGAAATAAACCGGCTTCTTGTTGTTGATACTGCAATGAAACGTGCAATGAAAGGAGAATTCGACCTGTTCGGAGAAGCCGAAAAGCTTTACTCCGGGTTGAATAATATAACTTATACTAAAACTGAAGGAGAAAGCTTTTTCGGAGAGAAATTCAGGTACATTAAAAACTTCAAGAAAGCAATTCTTGTTTGTATTCATGGCGCCTCAAAACATTTTGGTAAGGAGCTGATTAACGAACAGGAAGTTCTTAATAATATTGCTGAAATGATGATGGAAACGTATGTATCCGAATCTCTTGCACTCAGAGTCGAAAAAATGTCCACACTTAACGGGAATGTGTCACTCTACAAGGATATGCTGGCTGTAAATGTATTCGACACTGCCAGCATCATCAGAAAATCAGCTCTTGAAGCAATCGGCTCATTCTCAACTCCAGAATCCTGCCCTGCACTTATTAAGGCGATTGAAAACCTTTCAAGAGTCGAATGTATAAATGTAAAAGACGCAAGACGACGAATCGCAGAGAAGTTGATTGAAGATAATGCGTACAAATTCTGAAATCTTCATAGATGAAAATCTGAAAAAGGCTTTTTAATGAAGCCTTTTTTATTCAGCGCTCATTTCAAAATCCTCCTTGTAAATTAATGTAAAAAAATAAATATCAGCAGAGCAGGTGATAAAGATCAATTCTTTACATGATAAAGAGCATCCATAACTATAAAATTTATGGTTTATAAAAAACTATTAATCAGGATAATCTGATATCTTTGTGAATAATTTAACAATATTGAAAATATGAATCAGAAATTGAAAAGGATCAGACAGATATTCATTGCACTAATTCTGATTGCAGCAGTTGAAGGATTTTCTTCATGTGAGAAAAATTCATTCGCCCCACCTGCTGTTGATCCGAATCAAACATGGCATTTTCAGACTGATATTCAGCCAATATTCACTGCCAATTGCATCACTTGTCATAATGGAAAGACTCAATTCCCTGACCTCAGGAGTGGCAAATCTTATGCGTCCCTAAGCAGCGGAGGCTATATTACTCCTCCCGGAGAGACAAGCATACTGTACCATCAAATAACCACAAATTCTGCTCATATTCCTAGGTCAACCGATGAGCAAAAACTTGAAGTTCTCTATTGGATCAACCAGGGAGCCCTTAATAATTAGAAATATCTTAACCTGTTAAAACCAAATAACATGAAAAACTTTTTTATCCTTTTGACTTTATCATTATTCATATCTCCTTTGTTCGCGCAGGAAGATACTCTGAAACAGGTGACATCAAAACCTGTCAGGTTTACTTTTGGAACGACCACTTTAATTGAAAATAATACAGTTGAAACAGTATATAAAGGCGGACTGGAGCTTGAAATCAGGCACAGATTCAGCCTGATTGAAAATTATCATGATCTTTTTGGCATTTATGGTTCGGCAAATACACGGATAGGTCTTAATTATGGCATTACCGACAGGTTAATGATTGGTGTAGGGACGACAAAGAATTATCAGCTTCAGGATATCCAATGGAAGTACCTTATCCTTAGGCAAACCGAAGATAACAGAATGCCTGTTTCACTTTCATATTATGGGAATATCGTGATTAATTTACAACAGGCAGGGGATTTTGGACCGGCTGCAAGCTTCAGAGATATTCACAGGTTATCGTATTTCACTCAGCTGATTGTGGCACGCAAAATTAATAATATGTTTTCGGTTCAAATAGCTCCTTCTGTGGCATATTTCAATTCAGTACCTCAAAACGTAGATTCTACTGCAGGGCATAAAAATCTTAATATAGGAATTTCAGCAGGAGCGCGTGCTAATTTATTCGGTAACCATTCGCTGATAATTGAATATGACAAACTACTTACAAAGCAAAATATTGCTGTACAGCCAAAGCCAAATCTCTCACTGGGCTGGGAAATTGGTACAGCAACACATTCTTTCCAGATATTTGTGACCAACTATGATCAGATTCTTAATCAACGGAATCTTGTGTTCAACACAAATGACTGGAGCAAAAGTCAATGGTTGATAGGGTTTAATATACACGTCAGATTCTAATTCCATCAAGTAATCAGGAATGAAATTGTTTATATTCCGTATAATTATACTGTTGAATCTAATAAATTTGCTTTCTCTACCTACTGCCGGAAGTACCCGATTTAATACAGATAATGAAAAGGTTAAGGATACAATTTCATTTGTCTCCCGTTTTGATGCTGATAATAATCGCTGTTTTAAATGTCATGGACAGGAGAAATATGAATACACTAATGAGACCCTTGGAAAACAGGTCACAGCCATGATGTGTTCAGAACGGATTATACATAAAAACGAATTTTATTCATCAAATCACAGAAGCTTCAGTTGTACTGACTGCCATTCGGAAAAGTATGTAAAGTTTCCTCATTCGGGAGAACTGAGAATGGAGCAGAAGTATATTTGTATTGATTGTCACGGAGGTGACGAAAAGTTTGCAAAATATCATTTTGAAGAGATAGAGGCTGAATATCAGAAGAGCACTCACTTTAAAATGGAGGGGGAGGGATTCTCATGCTGGAAATGCCATAATCCGCACACCTATAAGATATCTGTCCGGAACAGCAAAAATCTTAAGGAAACTATTGCTTATGATAACGCAATCTGTCTAAATTGCCATTCCAACTTCAGCCATTTTCAGCTCTTGACCGAAAGGAAAGAGATAAATATCATTCAAAAGCACGATTGGTTACCTAATCAAACTTCACATTTCGCGAACGTGAGGTGCATAGAATGCCACACTCAAATCAACAATAATATTCCTGTATCTCATCTGATACAGCCAAAAGATCAAGCTGTTAAACTTTGCAATGAATGCCATTCAAAAAACTCAATTCTTATGGCCTCACTTTATAAATTTGAATCTAAAGAACAGCGCCGTTATGGATTCTTTAACGGAATTATACTAAATGCATCATATGTTATAGGGGCAAACAGGAACGAATATCTGAACCTTCTGAGTCTTATTATATTCGTTTGTGTCATAGCTATTATTGTTATCCATATCATATTCAGGATAAGGAAAAATAACAAAACTTATTAAAGAAGACGAAAATGTATCTCTACTCAAAATGGATCAGGGTCTGGCATTTAATAAATGCTGCAATGTTTCTTATTCTTATTGTTACAGGGATAAGTATGCAGTACACTGATAAAGAAAATGCCTCTTATGTAGTAGGATTTACAAAAGCAGTTAAGTGGCATAATTTTGCAGCTATTATACTTGTTTTGAATTATATAATTTTTGTTACCGGAAACCTGTTGACAAATAATGGAAGATACTACAGAACAGGAAGGAAAGATTTTTTATCAAATCTTACAAAACAATTTAATTATTATTCAAGAGGAATGTTCAAAGGTGAAAAACACCCTTTTCCAGTGACCGAAGAACGCAAATTTAATCCACTTCAAAAACTAACTTACATACTTGCTATGTACGTTGCTTTCCCTTTATTAATTATATCAGGTATTGGTTTATTGTTACCGGAAATAACAATAAAAACTTTTTTTGGTATAAGCGGACTTATACTTACAGATATCCTTCATATCACAATGGGTTTCTTTCTCTCAATATTCATGGTGATTCACATTTATACCTGTACTCTTGGAGCGAAGCCAACGTCACTCTTCTGGGGAATGATCTCGGGATATCACCGGGAGGAATAGCGGAGGAGTCCAATAATAATAAAATGAAAGAGAAAAAAGAAAATTTAAGTGAAAGTTCATCGAGGCGAAATTTCCTTAAGAAGGTCGGGTTAGGAGTTGGAGCTGTATCTCTGGTTGGTATAGCTGGCAATTCAGTTATAGGCAGGAATAAATCAAAATCAGGGAAAAAGATTAAGCTGTTGTCTCCCGATGGCAAGCTGGTTGAGGTAGATAAGGACGATATTAAGCCGGCTAAAGAGATTGTTGCTGAAATGAAATCAGAAGCGAGAAAAGGGTTAACAGGCAGGAAATTTATTATGGTTATCGATCTGGCAAAATGTAAAAATGCCAGGAAATGTGTTGAAGCCTGCCAGGAGGGTCATATGCTTCCCAAAGATCATGAATGGATGAAACTATATCTTCTTCAGGATGATCATACTACTGCTCGCTTTTGGTTCCCCCGACCATGCTTCCATTGTGATAAACCTATGTGCGTAAGTGTTTGTCCGGTCGGAGCTACATATAAAAGAGACGATGGGATAGTTCTGATTGATAACCAGAGATGCATTGGTTGCAAGTTCTGTATGACAGGCTGCCCTTATTCAGTAAGGGTATTTAACTGGAAAGACCCGAAAGTGAAATTGCCGGCAGGTCAGGTTTATGATCCTGAAACAGGTATTCCTCAGGTAGAGGGAACTGTCGGGAAGTGTATATTCTGTGCCGATAAATTACGGAAAAATGAGCTGCCGAGGTGTGTTTCTGCTTGTCCTATGGGAGTATTATATTTTGGCGATCTTTTAGAAGATACTGTTACCAACGGGAACGAAACTGTCAGATTCAGTAAACTGATGACTGATCGGGCCGGCTACAGGTTCCGTGAAGATCTGGGAACTCTGCCAAGTGTCTATTATCTTCCTCCGACTCAAAGGTCGTTCCCTGTTGAAAGCGGATTGGAAGACAGTGATGAATCTGTGAAAGGAAGGTACAAAAATGCAGGACCAAGGTAATTTATGTTTGGTAATCAAGAAATTATGCTGACGGAAAAAAAACTACTTCAGGATCTGACACCAGAAATAGAGACAACAGGGATCAGATGGTATATCACGTTCTTGCTTTTCTTTTTGATTTTTTGTGTTGGCATATATGCCTTGATTCAACAAATCGAAAAAGGTCATATTGTAACAGGGATGCGCGATAATGTAGTTTGGGGGCTCTATATTGTAAATTTCATTTTCTTTATGGGGTTAAGCTATGCAGGCGCACTAATATCAGGTGTACTTCACCTCTTTCATACAGGATGGCGTAAGCCGGTTATACGTTTAGCAGAACTTTTAACTGTCATCTCACTGGTAATAGGTCCTTTTTTCATTTTCTTCTGTATCGGTCGCCTCGATAGACTTCCTTTTCTGGTAATCTATCCGCGGATCCAGTCTCCAATAACATGGGATGTTATAGCCATAAGTACCGATCTGGTTGGATGCTTTTTGTTTTTGTATCTCGCATTAATTGAGGATTTTGCCATACTTCGTGATTACAGTGATCTGCATGTGAAACCATGGAAAAAGAAAGCATACAAAATTCTTTCACTGGGTTTTACAGGCACCGAAAAGGAGAAAAAAATACTCTCTAATGCAAGGAATGTTATGGCTGCCATGATCATAGCGATTGCTATTATTGTCTATTCTGTTTTAGCCTGGATTTTTGGGGTAACTCTTCAACCCGGCTGGCATTCAACTATTTTTGGTCCTTACTTTGTCATTGCCGCAGTCTTTTCAGGAACCGGACTTCTTATTATCCTGATGTGGATTTACAGAAAAGTTTATCATCTGGAGGAATATATTACAAAGCGTCACTTTGTTAATGTTGGCGTGCTTCTTACAATTATTGCTGCATTTTATGGTTATTTTACGTTCAGCGATTATCTTACAAAATGGTATGGTTCGATAAAAATGGACTCCATGCTCATCGATAAACTTTTTCACGACTATTATGCATTATTTATTTTTGCTAACTACATTGGTATCTTACTACCGTGTATAATTATTGCTTTTCCCAGGTTCCGCACAATCCGTAATATTACTATAGCTGCAGTTATAGCTGTTACAGCACTGTGGGTGAACCGTTATATTATTGTAATACCTACTCTTGAAACTCCATTTCTTCCGATTCAGGATACACGACCTGACTGGATACGGTATTCTCCTACATGGATTGAATGGTCACTAACACTGGCTGGGATTTCAGTATATGGAATGCTCTTTATGCTGGTATCAAAAATTGCACCGATTATCTCAATTTCGGAGATGAAGGAGGAGGATAAAATAGAGATTATGAAGTAGAGGAGAAAAGTTAAATGAAAAGAAAAATAGCACTGACATTATTATTTTTGTCATTATTTTCATCAAAAGCAGTATTCTCTTATTCACAGAAGAATCCTAAGATCAGTCCATATATTCAATTTCAATATTTCAAGAATAACGAGGAGAATAGCATTCTGAAAACTACACTTACATATTCAAAAAACAGGATGGAGCTTCCCTTGACGGGTATGAAAATCGCATTTTTTTCTGGCTCAGGAGAAAAAACCCGGCTTGCAGAAATCATCACTGATGATAAGGGTGTTGCCATATATAATCTTAAACATGATTCTGATTTTATTGCAGATAATAACGGCTTATGGCCTTTCACGTCTAAATTTGGCGGGAATGATACAATAGAGTCGGCTATCTCTGAACTATTAATTCGGGATGTTACTCTTAATATGACATTAACCGAGATGGATAGTATAAAGACAATTGTGGTGGGTGCGAAAAAGAAGGAAAAAGGAAAAGAAGTTCCTGTCTCAGGTGAAACTGTAACTCTCTATGTGCCGCGCATGTTCAGCCTTTTGCCAATTGGAGAAGCAAAGCTTGATGAAACAGGATCATCTTCCGTGGAGTTTCCTGCCAGCCTTCCGGGTGATAAACAGGGCAATATTACTATCATTGCCAGGTTTGAGGAGAATGCTGAGTTTGGAAATGTCGAAAAAAAATCTACTCTTAAGTGGGGTTTGCCTTCAGCTTATTCTGTTCCTCCCGGACATCGTGCCCTTTGGACAAAAACTGCACCCAGATGGATGATTTATACCCTTTCTATTCTTTTGTCAGGCGTTTGGGGACATTATCTTTTTGCTATTATAAGCCTTATAAGAATAAGGATAAATGCTAAAAAGAAGAAAGTTGAAAAAAAAGAACTTTTTATAAAATAAAAATTGCACGATAATTGTTACCTTTAATTCATAAATCAAAAAAAGGATTATGAAAACTCTAAAATTAGTTTTTATCAGCTCAGCAATAATGTTTCTGAGCATTTCACTGGTCGCCCAACCGAAACCATGGATTGTTCCGGCTAACTTCAAATCTATGAAAAACCCTGTTGCCATGAGCGATGTCAGCACACAGGCAGGACAGGCACTTTATGTAAAAACCTGTGCAGCGTGCCATGGAAAAACTGGGCTTGGTGACGGACCGAAAGCAAAATCACTTAAAACCGTTCCAACGGACTTTACAAAAGCAATATCACAGAATCAGGCTGATGGAGAACATTTCTACAAAACCAAAACAGGAAGGGGTGACATGCCTAAATATGATGGAAAATTATCAGATGATGATATCTGGAACATTGTCAACTACGTCAGAACTTTCAAGAAATAAAGAAGAAAATATTTTTCTATAAGATCAGAGGCTGTACCTGTTTGGACAGCCTTTTTTTTGGAGTTAAACTGTCGATATTGTAATTATCAAATACAATAGCTATCGCAATTTTTGATAAGAATGTAAATAGTAAAAATCCGAGAGAAAATATCATTACTGCTGTTCTGATTTCAGTCATAGATGGCGTATATACGTATATCTGTCCTAAAACATCAGGAGTAAAGGCAGGAATAATGAGAGCTATTCCTTTTTCAACATAAACGCTTCCATAAATAAGAAATGCACCAATGTTCAGAGTTATAAAATTTTTTCGGGTTTTAGGAATTAAGAAAAGTACAAATGCGATACATCCCATAATAATTGATGACCAGCTGTAAAGAACAATTTCCTTATGATCTCCTATCCCGAAAAGTAAATATTTCCAGTACAGAATATGCTCCGTTCCGGAATAGAACTCTTTAAAAAGTTCAGCAATTGTAAAAAACAGATAAATGAACATTGCATACACCATAAGTTCAGCAATTTTCCATATAGCTTCATCTTTTATTTCAAACTTGGTAGTTTTTCTGAGTATTTGAAACAAAATCAAAAGAATTGCCGGGCCTGAACAAAAAGCTGATGCTAAAAATCTTGGAGCAAGTAAAGCACTGTTCCAAAATATACGGCCAGGTAATGCATTATAAAGAAATGCTGTTGTTGTATGTATAGCAACTGCCATTGGTATGCTGAATAAAACAAGAGGTAATACAAACGATTTTTTATATTCTATTTTATAGAAAATACAATATAATAAATAGGTTACGACTACTAAATTAAGTAAGAGGTAGATGTTAAGAACGAAAAAATCCCAGGAAAGCATAGAAGATGGAAAGTTCAAAGTGCCTATAAGAGGTAGCATGTGCCAGAATCTGAGAGGATTTCCAATATCAACAATTATAAATGAAAGGCACATAATAACAGAACACACAGCCAGCAATTCACCAAAAATTGCAATTTCTTTAATTGGTTTCCAATCATAAATGTAAGCCGGGATAACTAACATAACAGCTGCTGCAGCTACTCCAACCAGAAAGGTAAAATTACCAATATAAAAAGCCCAGGATACAGAATCTCTCATGTGCGTTTGAATCAATCCATGAGCTAACTGACCTGAATAACCAAACCCGCCCCAAATTATTAATAATAACAATAAAATCAGCCACGCATAATATGTTTTACTTCCCTGAAAGACTATTTTTATACTGCCTGTAATAAAACGAATGAAATTCATATTAAATTTTGTTAATTATAATAACTGATTCAAATCATACATACATTTTAAGAATTAATTATATCCCAAAGAAGTAGTAAAATTTAGGTTGAAAATTCAATTCCTGTTTCAGGACAAGTACTCGCTTGTTTTCTAGAATGTATCTGATTTCACTATCGGGGTCTAAAAGATTTCCAAATTTTCTCGCTCCTACCGGGCATATTTCAACACATGCGGGGTATTTGCCTTCTCTGACCCTTTGAATGCAAAAGGTACATTTTTCTACTACACCCTTTTTTCTGGGTCTGTTTCCTAAATAATGCATTTCAGGATTTATTTCTTCAACCGGCAAAGTTGGTTCACCCCAATTGAAATGTCTTGCTCCATATGGGCAGGCTGCCATGCAATATCTGCAACCGATACACCAGTTATAATCTACTACAACAATTCCATCAGGTTCCTGCCAGGTGGCCCTAACCGGACAAACGGTAACACATTGAGGTTTTCGGCATTGCTGACATTGTACAGGAACATAAAAATATCCTTTTTCAGGAACTTTTTCAGGATTATACTGAGCATTTGAATCCGCAAAATCTATTCCTTTCTCTTTTTCCATTTGAAGCACTTCTATATAATGAATTTGCGGATTACGCGACTGATTGTTTTCTTTAACACATGCATAAACGCATCTCCTGCATCCAATACATCTCGATAAGTCGAGGGCATATCCAAATAAGGTTCCATCTATAGCAGGTTTGTCAGAAACATGAAATTCTTTACCATATTTTTTTTTGTATTTAGACTCCAGGTTTTTTACTATCTCATCTTTTTCTTTTTTTGATAGAGTTTTGAAATTTTTCTGAAGAAACTCATCAAATGCTTCCGTATCGCAACCTGAAAGTGCAAGAGCCGCGAATGTAGCTAATGAGATATTTTTTATAAATGATCTTCTTGAATAATCCTTTTTCATTTCTTCTAAATATTCAATAATTAACGTTATTTAATATTTTCCTGTGCTACCGGAGGAGGTTCAGGCTTAAGTTCTTTAAATATTGGTGAGTGTGGATTATGACAATTTACGCAAAGCAGATATTCTTTTTTCCCGTTCCATTCACCTGTTCTCTTACCGTGAACTCCAACTTTCCAGTCTCTGTATTTTTCACCATGGCATTGACCGCAAAGTTTATATGATTCCTTAAAATCCAATAATTTTCCACTGGCAAGCCTTAAATAATCTCTGTTTTTAAAATCATGACAGTCAAGGCACCAGCGGTTTTCACTATCATGATTAAACATTGCAGAAATGTCATCGTGCCAATCTACCAATACTCTTCGTACCGGATTTGGGGTCAAATTTTTATGACAATCAGTGCAGGGAAATATACCATCGCTGAATGGAGGCGCTTCTACTGCATATTCTTCGGCTTTTTGAGTCATAATGTTTACTGCCTTTCCGTTGGCTCCCCCATATACTTCATTATTCTCAATTATTTTATTTTTGCATCCCCAAAACAGAACAATATAAAGTATCATTAAAATAACAGGGATATTAATATCTCCATAAAATTTATCCTTCATATTAAAATTTGCTTTTCAAATAAATATTTCAAGAGTATCAGAAAAATCTTCTTTAAGTAACCAGTTTGAGGTTTTTGTGATTCAGTTTCAACTTGCATAAAGTGTCCTTAAAAGGCTGACGTCTCAAATAGATTTTGGAACCAGTAAACAGGAAATATCAAAGAAAAGAATATTATCATCTTTAAGAACAATTATAACTTTATTTTTTGATACCCCCAAATCTTTTAGATAGTTATTTGTTAATGAGTTGTATTGTATTTACAAATTGAACCTAAGTAGTTATTCTCTTAAGATATGACTACTTTATATCCATTTAAGATAGAGCATAAAAAGCGAGCATCAGCAAGATTTTAATTAAGTTATGATAACAGGAGGAAATTTAAATATGGCTTAATAAATCTCATCCAGATTCCCTAAAAAAATGTTTTAATTGATTTTAACTTAACGTAGAGAATTAATGAGCAGAGAAAAACAGGAACAAAAATGATGTAATATTTATTGTTAATTTTGTTTGATGTTGTCTGAGATCATTATATATTTGTATTAATCAGCATTATAAGGATAAATATTATGTCTGACAAGAAGCTACGAATAAATAAGGAGTTTTATACTGACTTTTGCACGATAATTGTATTTATCACCATAATTAAAACTATATTTTTATGAAAACTTTGAAACTTTTATTTGTCAGCACTACATTTTTGATGTTGAGTGCAACACTGGTAGCCCAGCCTAAACCATGGGTTGTACCGGCGAACTTCAAATCAATGAAAAACCCTGTCGCTATGGGTGATGCCAGCACTAAAGAAGGATTGGCACTCTATACAAAAAACTGTGCATCCTGTCATGGGAAAGCTGGTCTGGGCGATGGCGTAAAAGCCAGGTCACTTAAAACATTCCCGGGTGACTTTTCAAAAGCTGATTTCCAGGGGCAAACCGATGGCGACCATTTCTACAAGACAAAAACGGGAAGAAGTGAAATGCCAAAGTATGAAGGCAAATTGACGGATAATGATATTTGGAACGTGGTTAACTATATGAGAACTTTGAAGAAGTAAACTAAAGATATCGCTTCATAAAATAAAGGCTGAACTTAGTTGTTCAGCTTTTTTTCTGCCGGTTATAATAAAGTAAACCCCCGGAATCATTACTCCGGAGGTTAATATTTACTGTTTGAATGTAAGGTGTTTAGTTGAGTACAGCTATTGAGTTAGCCAGCAAAGTTGTTGTATATGCCTTATTATGAATGCCTAAGCTAAAATCTCTGAGGCATAGCTGGAAGTTGATAATAGCTCCCATCTGAGCATTCGTCAGAGTAAGTTTTGGTAATGTACTATTAAATGTGATCTGATCAGCAGTAAAACCTGAAGTGCTTGGATTCTGAAACAAAGTTGTATTATAAGTAGGGCCGGCAGGATTATTGACTGGGTCATATATATTCATATTTCCGTCATAGTTGTTGGTGGTGAGTCCTGCCCAAAGGTTCGCGGTCGCATCACCATTTCTACCCAGAATATCAACTCCCTCCTCCTGTAATTTTGCTGCTAACTGGTCGAGTTGAGCTTTAACTCCATCTCTTGTCTGTTTCCAGTAAGTTGTTGTGGTTGACGATGAAATTGGGTTTGCTGCATGACAACCGGCAACATTGCATCCGTTAAAGTTTCCCTGTGCATTAAAAGTGTGGCCACCAGCTTTTCCTGTCATTGGTGCCATATGGCATTCCTGGCATGAAGCAACTGTGGTATGCTGTGAATTGGAGTAACCGGTTCCGAATTCTACACCACCTATGCCCGCAAATATTGCAGCTACAGTACCATTGTGTGTACTTGTTCTGTAACTGGGTTTAAGCACATTCAAACTATTGGATTGTGCTGCATCGTAGAAAACAGCAGTCGGATTGCTTACTAGTCCTGCATAATTCAGGACATTCTTATCAGTATTTGAATTTGTAAGTGGACGAGGCTGATGGCATTTAGCGCATAAATTGCTTTTACTGTCATCCTGGGTCAGGTCAATGGTTTTTGCGCCACCAAAATAAGTCATCGGTACAGGCGCAGTTGTTGTCAGGGGCATGAAATCAGCAAAAGTAAAAGTAGAGTGAAGATGAGTATGGCACGTGTTGCAGGTAATGGGACCGTAAGCTGAACTGGATGAGGCTGCATATGGATTTGAATATGTGGTTGCTGGTGGCACAATGGTGAATACTGTTGAAACATTGTTTTCAACTACATTTTTAAATGCTTCTGATTCGTGGCAGGGAGAGCAGCCAGTATTTCCGGCTTCCTCAAAATTTGCGGCGCCATAGGCATGCTTGGCATATGCAAACTGGGCTTTAACGGAATCAACGCCCGCAGAATTGTGGCATTGGGTGCAGGTTGCATTTGCATCTTTCCCGTCAACCCCGGCAGTCCCGGCAGGACCCATAGGGCCTTCACACGATGAAAGAAGGAATCCGGTTACGAATAAAACTGAGATTAGTTTGATAAGGGTTTTCATATCTGGTTAAATTGTTAAAATTTCGTTCTGCAATTTACAAAAAACAATGTTATTTTAATAACAGATATCATGCTATTTACGATATACATAATTGACAGATATAGTGTTTCATGGTGATATTTATCAATTAATAGGGTGATATTTGTTAGTTTTGTGGATTCCAGTGTTTTTAAAAACCTATTTTTAAACCCTTTAATAACGTAAATATGTCAGTGGTAAATTTAATCAGCAGTTGTGAGACCTGCACCCGCCGGTGGAAAAACTTTAAACGCCTGACAAAAGAAGAACTTAACCTGGTAAACGAAAACAGGTATGAAGCAACATTTAAACCCGGAGAGATTATGATGAAACAGGGCTCTCCGACATCAAATGCATTATTTATAGCATCAGGAATGGCAAAAACATATATTGAAGGACAGAACGGGAAAAACTTCATATTAAGTATCGCTTTGCCCGGCCGGCTGATATTAGGTCCTGGTGCTTATGTTGACTCCCGGCAAACTTATACGGTAGCAGCAATCACAGCTGTTCAGGCTTGTTTTATAAATTTTGAGATATTTAAGCAGATTGTAAGGGTAAACGGGGCATTTGCTGAGGGTCTGCTTCAAGACATAAGTGAAAAATCATTAGTGTCTCTTACCCGGATGGTCAACCTGTCGCAAAAGAAAATGCATGGCAGACTTGCCGAAGCTTTATTGTACTTTTCAGATGTGGTGTTCAAAAACGACGAGTACGAAATGATCCTCTCACGCCAGGAACTTGGCGAAATGACAAATATGGCCAAGGAATGTGTTGTCCGGATCCTTAAAGAGCTTGAGGATTCAGGCGTTATTTATTCAGATTCGTCAAAAATCAAAATACTTGACAGAGAAAAGCTTGTTCAGATATCGTTAAAGGGATAGGTAGTACGAAGTAAGCAGTAAGTAGTAACGTCTTCGGTTTTATGGCTAAGGATTATTTAATTAAAGTTTTTAACAAATTCATTTTATGAAGTATTTAAAATTTCTTTATTCCCCGCTTTTTATGGGAGTACTTTTTGTACTGTTTGCTATTGCCATGGCAGTTGCCACTTTTCTTGAAAATGACTTTGGTTCTGCCGCTGCTTACAGCATGGTTTATAATACAAGATGGTTTGAACTGATATTATTGCTTCTTGCTGTGAATCTTGTGGGTCAGGTTGTCATTTTAAAACTTCTCAGAAGAGAAAAACTGACAATTGCCCTCTTTCACCTTTCATTCATTCTTATGATAATTGGAGCCGGTATAACAAGGTATTTCGGATGGGAAGGATCAATGCATATACGCAATGGTGAAGAACAGAAACAGTGCTATTCAAATGAGAAATATATCGGATATTCTGTTAAAGATAA
This sequence comes from Bacteroidales bacterium, assembly GCA_003141525.1. GTDB lineage: Bacteria > Bacteroidota > Bacteroidia > Bacteroidales > VadinHA17 > LD21. Next base: position 61,015 of record PLML01000049.1, read on the forward strand.
CAATGGGACTATCATAACAAGCCATACACAGAAATATTCAATGACCTCAGTTTCAGCCGATAAGTTTGATAAAACGATAAAAATCAATGGGCGGGAATATGAGCTCCTGCTTGCAAAGATCATCCAGAATGCTTCTGAGATTGTGACTGACAGCCCTGAAGGGGAACCAATTGTTTCACTGCTCGTAACGAAAAACATGATGGAAAAGGAGACTCTTACTCTCAAAAAGGGAGATAAAAAAACTTCAAATGGAATCTCTTTCGGTTTTGATTCTATACAACCGGCAGATGTAAATATTTCACTTGACTCGGGAAAGTTTTTTGTGCAATCCAGATTCAATTTAGGTGAAAGGAGTATGATGTCACAATCAGTAATATCAACAAAGCAAGGCAAACCGATTGAATTAAAAACGATGCAGATTTTAACCCTGGATGACATTAAAATAGTACCTCAGCAGATGTCAGTTAAAGGAGTCATTAGAGCAGCTGGGATAAAACCAGAGGAACAGACTACCGGTTTGAATGCTTTTATATTTCATTTAATAAGCGGCAAAAAATCGGCAACAGTATACCTCTGGGACAGGGAGGGAGAAAAGGTTGCTTCAGTCTCCTGTGAGCTGGATGGGAACACAGTCGAATTTAGCTATGGTTCAAAATCAATAGCACTTCCTTTCGCAATTAAGCTTAACAATTTTATTCTTGAGAGATATCCCGGATCTTCCAGCCCTTCGGGCTACAAGAGCGATGTTGTTCTTCTCGATAAGAGAGAAAATGTTGAAAAACCTTTCATGATTTTCATGAATAATATCCTCAAATATAAGGGGTACCGTTTTTATCAGTCCTCTTTCGATCCCGATGAAAAGGGTACAATCCTATCAGTCAATCACGATACGGCAGGTATGCTGGTTACTTATACAGGTTATGGGTTATTATTCTTTTTCATTATTTTTTCCATACTCAATAAAAGCTCGGTATTTCGAAATATTAATGCCGGATACTGGAATTCAGCTATCAGGAAAAGTGCTCCGTTTATCCTTCTGGTTCTGTTACTGTCGGGCGCGACAAATGCAAATGCCCAGAAACTCGTTCCTGAAAAATCTGTTGCCATGGAGTTTGGTAAAGTTCTTGTTCAGGATCAGAAGGGGAGAACCAAACCACTTTTTACCCTTAGTAATGATATTCTCCGNNTTCGATTTTAATAACTGGAAGGATGTTCCTTTAATCAGGATTTCAAATAATGATCTCCAGAAGAAACTGGGCATCAGAGGAAAGTTTGCTTCATTTTCCGACCTTGTTAATATTGAAGGTAACGGCAGTTATAAAATTTCAGAAGAGGTGAATGCTGCATATTCGAAAGCTCCGGCAGAAAGGAGCAAGATGGATAAGGAGATGATGAAAATCGATGAAAGGGTGAATATCTTGTACATGATATATAAAGGAGATTTCATGAAACTTTTTCCATTGAAGAATGGAACACGTGATTGGGGTCTGCCACAGGAGGCACTTCAAAAGGCAGGAAGCAAGGAGGATTCTCTTTTCCTTAAAGGTATTATGCCAGTCTTGTCGGATGCCTTGCAGACTAATAACATAAGCACTGTCCGTCGGATTTCTGAATCAATAGCCGGGTACCAGAAAAGATTTTCGCAATATGCACTTCCGTCACAATCAAAAACGAGTGCAGAACTGTTATATTACAGACTCGGTATATTTGAAAGGCTCTTCCCTTTCTATGCTACAATCGGGGTGATAATGCTTATAGGACTTATTACCATGGTGATCAGGGGGAGAAAAGGGACTTCCTTATTTGTAAAGGTTCTCGGATGGTTGTTATTTGCTGGTTTCATGTTCCACACACTGGGACTTGCTCTCAGATGGTATATTGCAGGTCATGCTCCAATGAGCAATGGATATGAATCGATGATTTTTATTTCATGGGCCACACTTCTGGCAGGATTTATTTTCAGCCGCAAATCGGCATTTGCTCTTTCCGCGACTGCAGTTCTCGCCTCAATGACTCTAATGGTAGCGCATCTGAGCTTCATGGACCCGGAGATCACCAACCTTGTACCGGTTCTTAAATCGTACTGGCTTACCTTGCACGTTTCGGTTATCACAGGCAGCTACGGGTTCCTGGGCCTTGGCGCTATACTTGGACTAATTACATTAATACTGCTTTCTTTATCAAATGATAAAAACCATGAGAGGATATCAAATACTATAGATGAACTCACTGTCATTAATTATAAAACACTTACTCTTGGTCTTTATTTTCTAACAATCGGGACCTTCCTGGGAGCAGTCTGGGCAAACGAATCCTGGGGAAGATACTGGGGTTGGGATCCTAAAGAGACATGGTCATTAATAACTATAATTATTTACAGCATAGTAATCCATAGCCGCAGGATACCCGGAATGAAAGATATCTTTATATTTAACCTTATTTCCCTGTTTGCCTTCTCGTCTGTGCTTATGACATATTTCGGTGTTAACTATTATTTATCAGGGATGCATTCCTATGCCTCAGGAGATACTGCTCCCGTGCCATCGTTTGTTTATATTATTGTTATTATTCTGGCAGCACTATCTTTCCTGGCATATTCAAAATACAGAATTAACAAAAGACCGGAGGTATAAAATAAAAGTAGAGACGCGCAATTTGCGCGTCTCTACATAAATTTTCCAGTATAAATTTCCCCGGATCATAATTTTTTGGGTGGAAGATGGGATTATAACCTTAGCTTATGAACCTCGCTAACTGTCTGATAAATAGTCTTAATTAAAAACATTTCAAAATATTTTACGTATCTTTACATCAGTTAAGTTAGAATATGGTTAGAAATATACTTTGGAATGAATACAAGACTGATGATCGAAGCCACAAAGGCGAATAAAGCAAAGAATGCAAGCGTCTATTCATAGAACCGTACCGCATTTATTTTTATATTTAACTCGCACAGGATATAGAAGGACTAAGAGAAAAACATAGGCAATATATTTATTCCTTTTAGTTAACATATTCTACGATTCCAACTGAGACGCTTTGAAGAAACAAAAATGATTAGGAACTTGCTTTTTATAATTTCATTTACACTTGCATTTTCCAAAGCAACTGGACAAGTGAGCGAATCCAACCTAACGACCAAAATTAGTAACTACATTTTTGTGAATCGTGATAGAGCAAGAATTCATGATACAATTTTTCTTAGCACAAAACAATTAGTTGGCGCACAAATAAAATATATATGGAAGGAACTTGAACCGAAAAAGGATTCATTCAATTTTCAAATCATCAAAGATGATGTTGAATTTCTGAAATCAAAGGGCAAATCGCTTTTCGTTCAATTGCAGGATGTTTCTTTTGACAGCACAATGATAAATGTTCCTGACTATTTGTTACAAGACACAGTATATCATGGTGGGGTAAATGCTCAGTATGTTTTCAAAGACAAGGAAGAAAATTTTTATTACAAAGAAGGTTGGGTATCAAGACGATGGGATGTGAATGTTGCTTTTCGATTTCATAAACTCATTTGTGAATTAGGAAAAATGTTTGACGGGATAATTGCAGGAATCAATTTACCTGAAACCTCAGTTGAATTTGGAACAACAGGAAAGCATTACCCGAAAGGTTTCACTTGTGATAATTACAAAAATGCAATCAAAGAAAATATGTTGACCTTAAAAACTGCTTTTCCAAACACAATAGTAATTCAATACATTAACTACATGCCTTGTGAATTTCTACCATGGACTAATGGAAATTTGTTGAAGGATTTATTTGCCTATGCACAGCAAATAAAAGTTGGTGTTGGCAATCCTGATTTAATGCCATACAAAAAATCGCAGATTAATAATAGTTATCAATTCATAAAAAGTTGTTCAGGAATTGTTCCGATAGGGGTAGCAGTGCAGGATGGGAATTACCAATATGTCAACCCCAAGACAGGCGTTCAGGTAACAGTTGATGAAATGTTTTCTTTCGCAAAGAATGAACTTCAACTCAATTATATTTTTTGGTGTTTGCAAGAACCTTACTTTTCTGATCAGGTAATTCCTTATCTCAGGAATATGAAACCCAATTGGCAATGAACAATTCCAAACATGAAGCAGTGTAGCCTAAAATCTGAGTGGAAAGCATAAATTCCTTATTAACCAATGTCCTCAAATTCCTATGAATCAAAAAGTATGGTTTAGGTTTTTCGCAGTTCCTCGTTTCGCAATCCGAAAGTTTTTCATGAACCGAGGGACTGCTTTTTATAGAAAGAACAATTTAAAAATATTTTCACAAGGCTACACTATCTCTACCTGCCTATCAGGATGGTATTAAAGAAACAGGTTTACTCATCTCGTGTCGCCTTTCTTCTAAGTTCTTATAGTCAGGACAATTTAACCTCTAAGATAACAGCCTTGCATTTCCGAGATTACATTATTGAATGGTAACTATCTTAAATCATTAGTGTCCACTTAAATCTATGTGAATTATACAACTTATTTTAGTAATTCTGTAAAGTTTTTTGGAATTAGTGAATTTATTTTGGTTCTTTGAAAATTTATTCAGACAGGATAAATTGAAAAGAGAAAATTTGGATTAGTTATTATTCAATGCTAATAAATGGAAAAAGGGAAAATATCTGAAGCCGAAAACCTGCGCCAAAATGCAGAAGAGGTAATGTACAAGAAGTCGTTAAAAACAACCTCTATTCAATCTGAAGAAACGCTGGAACTCATTTACCAACTAAGAGAAACCCAATCAGAACTGAAACTACAGAACAATAAACTCAATCTGGCACTATCCAACGCAGCAGATGCTATAAAATTATATGATCTTACTCCAGCAGGTAATTTTACACTTTCAAAAGAAGGAGAAATTATTAGGTTAAACATTTGCGGTTCACAAATGCTTAGCAAAAAACGCTCGGATTTAATAAACAGTAGGTTTGGCTTTTTTGTTTCTGACGATACACGACCAATCTTTAACCTCTTTATCGGGAAAGTATTTGACAGCAAAGGCAAAGAATCATGCGAGGTGACCCTGTCAACTGATGACAACTTGCAAATGTATGTTCTTCTTATAGGCATTGCTTCAGAAAATGGAAAACAATGCCTTGTAAATATGGTTGATATCACCGAGCGCAAACAATTAGAACTGGAACTTGCCATGCAAATCAAAGAGAAAGCAAAACGAGCAGCAGAGTTAATCATTGCTAACAAAGAACTTGCTTATCAAAATGAAGAGAAAGCAAAACGGGTAGTAGAGTTAGTCATTGCTAACGAAGAGAAAGCAAAACGGGCAGCAGAATTAATACTTGCAAACAAAGAGAAAGCAAAACGAGTAGCAGAGTTTATTATTGCTAACGAAGAGAAAGCAAAACGGGCAGCAGAGTTAATCCTTGCTAAAAAAGAACTTGCTTATCAAATGATTAGTTGATAAGAAACTTAAAATAATAGAAATAAAAAAGGAAGTGAATGAACTTCTTCATAAATCGAGTCTGGAAGAAAAATACCCGACACACTTTCAGGGAAATAAATAAACCATAGATAGTATCAAAATTTAATTAAGAAAATACCTTCCTCCGAAGATTTCAGTATATATTACACCAGTCTGGAATCATTTCAAAAGCAATATCCAATTTATCTACAACTTCCAACATTACTTCTGGTAGTAAGCAATGTATAGCAATTACAAAGACGGGGACTAAGTGTAAAAGGCTTGTAGTGGCTGGGAAAGATTATTGCTGGCAACATTCGAAATATTGAATAATTACTTCAATAAGTTTGAAAATATACATGCGTAGCAACCTGAACAAGCATTTAGTCTGGCTTTGTTTTGTTGGACGTTAATTCAAGATTAAAAGGGAATCATAAAATGAGCCTGTGAAAATTTTTG
>PLML01000104.1 GCA_003141525.1 Bacteroidales bacterium
TAAAGGAACATGGCCAACAAGTTGACGATAAACTTTTACAATACCTATCTCCACTTGGATGGGAACATATAAACCTGACTGGTGATTACGTTTGGCAGCAAAATAAACAGCCAAAAAAGGGTAAGTTTAGACCATTAAGACCTTATTGATAACATTGCATCTACTTTCTTTACACTAACGTACGTTAACTTCCGTTTCGTGAGCCGACCCCTAATGCCAGAAAAAACGTTTTTCATTATTTTAGGGGGATTGCTATCTTTCTTTCTGTATGGATACAAATCATAAAACATTCTCATTGTTTCTTGTAAACCCGAATTAAAGAAACCTCATTAGGGAAAACCGTTACTGAATATGAATCCTTTATTATTCCAATATCCTTTCGAAGCCATAAATCTCTTACAAGTTGTTTCCCCTGCAGGCCGATATCTTTCCATTTTATAGACATTTTTCTCTTATCCTTTGCCTTGTTCAAAAATCCAATTGTTTTGGATCCGTCTTCCATATCTTTAACCCATATCTCCATATCTGCTGCTGAACCTATTCTTACCGGCAGTCTTCCTGCAGGATCCTGGTCAACTTCAATTACCTCAGGATTGGTAAGAATTTCCAGAGCATTCCTGCTTATATTCCTCACATCGGCGGAGATCAGAAGCGGAGCGCTAAGGAGGGCCCATAAACTCATCTGACTACGGTATTCAGTATCATTGCAGCCTTTTGCATCCAAATCGTTGGCAGAAGCTCCTTTCCCATAAATTCCCACCAGAAGCATATCAGGATCGTTCCATGCACCCGGGTGCTGAAATTCGGTAAACTTTGGCTGCTGCCTGTCAAAGCATTCAATTATCCCGTTTCCATTTCCCAGAAACCACTGATCCCTGATATCCCCTGCTGTTCTCCACAAATTAGCTTTTGATAATTTACCCCATTTTGCACTTATATCACCGTCGCTAATGCTGTATAATATGGACCTGCCAGATTTTTCAAGAAGATCTCCCATTAGAATATAAAGTTCACGGGCGCGATCACGAGGAACACTGCAATAATCATATTTAAGATAATCAATTCCCCAAGATGTCCATGTTTTTACGTCAAGATCTTCGTGATCTAATGATCCCGTATATCCGGCGCACGTTTTGGATCCGGGACTGGAGTAGATTCCCATTTTAAGACCCTTTTCATGAAGGTAATCACCTACACTTTTCAGACCATGAGGAAATTTCAGGCTGTCAGGGAAAATAATCCCATACCTGTCACGACCTCCTTCCCAGCAGTCGTCCATAATAATATATTGATATCCAACATCGCGGAATCCATTATTGACGAATGCATCTGCTATTTCACGCATAACTGTCGCACTTATTGAACCTTCTATTACATTCCAGGAAAGAAAACCCATTGGTGGAGTGAGTGCGAGTTTGTCTCCCACCAAAATTTTCAGGTCGCGACTGATTTTGCCAAAGTTGTTCTTTACTGTCAGTTTTACTTTATATTCACCAACCTGAGTGGGTGTTCCATTAATTATTCCCGTCACTTCATCAAGGACTAAACCTTCCGGCAAACCATCGGCCATGAATGTCATTGGACGACCACCGGTCGCAGCAACCGGATAATAGAAAGGTGTGTTGGGTCTGATCCCGATTACCATTGCTCCATTTATCCGCGGTAGTGATAATTGAATATTACTACGGTCAACTGCAAGTTCTTCAGGCGACCAAACAGTTTTTGGACATTGACCCGAGTAGCTGAAACCGGCATCAACCCAATCGACATGAGTATTGCCTGGCCCGCCGGTCACCCTTAAAAGCAGATTTTTAACTCCGGCAAGTGTAATTTTCACCTTTTTTGGATCGTCTCCAAATTTCATTACCCCGCTTTGCCACAGGACTTTGCCATCTGCGATTATAAAGAATTCTGCAGCAGAGCTTTCTTTTGATGATTGCTGCGTTCTGTTTGCATCATTACGGTCGTCTATGCCAACCATCGCAGAAAATTCATCCACTTTTCCATCCAACTCAAAATAGAGACGACTTTCAGTCCGTGTGTGTATCCCTTTCAGAAATTTTTTACCGTTTATACTCAGATTTGCTTTATCTCCTGTGGAACGTGGACGGTCAGTGCCCTGGGTAATTTTGCTGATATCCAGCTCATCAAGTAATATTACATGTGTAATCTGTGCTTTTACCAGTGGGAGTGAAACTGGAGAGCATATAAGGCTGATAATTGTAATTATCTGGATCGAATGATTGTTAATAGGTCTAAACATATTATTAAATAAATTGGTTTAATTTTTGAAATTATCATTTATTTGCTTCTGCCTGTCTGGAATGATTACATCTAATCTTTTACAGATCAATTTCCGCTTTCCTTCCTTTTTTCAGATTCAATTTTTTTTGTTTATTACCATACAAAATTGTTGTGTTTCTGCCGGCTTTTGAGGTGATTATCAGTTTTTTTAATTCTTTATTGCTCCACTCCATTGCAATTTCAAAACCACCCCTGGCACAAATACCGCTAACGGAACCACTTTCCCAGTCATCGGGAAGTGCAGGTAAAAGCCGTATTTCATTCTCTGAAGATTGCAGAAGCATTTCGACCATTGCAGCAGAACCTGCAAAGTTACCATCTACCTGAAAGGGAGGATCTGAGTTTGATAAATTAGGAAATGTACCACTGCCTCCACGGGCAGGATCAATATATCGGAGCAATTCACGAAACATTTTATAAGCCTGATCGCCATCCCAGAGTCTTGCCCAGAGATTAACCTTCCAGGCCTTTGACCAGCCGGCTGTATTTGATCCTCTCATGTCAAGGGTTCTACGGCAGGCGTTTGCCAGCTCAGGTGTTTTATCAGTTGTGATATGATTCCCAGGGTAAAGTCCGAATAAATGCGACTGGTGATTATGTCCTGGCTTCTTATCGGCCCAGTCGTAATACCATTCCTGTAAATTACCCTCTTTCCCTATTTTGTAAGGAGATAGTTTTGCCATGGCAATTTTAAGTTTAGATATGAATTCGGCATCCATATTCAATATTTCAGATGCTTCGATGGTCTGTAAAAACAATTCTCTTATCATAGCGAGGTCAGCTGTAGATCCATAAAGTGTTTGACCAATGTATCCTTCACTGGTTATATATTCATTTTCCGGTGAGACAGAAGGTGATGTAATAAGTTTCCCTTTTCTATCCTCTGTCAGCCATTCAAGGCAAAACTCTGCGGCTCCATGCATTATAGGATAGGCAAAGTTTTTAAGGAATGTCTTATCCTGTGTAAATGCATAATGGTCCCACAAATGTGTGCATAACCATACTCCGCCCATATTCCAGTTTGCCCAGCATGGATCACCCTCTCCAAAATCACCAACAGGATTACTCATTGCCCAGATATCTGTATTATGGCATGCAGCCCAGCCATTTACACCATAAAATGTTTTCGCTGTGATTGCTCCTGTCTCTGATATATTTTTTATCAGGCCCAGCAGTGACAGGTGCATCTCTGAGAGGTTAGCGTTTTCAGCCAGCCAATAATTCTCTTCTACATTGATATTGGTTGTATAATTACTGCTCCAGGGAGGACGTAAATATGGATTCCATATACCCTGAAGGTTGCAGGGAACAGCAGGAGTTCTTGAACTGCTGATCAGTAAATAACGTCCATACTGGAAGTATAGAATTTCTAAATTCTTATCTTCTTTCCCTTCTGAATACCTTTTCAATCGTTCGTCAGTTGGCAGATCAGGAGCACCGGTTTTTCCCAAATTCAATCTAACACGATTAAAATATCTTTGATAATCAGATAAATGACTATTCTTTAATTCTCCGTAAGATTTAACAGATGATTTCCCCAATTGGTCATATGCAATTGTCTCATCGTTCAGGCCATGAGCTGCAGGATCTTTGTCAAACCCGTTGAAACTGGTAGCAATAGATATTAACAGGAGTGCTTCAGTTCCATTTTTAAAACATAATGTACTATCGGTTGCAGTTACTGTTCCATCTGTATTTTTTATTTGCACCAAAACAGTAAATCTGGTACCTCTTTTTTCGTCGAAAACTACTGCATTTGGAATATTCTCCCTGTAGCTGGGCTCTGCATGAAAAGGAGCGTACCCCCTTGCTTTCAACACATTTGAACCTGCACAAATTTTAGTCTTCAATAAACTTTCAAATCCTACTGCGAAATCTAAAGCTCCTTCTTTAGAGGTTGTGATTTTAATAGCCATAACCTGATCAGGGTAAGAAACGAAATACTCTCTGGTAAACTTTATACCATTGATCTCATAATTCACTTTTGAAACAGCTTCACTGATATTTAGTTCCCGGTAATAATTCTGAGGTACTTCTTCATGTAGAAAAGTGAGTAAAAGTGTACCAAGAGGAGCGTATGACTCTGAATATTTCCCCTGTATTTTCTTTTGCAGCTGGTCAGCAAGTTTATAGTTATTATTTTTTAATGCTTCACGGACTGCAGGAAGGTTTTTATATGCTTCAGGATTCATGTTTGGATTTACCGGCTCACCTGACCACAAGGTGGCATCATTCAGAAATATTTTTTCGGAAGTTACTCCTCCGAAAACCGATGCTCCCATTTTCCCATTGCCCAGTAAATAAGTTTCTTCAAAACAATGAGCAGGTTGTTTATGCCATAATGTATTAACAGATTGCGAAAACGATATAGTCTCCCCAATAAGAAACAGTATAAGGCTATAAATTAAGTATCGCTTTTTCATGATTAGTGTAGTTTATTGCCATAGATCATATTTTATCCGGTTTATTTGAGATTAAAATATTTACCTTGTACTGTGGAAGGATCTTTATGCTGCTAATCTTTTGTTTACTTCTTTTATTTTGCTGCACAAGATTTTCAGAAACTCCTGTGATTAAGTCTGACCAGGGATTAACCAGAATTTCAATTTCTTTTACAGACGGATTTATATATCTCTTTAATCCTATCTGCCATGAAGGACCATAAAAAAGGTGATCATTAACCAGGTTGCCATTTACATAAGCTTCGGCGCTTCCCCCAAGATAATCTATATCAAGAAATAAATCATTCAGGTTAACCGGTAATGCAGATGGCAGATTTATCTTAGCCCTGTCTCTTGAAACTATGGATATCTTTTCATCAATTTTTACATCCGGTACATTTATGCGGTAGTGTTGAAAAATACCGGCAGGTTCAGATTCAAGCTGCTTCTCTCCGGATTTAAAGTAAGCCGGTGGGAAAATATCAAATTCAAAAGCGGGATTTCCAAGCTGCCTGAATTCAAATCCATCTTCATAGCACATCAGATCTGACTCTGAAAGGACTATTGTTTCCTGGTTGTTTAAATTTGTTCGCCAGCAGTTTTCCGCTTGTTTGCGGGTAAGTATAATGATTGTTGATTTATTCCCATTGGCTGCGGTTATATCAATTTTATTTGCATTCTTATCAGCAGGAGTCAAAATAAATCTGCCGCTGATAGTTTCCTGTTTCCAACCGTCTCCTGAAATATTCTTAATGGTTGAACCATCAAATGCCAGTTCAATATTCATTCCTTCAACTTGTGTAAAAAATACATACTGATGGTCCTGATAATTTATCTTACAAATCGGCTGTACCGTGGAATATTTTAGTAAAGCACCACTTATGTCCATATTGAATGGCAATATCGCTGTTGTCTGGCCCTTAAAGAACAATGTATCCTTTGGGAATTCAAGTGTCTCCTCAGGCAGCAACAAGCGTAATCTGAACCTCTTATCAGGCATATTCACTCTTACCTGGGTATTGCATAAAAAAACAAAACCTTTATTTCCAAGGATCCTGGCGATATACCTGAGACTGTCAGTGTTATACTGGTCAGTGACAGGATTTTTAGGATATACAACAGCCATTTTAGCCAGATCCTGTCCATAATCATCAATGAAGTTGTGCAAAATCTTTAAATACCGGTATGATGTCCGTGGAAGGCCAAATTCGCCCAGAGGTGCCTGGAAATCGTACGATTCGGGACAACCAGGTTCCTTTAATCCCGGCATTTGTGTTCCACCGTGAAACATATAATATCCTATCAGATTCATGCCGCGTCCGATCTGATTCTGAAGGTGTGCTTCCACCACATGTGGTTCAACAATGAAGCGGTTAGTGAAAGTCATCTGGCTGCCACAGCCCTGTTCGCACAAACCCTTTGGATACTGAGTAATATCATAATATAGCTTCCCCAGTGCGTCAGTCATTATCCACTGGTCATTGGCATACAGAAAATCCATGGTTGCCTTGCCCCCGGCTTTTTCCCAGCCTCTATACGGATAAGCTCCCTGTAGCGGAATGGCAATGAAATCCTTTTCATTGAAAACGGTATTGGCAGTCAGGGAGAAAAAAGCAGGTGTAATTCCAGCCTCGATGGCCATTTGTTTGAGTGCAGATATGTGTTCACTCTGTCCATAAGCATATTCATTCTCCAGCTGGGTACCTATTATCGGACCGCCATCCTTGAAAAATAAACCTTTTGTTTGAATGCCTATTTGTTGATACAATTTCTGCGCTTCTTTGAGATATTCAGGGTCATTTGTGCGTTTTCCCTCCATTTTCTGGATCCATTCCGGGAAGCCTCCATAAAGTTGCTCTCCATGAGCAAATGGGCCAATCCGAAGCCAGACATAAAGGCCGTGCTTCTGGCATAATTCAATAAAATGTCGCAAATCCAAATTGCCGGTCCAATTCCATATTCCCCTGGGATTTTCGTGAGCATTCCAAAATACATAGGTTGCAATAACCGATAACCCCCCACTTTTCATTTTAACTATTTCTTCTTCCCATTGTTGTTGAGGATATCTGATATAATGGAACTCACCCATTATCGGAAACCATGGTTTACCGTTAAGTTCAAAAAAGCTACTATTAGCATTGAGTTGATCTCCTGTCGGATTGGTACAGCCCACCCTCAGATGCCCGAATCTTACCTGGTTAATTACATTCCGTAAATCAATTTCATGTACAGGCAAAGACTGAGAGAATAACTTTACAGGTATCATCATCAGCAGCATTATAATAAAACAAACTTTTACCGAATTCTTCATTTCAGGAATGGTTCTTAGGTTGAAAATCCTCTCTCTTAAATTTATATGTTTTACCCTTTTCTGTATCAAATTCAATAACTTTTTCTCTGTAACGCAAAACACATTTCCCTCCTAGTTTTGAATAAACTTTGACTTCTTTAAGTTGCATGTTTCCCCATTTCAGGTATACTTCAAAACCACCGCGGGCGCATAGACCACTTACTTTTCCTGTTTGAAAAGAAGGAGAAATAGCAGGCAAAAGGTTAATTTCTCCATTATGACTTTGTATAAGCATTTCACCTATTGCAGCTGTTATTCCAAGGTTACCGTCAATTTGAAACAAAGAAGGGGTGACTTTTGATAATAAGCTCGGAAAAATTGCTGTAGAAAAATGACCATCAAGCATTTTTTGCAGCATATTTCCATCTTCAAGCCTTGCCCAATAATTTGCTGCCCAACTTCCAACCCATGTTGCATAAGAATGTTCCCATGGTTTTTGATATTCCAGTACTTTCCGTATCGCTCCTGCCAGTTCAGGCGTTCCACGTAACGAAATCTGATTCCCAGGTACAAGTCCCCATCCATGGGCAACCTGACCGCCATTACTATTAGGATTTGACGGTTCCCATGGCTCGAGCCATTCCTGCAAACGTCCGGTTTCAGGATTTATCTGAAGTGGAGGTAACCTTTTGAGTGCTTCTGATAACTTTAGCGCAAAAGTATCATCTCTGCCCAGCTCTTTTGATGCATTTATGCAATTGCAAAAAAGATCACGGATGATTTGCATATCCTGGGTAGCACCCATACATGCCCAGCCTACTGTTCCATCAGGTTTAATATAAGTGTTTTCAAATGATTCAGAGGGATTAGTAACTAACCAGCCGGTTTTAGGATCAGTTTGTAAAACATCAAGATAAAACAATGCTGCATCATGCATGGTCAGATATACATCTGCCAGGTATGCCCGATCCCCGGTAAAAGCATAATGTTCCCAGAGATGATGACATAACCAGGCACTGCCTACCTGGTAAATTGCCCAAACACCACTTCCCCCAACAGGAGAAGTTGTTCTCCAGATGTCAGTATTATGATGTGCGATCCAGCCTCTTGCCCCATACAGATTTTTAGATGTTTTAGCCCCATCGGCCGATAATTCTTTGGCCATTTGTATTAAAGGTAAATGACATTCCGATAGATTTGCTAATTCCACCGGCCAGTAGTTGATTTCGGCATTGCAGTTTAATGTCCAGTTGGAACTCCATGCAGGGCGCAGATCTTTATTCCAAATCCCTTGCAAATTAGCAGGTTGTGATCCTGGTCGTGACGATGATATAAGCAGGTATCTTCCAAATTGAAAATAGAGCGATGTCAATTCAGGATCACTTCCCGGGCGGTAATTTTTCACCCTTTCGTCCATCGGCAAAAGTGAACACGAATCTTTTCCCAAATCGATATTTAACCGGTCAAACAATGCAGAATAATCTGCTATGTGATTTTTATATAATTTTCTATAGGAATGCTGAATGGCTTTATCAATATCATTCTTACAAATTGATTTATAATCCTTTCCATCTTTAAAGGGATCCTTATCATATCCATTATAACTGGTTTGAGCTGCAAGAATGAGCATTACCTCACTTGCATTCTGAACCTTGATATCTTTTCTATCCTGTGTACATATTCCATCCTTAATCAAAACTTTAAGGATTGATTGAAAACGCATCCCCTTTCCTGCACTATATATACTATTCAGATCTGGCCCCAGATAACTGGGATATACGTGACTCGGAGCTTGCCCTGTCAGAATAACCGAGTTATCAGAAGTACAGGTTTCATGTTTTAAGTTGCTTGCGAGTGTTGTTTTAAAATTTATTGTTCCATTTTTGGATGAAAGATGAATAACCATTACCTGATCGGGATAGGAAACAAATATCTCCCGAGAATAGCTGGTTTTTCCAGCCCTGTAACGTATAGTGACAATTCCTTTGCTGAGATTGACTTCTCTTTTATAGTCAGATATCTTCCCCTTATGCTCAAAGCAAATTAATAAATCACCCAGAGGCTGATAACTCTCATTCCAAGGGCCAAGCATGGTTGAATCAATAAGCTTTTCAGCTTCCCTCGTTTTATCTTCCTGAATCAGCTTTCTAATTTCTGGAAGATATAAAATGCCTTTATGGTTTTGTTTATCGACTGGTTCGCCTGACCAAAGTGTAGCTTCATTAAGATTTATTATTTCTTTTTCAATGCCTCCCCATATCATTCCTCCTATCCGTCCATTTCCTATCGGGACAGCCTCAAACCAGGATTGTGCCGGTTGATCATAGTAATATTTATTAACACTATTATTCTGCTTGTTGTTAAAGTAAAGCATTGAACAGATGATCAATACTATAAAAAGAGTCAATATGAGTTTTTGGAAATAGAAATTAAATGAACGTAATTTCACATCATTATTCCTTAGAGTTTAATAAAAGTTCTTCATTCACTTATTTGCTGGTTTATTTCTAAAAAAATAAGCAGAATTAAGTCCCCTCTTCACATCAAATGAAAATGTTGAACTATGAGATATTATGGAAAAAATAAAGAAGGGGTGGTTCGCATAGGAATGCACCCCTCTTTAAAATCACGGAGCTATTGCCGTAGTAATGGTCCAGATTTTTGTTGTCCCATCAGCAGCAGTTACTGTGTATTTAAGTGAACCAGAAAAATCTCCTGGTATACCTAATTTCGTAGCTCCTCCAATAGGTTCAATCCTTGCAGCAGTTGAAAGATAACAAAATCCAACCAGGTTAGAAAGTGATACCTGACTCCTTACCGCTGTAGTAAAATCCGCATCAGCAGGAGGAATGGTAACTGTATTAGCAATGGTTGCTGATTCTGAATTTATCACATTAGAATTAGATAAAGACTTGATCTTCACTACCCCGTCGACAATCCAACGATATTCAAAGTTGAAGCTGGTAATTTCGGCATTCGAAAAGGCAGGCAGATCGCTAAGATTACTTTTCAGACAGGAGGATGATATGCCTGCTAACAGAATCATAATAAAATATTTAATTATATTTTTCATATCACTGAAGTTTTTGATTAAAAAATGTTAGAATTACCATCCAAGATTTTGTTCCCCAAGGTTTTCATTCAGTTGTCTTTGCCCTTCCGGAATAGGGAATAAATACCTTTTAACAGAAAATTTTCTCTGATCATCAAATGGCAATATAATAATCGTAAATGATTTCCCATCTTCTGTAATTTCCAAGCCATGCAATGCAACATTAAGTTCAGGAATAACATCTCCTCCTGCTTCTTTTCCCCATCTCAGCAATGAGATATATCTGTCGTCCTCAAGCGGAAGTTCCACACGCCTTTCAATCTTGTAATAATTCCAGGCCTCTTCACTGCTTAGAGAAGTAGATAATGCTGGTAACCCTCCATGGATTTCCCTGGTATTATTCATAGCTTCTATAGCAAGTGATGTTTGATCAAGTCTCAAAAGCGCTTCAGTATAATTCATGTATACTCTTCCCAATCTAAAAATAGGTAAGCTGTATGGAGTTGCATCAGAATACCATAATTTTTTGTCCTGATACATCCCTTTAATGAAAAAGTATGAACTATGTGTTACTCCCCATGTACCATAAATTGTTGCATCAGACATATTTCCATTAATTCGCGTAGTGATCAGATTGTTAAAGTACTTGGTTGAATCATAAGTAATTGATGCGTAAAACCTTTTATCACGGTTTTTATACATAAAATCAGACACGTAACCACCATTGGTAACGTATTTTTGATACATTGCCGTTTGGTCCCATTTTTTTGCCACACCATCTTCATCAATCACAAGGTAATTATCCACAAGGTCTTGTGTCGGATATCGTCCAATCCATCCCTCAAAAGTTTCCACTAGTATCGGCCATGTTCCAGGTTTTTGTTTCTGCGCACCACTATTTGGACAAAGATATTGCATTGGAGTGGAAGAAAAGGTAGTATTGTCCGCCGATCTGAAATCTCCAAGAATTATTTCTGATGACCCGAATGCATATGAATAATTATTAAATAATTTATTGTAATCGGGATCAAGAGAATACTTCCCTGTACTTAAAATACTCTCACAGGCAGTTTTGGCAGCAGTATAATACGTAACTTTATCTGTACCAATATATGCTGCGGCCTGTAAGGCAACCTCTGATTTTAATGCCCATGCAGCAGATTTTGTTGCCCTGCCTTTCTCAGCATCATCAGGTAATCCCTGAGCCGCATCATCCAGGTCAGACAATATAAAATCATAACACACTTTGGTTGAAGCTAAAGGAAGTTTAAGATCACTCTCAGGTGTCAATACTGTATCAACTTTCATGAAGTGGCCGAATTTTTTGACCTGGAAATAGTTAATATAAGCTCTGAGTAATTTGGCTTCACCTATTAGACGGGGTTTATCTTTTTCAAGAATTCCTTTGGAAGCAGCAACTTTTTCAATAATCAGGTTACATTGGCGAATTGAAGCATAATTATCAAATCCGCCATCGTAAAACCTGTCAATGGTTTCATCTGCAACAGAATTTGCACCATAATCCCCAACATTGTCAGTCCAATCTTCACTGGCAAATGTTCCACCATCCCCAGCAGGCACATACAATCCCCAGGCTGAACGATAGGTATTATATACAAAACCATCAGTAAGGTTAAGATCATTCCATACGTCTTCTCCCGAATATATATCAAGTGGTTTTGTGTCGAGCACTTTATTACATGATATTAAGAAGAGAGCCAGAATTATCGCTATAGATAATATATTTACTTTCATAAAATTATATTTTAAAATTATTTAAAAACCTACATTTAGTCCGAATGAAATAACTTTCTGCGTAGGATATGTATATGCATTCTCAGAACCGATTTCCGGATCAAAGTACTTCATGGCAGGACTGATAGTAAACAGGTTAGTGGCATTAACTGACAAGAGACAACTTGACACGTAATTTTGATTTTTCAATAAAGAGTTTTTCAGGTCGTAGGTCAGTGAAATACTCTTCAACCGGATATACCGGGCATTAATTAAATAGTGTGTGGACACCAATCCGTTATTATTTCCATTTACTCCAGACAAAGTGGTAGGTTTTGTAAAATATGCACCCGTATTGTCGGGAGTCCAGTAGTCAAGCTGGTATGTATAAAGCATAGTAGAGGCACCACTGTTATTTAAATTATTTCCCAAAAACATATCCCGGTCGCCTGTTCCCTGCATCAATCCTAATAATGCAAATCCCTTATACTTGAGTGAAAAGTTGATCCCGTAAAAAATATGTGGAAATGTTTGTTTCCCCATGCGTATCTCATCACTCTCATCTACCATTCCATCTCCGTTAAAGTCGTTGTATTTCAGATCACCTGCAGCAAGTGCAGTTCCACCAGTAGTCCTGGGAGAATTCATTACATCTTCTGCTGACTGATATAATCCTAAAGATTCATAACCGAATCCATAGTAGTCGGTCTGATGCGTTACTCTTCTGTAAGGATTTTTAAGATCAGCCTCTGTTTCATCATCTTTCTCTTCCCACAATTGATCAAATTTTGTGAAATTTGCGCCTATTACATATTTAAACTCGTTAAGATCTCCCTTATACTGAATATTGAATTCAAAACCTGCTCTCCTTTGAGCGCTGTTAGACTTCACTGTTGGCAAAGGCTTACCTAATGGTGTATAATAAATATTTGTCGGACTGATTAAGAATCCTGTGGTTCGCATGTAGAAATAATCAAAAGATCCGCTCAGTTTATCACTAAGAGTCGAAAAATCAAGCCCATAATTCAAAGATTTGGTTGTATACCATGTCAAGTCCTGGCTTACCAGTTGCCCTTCACTGTAGCCATTAAGAAGATTCCCATTAACAGTTAAAACGCTCGGCGCTAAATTGTACGCTGGAACATAAGCAAACCTGCCGACATTATCATTCCCCACGGTACCATAAGACGCTCTGACCTTTAACATGTTAAGGATATTTTTGCTTTTTAAGTCACCCATAAATCCTTCTTCTGAAATTACCCAGCCCCCAGAGATGGAGGGAAAGAAACCCCACCTTTTGCCAGAAGGAAAGAGGTCAGAACCATCATATCTGAAATTACCCTCAACAACATATTTGCCTTTATAATCATACTTTATACGGCTAACATATCCTACACGGCCAGCCTCACTTGCACTGCCATTATCGTCTTTACCTGCGTTTGGCCCGGCAAACATCTGGTCTACAGCTGATGAGACATAATCTCTTCTATAGGCATTAAACCATTCCTGATAATTGTAATTCTGATTATACACAAAAGAAAGGTCAATTGTATGGTTATTAAATGTACGGACATAATAAACATGTCCTTCAATATTATACTCATATCCATCTTTTGCTGTCTGGGTAAGTGCGGGTAGACCAGTGTTCTGTACTTCACCCGTAACTATGTCATACTGAGGTGCCAAAACCCACCATAACTTTTCTGAATAATCACTCTTTTCATAATTACCAAGCGCTTGAAGAGTCAGACCTTTCACAGAGGGTGATGACCAGCTAAAAACTAAAGCGTTATTGGCATAGCTTTGATTTGTTTTATCGTATCCTGAGGCGGGATCAGTTTCAACAAGAGCATGGTCGACTTTTGCGGCATAGCGACCCTGTGCATCAAAACAAAAATCCAATGGAGATGAATTAATGATGTGGCTCCAGATATAAAATTCATTCCTGCTGGGGAATCGCTTGTTCTCTATAGATCCATTGAGATTCAAAGATACTGTCAATCCTA
Organism: Bacteroidales bacterium; assembly: GCA_003141525.1. Classification (GTDB taxonomy): domain Bacteria; phylum Bacteroidota; class Bacteroidia; order Bacteroidales; family VadinHA17; genus LD21. The sequence continues at coordinate 13,828 of PLML01000104.1, forward strand.
TCTTATCAAATTTTGTATCAATATTTGCCCGATAGTTATACCTTTTAAGATCAACACTATTTAATTTATAGATACCTTCCTGGTCAAAATAACCCAATGAAAGATAATAGCTTGTACGCTGATCTCCTCCTGATAAACTTAAATTCTGACGCAACTGCGGCGCGGCTTTTCTCAGACAAAGGTCATACCAGTTATTATTTGGATAAAGATATGGATCTGTCTGATTTTTTATTTTATCCAGCACCTCCTGTGAGTAAATAGGTGCAAATCCATCATTCGCTGCAGCGACATTTTTAGACGTTGCCACGGTGTACGAATCAGTTTTATCAGGCAAAACTGTTGGAGAACTTAACTGATAATTTATTTCATAATTCATCTTAACTTTCCCCTGTTTGCCTCTTTTGGTTGTAACGAGTACAATACCATCAGCAGCACGGGAACCATAAATTGCTGTGGCTGATGCGTCTTTGAGGAAACTAACATTTTCAATATCTGTTACAGGGATGGTTGAAAAATCGAATGTGGAAGAAATAATTCCATCAATTACATACAATGGTTCAGCAGAACTTCCTCTAATAGAGATCTGAGGAAGTTTACCAGGTTCACCACCCGAAGTCGCAACAATGACACCTGCAGCCCTTCCTACGAGAGCTTCATTGAGATTTGAATAGGGGACTTCTTTAATACTCTCTGTTTCAACATTGGAAACTGCACTTACCAGTTTCCTTTTAGTAGTAGTACCATACCCGATAACTACTACTTCATTCAGTCCAATTTCTGACTCAATCATTGTAACGTTAATCTGAGATAAATTTCCAATGACTATTTCCTGGGTCTCCATCCCTATAAAAGTTAATGTCAGGCTCTTGGCTCCCTGAGGGACCTCAATATTGTACTTACCTTCAAAATCGGTTATTGCTCCCTGATTAGTACCGGTAACTACAACGTTGACACCAGGAAGTGGAGAACCATTCTTGTCGCTAACAACGCCCGACATCTTTTTCTGTTGCTGAATTGCGGAAAGCACTCCGGATTGTTCTGCCGGGGTGAGAATAACCTGGCGGTCAAAAACAGCAAATTTTACTTTATCATCAAAGATATTGGTTAAAATGTCTCTGATAGGTTCATTTTCAGCATCAATATTCACTTTTCTGTCAACATCGATTAGTTTAGGACTATAAAGGAAAAAAAACTCGCTCTCATTTTCAATCTCTTTAAGCGCATCGGATATCTTAACATCTTCAAGCTTAAGTGAAAGCTTTGTCAATTGTGAATATGACTCAATTGCAAAGAGTTGAGAAATTGTCAGGACAGATAGACAGAGGATTAGTTTCATGACTCTTATAGTTTTTTTTGGAAGGAACCTTAACAGAATCCTTCCATAATAATCTCGAAATTTTTTCATAGATTTGAATAGATTAAGTTTACTTAAGAATTTTTAGAGAAATCAACAACTTAGTCTGGCGGGATTGTGTGCTACCACGGTCCCGCTTTTTTTCTTAATCAGTTATGTTTCATAGGCATTTGTTAAAAGGTTAATTTATGGTTATCATTGTTGATGGGCATTTCTTACTTCCTGTAGTTAAGAATGACTTTTCTTTTTGTATAAGTTCCCGGACTGACCATTTGCGGATGCGATATTGAATAGTTGACCGGTGATATCATGGCAATTAGTTCCAGCACCTGTGGAAGTGTTTCATTAACAAAAGTGGCAGTATATGTCAGTTCCAGCAATTTAGGGTCTGCTATCTGCATATCAACATTAAACCATCTTTTAAGTTTTTCTACCACTTCTCCCATAGGTTCGTTATTGAACACCAGCTTACCGTCTTTCCATGCAAAATACCTGTCATCATGGATAGTGCGGATACTGATTTTACTATTAAGCTTCTGAAAAGTGGCCAGTTCAGTCGGTTTCATTTTTAACAGCGAAAGAGGCTTGCCGTCCGGCTCTGTCTGTTGCAGCTCAATGCATCCATTGATAAGTGAAGTCTCAACTCTCTCTTCCTCCGGATAAGCCAGTATATTAAAAGTTGTTCCAATAGCCACTACCTGTACTTCTCCTGCCTTCACAATAAAAGGTATTTTCTCATTATGTACCACTTCAAAATATCCTTCACCGGAAAGTTCAACAGTACGGAATTCTCCCCGGAATATTGCCGGATATTTTAATGTACTGCTATGATTCAACCAGACATTTGAGCCATCAGGCAATGTAACTTTGGTAATAGCATCAGCAGATGAATAAATCTCATTATATGCCTGATTAACATTAATCTGACCATGTCTGACAGCCTGATACTTCAGAGACATGTACAATCCGAAACCAAAAACAGGAAGCAGAAGCGTGGCAGCCACTCTTGTAAGTATATTTAAAAAACGTTTTTTCCTTTTATACTTTATAAGATTCTGATCAGCTTCCTCAAGAAGCTTTTTAGATTGCGCCAGGTCGACTCTATGATGTATCTTATCCAGAATAAGATCAAAATCAATTTCAGGATTGCTCTCTTCATCAGGCAATTCTTCCAAAATCTTAAATAATAAAGCCTTGCCTTCAGGAGTTATGGCAGATACATCAAACCATTCTATAACAGAACTTAACTCTTCATTAGTGCAAGTATTATTACAGTACTTTTCTAATAGACCCTTGTTCATTTCTCAAATTAAATAAATTTATGTAAAAAGCACTTCCGATAATATACCGGAAGCACTTTATTACCCATACTAACTAACATAACAAAATTACCCCTAAAAACCACTAAAATTCAATTTCTATCAATACAGTAGGATAATTAACTTTAATAATCGAATTATTCTTTTAACAATAAGACGCAGTAATAATGCTTTCCCACTACTTAGGAATGAAAAATATTTTTAAATTTTTGTACTGATCAGGAATTAAAGAAGTTGAAGGGATTGAAAGATAAAGAATATAATCCTTTAAACTCTTTCAACTTAACTGTTATTAAAAAAAACTAGAAAAATATGGCAATGTGTTAGTAATTGCCCATTTTTTCACGGATATTCTTAAGTGCCCTCGACATATGATTTTCTAAAGTATTTACAGAAATATTCAGTCGTTCAGCAATTTCCTGGTATTTAAGTCCTTCAACTTTGTGCAATAAGTAAACCTCTTTTTGACGTTCAGGTAAATTGTTTACAATATTGTTAAGTTTATCGGTCAATTCATTAAATTCAAGTTCTGTATCCACTGGTTCCTGGTTGAAATCCTGTAATGACTCCAGGTATTCAACAAACTGGGAATCCCTCACCTTTTTCCTTATAATTGAGATAGCAGAATTATAAGCTACAGTGAAAATATAGTATTTAATTGATGATTCTTTTGTAATTTTGTTACGATTCTCCCATAAAGTAAGAAAAACATCCTGGACGATGTTTTCTGAATCTTCCGATGATTTAAGTATTGAATAAACGAATTTATAGAGTTTTTTAGAATATTTTTTATACATCCCATCAAAAGCCAGCATGTTTTCTGCCTTAATTTCCCGCATTAATTCTTCATCACTATATAAAATGAAATCTTTCATAAAAGGTGACTCATATTTTCAAAGTTAAGACAATTTAATCTATGATTTTCAGGTTTGTCCAAAATAAGTAAAATCGAATAAAAAAAGAGCGGTTGGAAAACCAGGCATTTACTGCTAAGTTTATTATCTCTCAAAACCCACCGCTCATGAAGACAAATTTATCCATTTTCGCTCAGATAATCAGGCTAATTCCCCGAGATATTATTCACAAAAATGTTTATGAGCACGATTCTGACTTTAATTCTAAAGGAATAAATTCCTGGACACATCTTGTTTCAATGTTATATTGTCAGTTTGGTAACTGTCAGAGTATTCGGGACATCAGTTTTGGATTAAGAAGTGCTACCGGTAACCTGAGCCATTTGGGAGTAAGCAGAGCCCCTTCAAAATCTTCTATAAGCTACATTAATGCTCACAGGGGCTGGACTTTTTTCCGTGATGTTTACTTCAGTCTTTTTAAAGAGTTTAAGGTAAAGGTTAATAGATTAAGGCTCAACAGGAAGCTCTTTATCCTTGATTCTACTCTGATCCCGCTGTGTTTAAGTCTGTTTGATTGGGCATATTACAGGAAAATGAAAGGTGCCATTAAAATACATACCGTTCTTGATTACGATAGCTGTCTCCCTGTCTTTATACGAATGACCGATGGGAAGACCAGTGATATTGAAATCGCTGAAAAGCTGGCTTTCCCAAAAGGCAGCATACTGGCAATCGACAGAGGATATCTTGATTTTAATTTTCTTCGGGATTTGGACAGCAACGGGGTGTTTTTTGTTACAAGAGCCAAAAGCAATATAGATTATGACATTGTCAAGCTGCTGGCACTACCGAATGAATCTGAAAACATTGTTAGCGATTATCAAATTGTGCTTATTGGACAGCAAACCAAAGAAAAGTATAAAAAACGATTACGTCTGGTGAAGGTAACTGATCCTGAAACAGGTGAGATAATACCATTATTAACAAATAACTTCTTCTGGACGAGTAAGACTATAAGTGAATTGTACCGATATCGCTGGGAAATAGAGACTTTCTTCAGAATGGTCAAGCAGAATCTCAAGATTAAATCATTCATCGGGACCTCTGAAAATGCGGTTCTAATCCAAATTTGGTCGGCGTTGATTACCATTTTGTTATTATCTGTCCTGAAAGCAAAAGCTTTGTACAAGTGGCATATGTCTAACATGGTAGGATTTATCCGGTTAAACCTGTTTGTTAAAATTGATCTATTTGAGTGGTTAAACCATCCATTTTTGCAGGATAAAGCACCACCCGGGCAAATCCAGTTAGATTTGTTTTGAGAACAATTAGTGGGATCATTTTATGATTTTAAAACTTTTAAAAGTTAATTGCCTGATTATCTGAATTAGAAATCAGAGATATTTTTTATCTTGGACAGCACTGAATATT
>PLML01000075.1 GCA_003141525.1 Bacteroidales bacterium
CAAGATACAAACAAGGTATATCTGTACCTATCTCTGATGAGGATAACTGGGTTAAATCCAATATCCCTATTGAACCACAGGAAGTGGGTTCTTCACTTGACTTTCAATTTCATAAAAGACAGGATGAGCTGGTTAAAAACAATAATGTGGTAATTGAGCTGGAAAACCAGCGTGGAGATGCAGTCAAGTTCTTTAGTTCACCTATTGGAGGTGTGCCGGTATATCAGGGTAAAATAGGTATTGAGAAAGTAAAGCCAAAGAAATAAGTGAAGCCTGAAATGAGATTTAATATCAATTTAAAAGTATTAATCAGCACCATCGGGTCCTTATTTTTATTCTCATCATTATCAAGTGGTCAGATTTTCAGTTTTTTTAATTATGGAACTGAGAAGAATATCCCCAACGGCTATGTCTATACCATTATCCAGTCAGATAACGGGTTCCTCTGGGTAGGAACCGCTAACGGACTTAGCAGGTTCGATGGTTATAATTTTTTCCCGGTTCAATATCCTGATTCCTCAGTCGGCCGATATCCCACAAAATGCCTTAAAGATAAACTGGGAACACTTTGGTTCGGTTGCAGCGATGGAGCTCTTCTATATGAGAAAGAGAATAAATTGATCTCTGTTCCTGTTTCAAATACAAAAAGCATAAGTGAGCTTATTGAAGGACCTGATGGCCAGATTTATATAATTACACAGGGTAAAACGATTTTTTCAATTAATCCGTTGAAACCCGGAGAAGTGCATAAGTACTCTATTTCTGTTGAACCCGCCTTACTTTCGGCTTCTTTTACCAAAACAGGGAATTTGCTTATTGGGACCCAGGAGAATCTGCTGGTTTGCAGACTGGAAAAAGATTCAATTTCAGTTATAAAGGTAATTGAGGGATTAGATTCTTACGGTGTTACTTCGATACATAAGATTGATGATGGTTCCAGGTTTATTATTGGAACTGACGATTATGGATTATTTCGATTGAAAATATCCGATAAAGGCTATGATTTGTCGCGTTTCACTGACCATCCGGAATTCAATTCACTGAAAGTTCAATCAGTAACTGCAGGTTCAGAAGGATCTTTCTGGGTTTCCACTTTCGATTCGGGAGTGATTCAATTTGAAATGTCCGATAATTATGAAAAAGTAAATTCGGTGAAATATTATGATATCAACTCGGGACTTGCCGGGAATAATGTAAAAACAGTGTTCCAGGATATTGGAGGAAATTATTGGTTTGGATTATATGGAGAAGGAATTTCTATGCTGGCATCCAATTCTTTAAGTTATTATTCACTTGGGAAAAATTCACAGGAAAGCAATATTCTATATATTAAAAATTTTGATAACAATTATATTCTCGGCACACCGGCCGGCTTTCATATTTTTAACTCCGTTTCAGGCAAGTCTCTTTCGTTCACTGATCTTACCAATCAGATTGGGAAAGTTGAGATTAAATCATTTTATCTTGACAACGAAAAGAACCTTTGGATAGGAACCAGTGGAAAAGGTCTGTTTGTCAGAAATAATTCCGGATCTGTAAGGCAGTTTTACAGGTCAGGTGATACTGGTGCCGATGATATCAAGGATATTGAATTGGATTCAACGAATATCTGGCTGGCGACGACCAATGGTGTTGTTGTTCTGGATAAAAAAGGGAATACGGAGAAGAAATTTGATATCAATGATGGACTTCCTCATAACAGTATTAATAAAATATTGCTTGCCAGCGGAGGAGTAAGCTATATTGGTACTGAGAATGATAAGTTATATAAAATTGATCGCGCTTTTAATGTTACGGCAGGAAAAGCCACCATGTCAGGTAGCTACAGGAACAAGATACTCTCCTTTACACAAACAAAAGATGGAGCAATATGGGCTGCAACTGAAGGTAATGGTATATTCAGATTTCTCAAAGACTCTGTTTCTGCGATTACAAGGGCTAATGATTTGATGTCGAATTTCTGTTACAGTATTCTGGCAGATAAGGAAAACAATATCTGGGTGGGTCATAATAAAGGATTTTCAAGGTTCAGTTCCAAAACCGGAATTGTAAGGATTTTTGGGACAGATTTTGCAAAAAACGGAGTATGCAATACGAACGGTATGTTTGAATCGGCCGACGAAAAAATCTTTATCGGAACAACTGAAGGATTAATAATTTACGATCGTTTAAAGGACAAAAAGAGTTCAATCGGTCCATTTAATAGTATTAATACAATAGAAATAAATGATATCTCATATCCTTATCGACCATCTTTTGTACTACCATATAAGAAATATAAGATCAAGGTTTTATATTCAGGTATTAATTTCAGCGCACCGGAGAAAGTATATTACAGCAGCTTTCTCGAAAACTTTGATCTTGACTGGAGCAAGATGACCACTTCGCGGGAAGCATTGTACAGCCTGGGTGACGGTAAATACAAGTTCAGCCTGATATCTGTAAATGAAGATGGCCTTTCACGGGGAGCTCCGGTATCTTTCTCTATATTAATCAAAAAACCTTTTTATAGAACATGGTGGGCAATCCTGTCAGAAATAGCTCTTTTGATCGGTATCGTAACTCTCATTATACATGAAAGGGATAAATCACAGAAGAAGATTCAGGACTACCTTGAAAAAGAACTGGCTGCCCGAACCAGTGTTGTAATGAAACAGAAGGGAGAAATAGAACTTCAGAACATCGAGATCACCGATAGTATAAACTATGCCAAGCGAATACAAACGAGCATCTTACCTGATATAAACAAACTGAAAGATACATTCAAAGATGCATTTATCCTTTTTCACCCAAGAGATATAGTGAGTGGAGATTTTTACTGGTTCGATAAACTTGAAGAGGATAAGTTTATATTGGTCTGCGCCGATTCTACAGGACATGGGGTTCCGGGTGCATTCATGTCGATGATTGGATCCACACTTCTTCAGGATATCGTAACCAGAAAGAGAATCTCAAAACCCTCCGAAATTCTTGGCCTTCTCGATAAACAGATTTTCTCCACACTTAACCAGAATGTGGAGCTAGGTGTTTCAAATGACGGTATGGATATGGTGGTTTGCGAGTTCAGTCTTTCAACACGCCATATAAGATTCGCTTCTGCTATGCGACCGGTTATTCTTGTACTTGATGGAGAGCCGTTTTATATTAAAGGCAACAGATCATCGGTCGGTGGCGAATCGGTAATTGAGAAATTCTTCGATGATCAGGAGTATTACCTTAAGGAAGGGGATACTATCTACCTGTTCTCTGACGGGCTGCCTGACCAGTTTGGCGGACCTGATGGCAAAAAGCTGAAAATAGCAAGGTTAAAACGAATGATTGAGCAGATATCAAGGCTGCCGATGGATGAACAAAAGGTTGCCATGTCGAAATTCTACTTCGATTGGAAAGGTTCCTATGATCAGGTTGATGATGTCCTTTTGATGGGGGTGAAAGTCTGAAAAGACTATTTATAAGTTTTATTTTCAGAAAGCACAATCTCACTTGTAGACGCAACATTACTCTCATTCAGAGCCCTGTCTTTAATATAGAAATCATATCTTATTGTATCACCGGGAGAATAAAACAGATAAAGGAAAGTTACTGATATTGTCCCTTTCATTATTTTGTTCTGCCCTAACCTCTCCATATAAGGGATCCGGTAAGCCGAGGGTTTTAACGGGTCATTATCCGGAGCAGGCAGCATGACTCCTCCTTCTTTCCTGAAAAGCGTGAAAAACAAATTTGTGGAATCAGTTTGATCTCCCGTAGCCGTAGGAGCATTCAGCCCCAGGTCACCATCGCCATCTTCAAAATGAAATTTTAATCTTCCACCCTTTGAATTATTTCCCAGAATATCTGTTGTATCAAAAATAGTAAAACTGGTATATTCAATATGGGGAACTGCAGACAATTGCTGTACCTTCTGGCATGAATCCAGAATAAGAAAGCTAATAATTATCAAAAACAGATATTTTATTTTTTTCATGGTTTTTAAGTCAACAATATTTTATGAACAAAAACCACACCAAATATGATCATTTTTTTCTGAAAAATATCCTTATCGGCACACCTGTAAACTCAAATTTCTCTCTCATCCTGTTCTCAAGATACCTTTTATATGGTTCTTTCACATACTGAGGAAGATTACAAAAAAATGCAAAAGCAGGAGTATGAATTGGAAGCTGTGTCACATATTTTATCTTAACATATTTACCTTTCAATGCCGGGGGCGGATTGTTCTTAACAATCTGCAACATCACCTCATTTAATTCAGATGTACTTATTTTCCTGTTCCTGTTCTGATTTACCTGTTCAATCAGGTCAAGCACTTTATGAATCCTTTGCTTATTAATAGCAGAAATAAACAGAATGTGATAATCAGTGAAAGGAGCCGTTTTCTCCCTTATATCATCTTCAAAAAGAATAGTTGTGCTATTATCTTTTTCGATGAGATCCCATTTATTTACCAGAACAATCATGCCTTTGTTATTCTTTTGAATAAGCGACATGATATTCAGATCCTGAGCCTCAATTCCTCTTGTAGCATCAATAAGCAGAAGACAAATGTCTGAATTCTCAATGGTTTTAACTGCCCGCATAACTGAATAAAACTCAATATCCTCATTTACCTTTCCTTTTTTACGCAGCCCAGCCGTATCGACAAGGAGAAAATCGTGCTGAAATTTNNCCGACATTTGGCCGTCCGACGATGGCAATTCTTGGTAAATCAGGCATAATCCCCGGCTCTTCTTCCGGCAGACTTTTTACAACCTCATCAAGCAGTTCACCCGTTCCACTGCCATTCATGGAGCTTAAAGGGAAATAATCGCCAAGCCCCAGGTTGTAGAATTCATTGGCATCCATCAGTCTTTCTCCATTATCGACCTTATTTACAACAAGCAATACTTTCTTGTTTACTCTTCTGAGAAGTGAAGCTACCGATGAATCCAGTTCATGAATACCACANNTTATTTATCTCTTCTTCAAATATGTCATCAGAGTTCTGAACATATCCTCCGGTATCGATTACCGAAAAATCGATTCCATTCCAGTGTGAAACTCCATAGTTGCGATCGCGGGTAACTCCGCTTACTTCATCAACTATGGCTTCCCTTGAATCGGTAAGCCTGTTGAAAAGTGTCGATTTCCCAACATTTGGTCTGCCTACTATTGCAACTATTCTACTCATAAAATATTTTATCTTTTTATCCTATTGATAACCAAATCTTTTAAGTATCAGTGGTTTATCTCTCCAGTCCTTGGTTACTTTTACATATAATTCAAGGAAAACCTTCTTCCTGAAAAAATCTTCCATATCATGCCTGGCTTCGGTTCCTACTCGTTTCAGCATCGAACCTTTGTGCCCGATTATAATCCCTTTCTGACTGTCGCGAGTAACATGAATAAGCGCCCTTATTTTGATAATGTCTTTTTCATCTTTGAAATTTTCGATCTCTATCTCAACGGAATAGGGGATCTCTTTTTTATAATTTATAAGGATTTTTTCACGAATGATCTCCGAAGCAAAAAACCGTTCATATTTGTCGGTGAGCTGATCTTTCGGGAAATAAGGAGGACTCTCAGGCAGTTTAGTCAGAATTGCATTAAGAAGAGAATCGAGGTTGAATTTTTTAAGTGCCGAAATGGGGATAACTGGTGAATCAGGAAAAGCAAGATGCCACGATTCAACAATTTTTTCAAGATCGTTCTGATTTGTGAGGTCAACCTTATTTACTGCTATGATTACCGGAATTCCTGATTTCTTAATCTTTTCAATATATTCGCCTTCATCAGCAGTGCGTTCCGTTACATCGGTGACATAGAGAATCATATCAGCATCAGACAGTGCTGAATTGACAGAGTTCATCATTGTCTCCTGGAGCTTGTATTGAGGTCTTAGTATACCGGGAGTATCAGAGTAGACTATCTGAAAATCCTCCCCGTTGACAATTCCCATTATACGGTGACGGGTTGTCTGAGCCTTTGATGTAATAATAGAAAGTTTTTCGCCGACAAGTGCGTTCATTATAGTCGACTTACCGACATTAGGATTCCCCAGAATATTTACAAAACCTGATCTGTGACTCATCTTAAATCATTAAAATATTCCCCGCTTAAGCATGCTTACCTCTTTGTCGTTGAGGAACCGCCACTTTCCCCGCTGGACATTCTTCTTGGTAAGCCCGGCAAAATATACACGGTCGAGCTTTTTAACTTTATAGCCAAGTGTTTCAAACATTCTGCGGATGACTCTGTTTTGCCCGGAGTGAAGTTCTATCCCAATCTGGCTTTTATCCTCAGTATCAGTATAAGATACTGCATCCGTAACGATCTTAATGCCATCGAGCTCAATACCTTCGGTTAGTTTAAAAAGATCATTTTTGGCAACAGGTCTGTCTAGAAAAACATGATATATCTTTCTTCTTTTATACTTTGGGTGAGTGAGTTTTCCTGCAAGATCGCCATCGTTGGTGAGCAGAAGGACTCCTGTTGTTGCCTTATCGAGTCGACCTACCGGGTAGACTCTTTCGGGACAGTTGTCTCCGATAAGTTCAAGTACAGTATGTTCTGCATGCGGATCTTCAACGGTAGTAACATAATCTTTTGGCTTATTCATAAGTATATATACTTTTCTTTCAGCCGAGAGTTTTTTATTTTTAAACCTGACATCATCATTGTAACTGACTTTTATCCCCATATCCGTCACAATGTGACCATTAACTGATATCAGTCCGTTCTTTATATGTTCATCAGCATCTCTCCTTGAACAGACGCCGCTGTTGGCAATATACCTGTTAAGTCTGAGTAACCCGATTTCTTTTTTATTGCCCTTAATCCCCTTCAGTCTTCTTGCTTCAGTTGCTTCAGGTTTATCATATTTTCTAACGTGTTTTCCCGTTGGTTTTCGGTTCTCCATATCAATTAATTATCAGCGTGCAAAGGTACAATTATTTGGTGATTTAATGATTTGGGGATTTTTTTGCACCTTTGTATGTCTGAAAACCTTATCGATATGGCATTAATAAAATCAATTTCAGGTATCCGGGGAACCATTGGCGGAAAACCGGGAGAAAGTCTGTCTCCGGTTGATATTGTAAAATTCGCTGCAGCTTTCGGAACCTGGGCTCAACAAAGGAATAAAAAAAGTGGATTGAAAGTAATTGTGGGTCGCGATGCCCGCAAATCAGGGAGTATGGTAAATAGCCTGGTAATTACAACTCTGCGCAGCCTGGGAATAAATGTTGTTGATCTGGGAATGGCGACAACACCTACTGTAGAGCTCGCTGTTACCGGAACACATGCTGATGGGGGGATTATTATTACTGCGAGCCATAATCCGGCTGAATGGAATGCCCTGAAATTGCTTAATGAGAAAGGGGAGTTTCTGTCAGCACAGGATGGGATGAAAGTGCTTGAAATTGCTGCCAGTGAAGATTTTAATTTTATTTCGAACAATCTCACCGGATCGCTTGAGCAGGATGATACCTGGGGGAAGAGGCATATTGATCTGATTCTTGATTTAAAACTTGTTGATATAAAAGCAATTAAAAATGCAGGATTGACTGTTGCCATTGATTGTGTCAACTCAGTCGGAGGAATTATTCTGCCACAACTGCTCAGTTCTCTGGGTGTCGAGAAGGTTATTGAACTTAATACAATTCCTGATGGTAATTTTGCTCACAATCCTGAACCACTGCCGGAAAACCTTAAAGACATATCAGCATTCGTAGTCAGGGGGAAAGCCGATATTGGTTTTGTTGTTGACCCGGATGTTGACCGTCTTGCTATTGTTTGTGAAGACGGAATAATGTTCGGTGAAGAATATACACTTGTTTCAGTCTCAGATTATGTCCTTAAAAACACTCCGGGAAATACAGTTTCTAATCTGTCTTCAACAAAAGCACTGAGAGATATAACTACCGGATATGGATGCAAGCATTACTCAGCTTCTGTAGGGGAAGTTAATGTTGTTGAGGAGATGAAAAAAAGAGATGCTGTAATAGGCGGGGAAGGCAATGGAGGAGTTATTTATCCCGAGCTGCATTATGGTCGGGATGCCCTGGTTGGGATAGCTCTTTTCCTTTCGCATCTTGCAAAACTCAAAATAAAATGTTCAGCTTTACGAAAATTATATCCGCAATATGTCATTGCCAAGAAAAAACTTACACTTAATCCTGCTAAAGAATTTACAAGGATCACACAGGCTGTGAAGGATCATTTTAAGGGTAATTTAACGGATGAGAGAGATGGTTTATGGATTGAGCATTTAAATGGCTGGGTCCAGATCAGGAAATCAAATACAGAACCAATAATGCGTATCTATGCTGAAGGAAGGACTGACCAAGAAGCAGATGATCTTGCCAATATTGTGATAGAAATTGTTAAAAAAACCTGAATTCATTAACCGCACTCTGTTCGACTTCATCAAAAAGAAGCCTCTCGAAAATGATTATGATAAACTGATTCAGTAAGACGTCTGCAATCATTATAATTCATATCTTATTAATTTAAGTGTTTTTATAAAAATTTAATATCTTTGCGCCTCAATCGAAGAAGAATAACGAAAAACTCGTATATAATCCCAAAAGAATAGACAAATGCAAAATAAAGCAGCTATCATCGTTCTGGCAATTGCATTAGGGTTGGTATCAATATATCAGCTTTCATTTACTGTTGCAACTTACAAGGTTAAAAAAGAAGCAAGAGCCCTTGCAAATGGAGACCTGGTAAAAGAAACTCAATATCTCGATTCAGTTTCCGCCTTGCCAAAAGAAAAATGGAGCTTCCTTGGCAGCACATTCAAAGAGTGTCAGAGAAAAGAGCTGAACCTCGGTCTCGACCTTAAAGGCGGGATGAACGTTACCCTCGAAGTATCTGTTGAAGATATTTTGAAGGCTCTTTCAAACTATAATCCTGATAAAACTTTCAATGCAGCTCTTGCCCGGGCAAAAGAGCTTCAGAAATCAAGCCAGTCAGATTATCTTACTCTGTTTGGAAGGGCGTTTCAGGAAATTGACCCGAATGCAAAACTAGCTTCGGTATTTGGCACTGTTGAGCTTAAAGAAAAGATCAATTTTAACTCCACAAACGAACAGGTTTTAAAAGTGCTTGATAGTGAAGTCAGCGTGGCTATAACAAATGCATTTAATATTCTACGTACCAGGATTGACCGTTTCGGAGTTGTACAACCCAATATTACCCAACTCGCAACAAAAGGACAAATTCTTATTCAACTTCCGGGAGCGAATAATCCAAAACGTGTTCGTGAACTGCTACAAGGTACTGCCAACCTTGAAATCTGGGAGTGCTATGATAACACTGAGATAATCGGTTATCTTTCCAAGGCCAATAATCTTCTGAAAGAAATTCAGGCTAATACAGAGAAAACTAATGTTAAGACACAGGAAACAGGACAAAAAAGTTCAGCCTCTGATACAACGAAAAATGCCCAGTCACTTCTTGACCTGATAAATAAAGATACTACAAAAGTTGCTGAGGCTACCACAAGGGCAGGGTTTGCACTTCAGAATCCGTTATTTGGGGTTCTTAATCCGCGAGTAAATCAACAGGGACAACCGCTGCAATCAAGTATGATAGGACTTGCCAGCGGAAAAGATACGGCAAAAGTAAACGCTTTGCTAAAAATGAATCAGATTAAATCACTTTTCCCACGAGATCTTAAATTAGCATGGAGTCAGAATCCTTATAAATATGACCCTACAAAAACAATGTATGAACTTCATGCTTTAAAAGTGACCACACGTGACGGGCGCCCTCCTCTAGGCGGAGATGTTATTACTTCAGCCAGAACTTCAACGGGAGTGACTGGCGATGTAAAGGTTGATATGTCAATGAATTCGGAAGGTTCAAAGATCTGGGCCAGGATAACACGCGAAAACATCGGACGATCTGTAATAGTTCTGCTTGATGGTTATGTTCGATCATCTGCAACAGTTCAAACTGAAATTACAGGCGGTAACACAGAAATAACAGGTAACTTCACTATCGAAGAAGCTGATGATCTTGCCAATATTTTAAAATCAGGAAAATTACCAGCTCCTACACATATTATTTCAGATACAATCATCGGACCAACTCTCGGTAAGGAAGCAATCAATTCAGGGTTTATTTCATTTTTTGTAGCATTTGCTCTCGTTCTGGCATTTATGGTCTTCTATTACAGTAAAAGCGCAGGGACGATTGCTGATATTGCTTTGTTTGCCAACCTATTTCTTCTTTTCGGGGTACTTGCTTCACTGAATGCGGTACTATCACTACCGGGTATTGCAGGTATTGTGCTCACAATGGGGATGGACGTTGATGCGAATATTCTAATTTTTGAACGAACAAGGGAGGAGCTTCGTGGAGGAAAGGGGATAAAACTAGCTTTGGCCGACGGTTATAAGCGAGCTTATCCTGCAATTATCGATTCAAAAGTAACAACACTGCTTACAGGTATTGTTCTTTATGTTTTTGGCCAGGGCCCTATAAGAAGTTTTGCAACTACTCTTATAATCGGTATAATGACATCGGTTTTTGCCTCAATATTCCTGACAAGACTTATTTATGAGGCTCTTCTGAAAAGGAATGTTAATCTACATTTCTCGATTAATCTGACAGCGAATGTTTTCAAGCATACCAAGATAGATTTTATCGGTATCAGAAAATATTTTTATATTATCTCCGGAATCATCATTACCTCAGGTATAATTTCTCTGTTTGTCAGAGGGCTTAATCCCGGCATCGACTTTGCAGGAGGACGAACATTTGTTATAAGATTTGACAAACCCGTTGTTACTGAAGACATTGCAGCCAAGCTAAATGTGGTTTTCGGAGACTTGCCTGAAGTGGTTACCTATGGGAAACAAGATCAGGTAAAAATCACGACAAAGTATAAGATCAATGAAAACGGAGTGGAAGATGAGGTGGATACAAAACTGTATGAAGGATTGAAGAGTTTTATTCCTGCTGATGTAACGAAAGAAGTTTTTCTGAGTAAGTACAGACAAAGTTCAGAGACAGTAGGTCCTGTTGTTGCAGCAGATATCAAAATCAACGCCTTCTATGCAGTTGGTATTGCACTAGTTCTCATTTTCTTATATATCTTCATGAGATACCGCTACTGGCAGTATGGATTCGGAGCTGTGGCATCACTGTTCCACGATGTACTTCTGGTACTCGGAGTTTATTCATTGCTATGGGGTCATATGCCGTTTTCAATGGAGATTGACCAGTCATTTATAGCGGCCATCCTTACTGTAATCGGGTTCTCTGTCAGTGATACAGTGATTGTTTTTGACAGGGTCAGAGAGTTCCTGCCATTATACCGTAAACGTCCGTTTAGAGAGGTCCTTAATATGGCTCTGAACGCGACCCTCAGCAGAACGATTAACACAACCTTTGCCGTGATTCTTACAATAGTTGCCATGTTCATCTTCGGCGGTGCCGTAATACGCGGATTCATGTTCGCACTTTTGGTTGGTATTGGAACAGGCGTTTATTCGTCTGTGTTCGTTGCAACAGCTTTAATGTATGACACATCTTCAAAGCCAAACGAAATGATTGAAGAATCTAAAGTAAAAATTAAGGCCTAGATTTAAAAGTTGGTCTAATTGTGTACAAAATGAATTATAGGGACACGCCATGACATGTCCCTATTTTATTTTTGTAGAAATTTAATCACTGGGAATATCCTGAAACTTTTCTAACTTTGCTTTTTCATAAGGGAGGAAAATTTATTTAGAATTGTTATGAGCGGACCGGAAATATTTGTTATCATCATTGTTGCACTTCTTCTTTTTGGTGCTGAAAAGCTGCCAGATATAGCTAAAACTATCGGCAAGGGTATGCGCGATTTTAAAAAAGCAACTGATGATATAAGGAGAGAGATTGAGACAAGCACGAGTGATTTTCGCAAGGATCTGACCGACGTTTCTGATACCATAAAAAAAGATGTGACTACTTATTCTGAGAAACTTAAAAGTGATATGACCGATGTTACTGATTCCATGAAGAATGATATGAATGATATTACGTCAGAAGCCCGTCAGAGCATGAATGAAATGAGTTCCAGCATTCGTAATGATGCGAATGAGATAAAGGAAAACCTTCAGAAAAATGCAGAGGCATCGAAAGATAATATCAGCAAAGAGGCTGATGTACCGAAAGATAATGCCGGGAAAGAGACAGATGACGTTTCTAAAGGATATTATAAAGAGGTAAAGGATTAGCTGATATAATGAATTGTCAATTTTGCCATCCTTCTCTGAAATTATGATCAGAACAGCCGGAATTACCAAAGCATATGGAAACCTTAAGGTTCTTAAGGGAATTGATATCCAGGTACTGGATAAAGAGGTAGTCTCGATAGTCGGAGCCAGCGGTGCCGGCAAAACAACTCTGTTACAGATAATCGGAACACTCGATCACCCCGATGGAGGCACAATTTATTATAACGATTCAGATTTAAGCCGTCTTAAAGGGAGAGCTCTTGCCGCTTTTCGAAATAGCAATATCGGATTTGTCTTTCAGTTTCATCAACTTCTGCCTGAATTCACAGCTCTTGAAAATGTTTGTATCCCTGCTTACATAGCCGGGAAAAGCAAAGTTGAAGCTGAAAAAAGGGCCTCCGAGCTTCTTGGTTTCCTTAATCTATCCGAAAGACTCGAACATAAACCTTCAGAGCTCAGTGGAGGAGAACAACAGCGCGTAGCTGTTGCCAGGGCACTCGTGAATAACCCTTCAGTCATTCTTGCTGATGAACCATCCGGGAATCTCGATACTGAAAATAAAAATGAGCTTCATAAGCTTTTTTTTAAGCTCAGGGATACTTTTGGTCAGACTATAATAATTGTAACTCACGACCGTCATCTTGCATCCATGTCGGACAGGGTGCTTCAGATTAAAGACGGACTTATTGTAAATGAGTCTTAACAAAAAAATCCCTCGAAGTTTGTTCTTCAGGATCTACTTTCTAAAACCTGTTATATCAACTATCGACAGAAGACAATTCCTGTCATCGCCGGTAACCACACCTTCTATATAAACTGTGCTTAGGGGACTACCATCGTACCCAAGCTTCACCTCGCACGATTCTTTACCCTTTTTGGAATAGACTTTGCTGAAAAACCTGTCAAATACTTGTCGTGAATCTTCGGAGATGAAAAGCTTAAAGTTGCTGTTTACCAGGCTGAATCGTTTATCACCAAGTATTTCGGCACCGGTAAAGTTCAGCTCACAGATATTCCCATTCGGATCGAGGGTATAATAGCCCATCGGTGCAAAATCGTATAACATGGTATATTTTTTAAGAGCAGTTTCTGCTGTTTCGTTTGCCTGGATCAGCTCTTCATTCTGCATTTCCAATTCTATCTGGTGAACCTGAAGCTCATGGAGCAATTTAATGGCGTCAGTTTCAACGACGAGCTTATCCATTTTATCCTGCTTCTTTTTCAGTAATTCTTCTGCATTTCTCCGCAGCATCTGGTCATCAGTAAAATTTCTTTTTTCTTTATTCATGGTGTTCTTATTTTTTTATAGATAATATCATTCCACTGGGCACTTTTAAATTATCCAGCAGTACTACTACGGACCAATCAGTTTCAATTAGTTTTCCTCCTGCTGTTATTAACTGCATTTTGAATCTGGTATCCTGCGATTCCCTCAATATTTTATTCATTTCGTTCTCTGTCTTTTTCCTTAATTGCTCAGGAATAAACATATGAATATAATTCTTGTTTACTATTTCCTCCTGATTTTTCCCGAAATATTTTTCTCCCGCCGGATTAACTGCAAGTATTTTCCAATCGGTCGCTAATTTAATAATAATATCTGAAGCTGAATTCAGGAGCAGCTTATTCATCTGTTCTGTTTCATGAAGTTTTATTTCCACCTCCTTAAGATCAGAGATGTTGAAAAAAGTTATTACAACACCGTCTACTTTATCGTCCAACGTGCGGTAAGGCATAATACGAATGGAAAACCAACGGCCGTCTTTGGTAGGAATTTGTTTTTTTATATATACAAGCGTCTTCAGTACTTTGAGAGCATCATCAGATAAATCAGGGTAAATAAGGTCCGAAACCAGGTCAGTAAAGGGTCTGCCAATGTCACTTTTTATCAGTTTGAATATTTTAACCGCCTGGATGGTAAAACGACGGATATTCATATCATTATCTAGAAACAGGGTAGCGATATCGGTGCTGTTGAGAAGGTTTTTCATATCATTATTCACCCTCTTAAAATCATCTACTTTCGACTGCAGTTCTGCATTAAGTGTCTGAAGTTCTTCATTCATACTTTGCATCTCCTCTTTTGAACTCATAAGTTCTTCATTTGTAGATTGCAATTCTTCGTTAGTTGATTGCAATTCCTCGTTTGTGAATTTCAATTCTTCCTGAGATGACTGCATCGCTTCAAGAGTGTCCTGAATCTTTTCACGTGCATACTTTAACTCTTTCTCAAGCTCCATTTGCCTGATATTATCTAAAGATTTTTTTTCCTTTCGTGCAGCCAGGTTTGAATCTGCAATATCCTGCACATCCTTAAAGATCACCATTACCTTGCCCATTAAAGGTTCCGGCTTATCAATCCACTGAATGCTGATATTCAAAGTATGAGCGCTTCCATTTGTACCTACTTTGATATTACGCAGAACCACAGTTTCTTTTTTCAATATGGCTTTTCGGAAAGCAATTGGAAATTCATTTCGCAATCCTTCACGTAACATAGCAAAAATATTCATATTTGCTTTGCCGACAGCAGGCTCTAAATATTTTCCCGTATGTCCGCTGACATAGATAATATCTCCCTGTTCATTTACGAGAACTCCTGCAGGTGCATAATGTTGCAATAAAAGCTGATCTGCCAAAGTCTGAATATTCTGGATTGATCCGGAGGCGAACTCTTTTTCTTTGCTGACCGCTTTTGTCCTGGAAAATGTAGCAGGAAAATCAAATAAATCAGGAGCCAGGAGAGTAACTGCACGTTTAAATATTTTCCATTTCAGATCAAGAGAGGTAAAAAGATGACTTTGAGTTCCCAGAGTTTCAGAGCTACCCAATATCATAATCCCATTAGGGTTAAGACTATAGTAAAACAGTCCGATCATCTGTTTTTGCAGCGCTGGCTCCATATAAATAAGCAGGTTGCGGCACGAGAGGATATCAATCTTTGTAAAAGGCGGATGCATAATAATATTGTGCTGTGCAAACACAACCTTCTCCCTTATTTCCGTATTTATGAAATAGCCGTCCTCAGTCTGCAGGAAAAAGCGTTTTAGTCGTTCCGGTGAAACATGGTCAGCAATACTTGCAGGGAAAATACCTTTTCTTGCAATCTCAATTGCTTCATTATCAAGATCCGTTGCAAATATCTGTAAAGAGAATCCTCCGTGTGGATTGATCTTTTCAAGAGCTTCTTTAAACACAATGGCTAATGAGTATGCCTCTTCTCCGGTAGAACAACCCGGTACCCATGCCCTGAGAATTGAGCCGGGTTCAAGCTTTGTAATAATATCCGGCAAAATAGTTTCTTTTAACGTTTCCCAAACTACCTCATCCCGGAAAAAATCAGTTACACCGATCAGTAATTCCCTGAAAAGGATTTCAATTTCTTTAGGATTTTCATTCAAAAAAAGCACGTAGGATGCGATCTTATCAATTTTATGTATAATCATGCGTCGTTCAATACGACGGTAAACGGTATTTTTTTTATATAATGAAAAATCATTGCCGGTATAAGTCCGGAGCAGTGCAACAATTTTTTCAAGTGAACTTTTGTCTTTAATCTCTATATCCGGGTCAGTTCTCAGGACAGGAATGCGTTTAAGGAATTCNNTATCCCGTTTTTTTCTTTTATGGCACGTATACCTAAACTGCCATCTGATCCCATTCCCGAAAGAATAAGACCAACACCAAGTTCTTTCCGGTCTTCGGCGAGTGAATATAAGAAAAAATCGATAGGGAGGCGCTGTCCTCTGGCCTCTACAGGCTTATGCAGATGAAGCACCCCTTTTAATATTGACATTGTTTTATTTGGTGGAATTACGTAAACGCAGTTTGGTCTTACAATCATACAGTCCTTTACCTGAGAAACTTGCATTTTGGAAATCCGCTGAAGCAACTCTGGAAGCATTCCTTTGTGGGTAGGATCGAGATGTTGAACTACGATATATGCCATACCACTATTTTCAGGCACATTTGTCAGGAATTGTTCAATTGCCTCCAGCCCGCCGGCAGAAGCGCCAATGCCCACTATAGGGAACAAACTGTTATCCGGATCAGAAGATTTTTCTTTTATAGATACTGTCGATTTGATCTTGACTGGTTTCACCTATATATTTATTTTAAATATTTTATTCGTTCTATTAAATACCCAAGATAGTTAATATTCTGATTAAGGGATTATCAATGATTCATGAATGTTGTTTTTTGCAAGCTCGTGGGCCTGACCTACCCAGTTATCCTGCTCTATCCGACCGGGAATTAATTCCAGCACCTCAGTGATAGTTTCAATATCAGCATGTGTGAGCTTGCTGATCTGACTGAAAGTATATATCCCGAGGGTATTTAAACGTTCCTCAACCCACAATCCAAGTCCGTCAATAAGGGTCAAATTATTAGCCTCATGTTTATGGGCAATGCCCAGCCTGTCATAATAAATTCTATCCTTTCTGTCCCTTATCCGCTTAAGAAGTTCAGATTTTTTACCTGCAATCCGGATAAGTTCCTTTGCCTGAAGTATCCATTCATCTCTTTCAATTCTGCCGGGGAAATATTCAATTGCTTCAGTAACTGTTACAATATCGTCTTTAGTAAAATTGCTTATCTGCCGGAACGTAAATATATCAAGTGCATTGAGTTTTTCCTGAATCCATCCTCCAATTCCGCTGATAATGGTCAGATCGTCTGCTTCTTCTTTTTTTGCAATGCCTATTCTATCGTAGTAGATCTTAGCTTTTCTTTCACTTATGCGTTTAAAAAGCTCAACCTTCAACTCTTCGCTGCGGACAAGTTCCTGGGCTTGTGCCACCCATTCATCCCTTTCGATCCTCCCTGAGAAGTATTCAATAGCATCATTGATTGTACTAATATCCTGAGGAGTGAATTTACTGATCTGTCTGAATGTGTAAATATCCAATGCATTAAGTCTTTCCTCAATAAATGGACCAATGCCACTAATCATTTTCAGGTCATCCTTTTCAGCCGTTGTAGCTGTTCCAAAACCACTGTAGTCCAGAAGGTGTTTACGTTCTGAAATGTGAACCATAATAAGATGTTCTATTTCTTTGTCCCTTTCACCAAGACTTTTTTTAAGATTGAATATTTCAGCATCAAGGTTGACAATGCGGTTATTTAATTCATGCTTTTCTGATTCAATAACTTTAATCCTCTTTTCGTATATGGACTTATAATAAAGCCAGGAGGTCAGATACGCAATGATTGCTGAACCAAGCAACATTAAAATTATTTCAATGGTTGCTTCACTCTTTGTCTGTGCCAAAAGAATTGTTAAAGTATTCATGATATTAGTGTTTAATCGTTATTACTGTTCTCCTGTTATTTGCTCTTCCCTTTGTTGTATTATTATTATCAGCAGGTTCTTTTTTGCCCCTGGATTCAACTATAATCCGGTTTGTAGGTATACCCTTGCTCTCAAAATATGACTGTACACTTTGAGCACGGCGGAAACCCAGGGCCTGGTTGTATTCATCGGATCCTATTGCATCAGTATGGCCTGTTATACTAAGCTTTGCCTGCCGGTTTTGATCCAGGTATTTATTTGATTCATTCAGGTAACTGTCAGAAATTGTTCCGGAATTAAATTCAGATTTATCAAATGCAAAGTAGATCAACATACTTTCAGGGACTGCTTCCTGTTCAACTACTAAAGGCTTGCTTAAACTGTCATGAGGAATCGCCATTTCAGGCTTGACCACATTGCTCACGACAGTGACCGGTTCACGGCAAAATCCTTTTATCTTGCATACATAAAAATGGGTGGATAGTGCTGACCATCCAAATAATGCAAGAAATCCGATTATCAAAATTTTCATTGTTTAATTTTTTATGTTATAATGAATCACTTTATATGATGTTATTAAAATCTTTCAGATTAAAACCATCCGGGTTATCATTGGTAATCTTCCTGAAATGGTAATAATACAGGTTACCGTCAATATCAAATATCATCTCAAAACATTTTCCTGCTCCTGCATCCTGGGGCGGACCTACATGAAAATGGAACAATGTATTAGGCGGACCAGTGGCGAGCTCTTTCTGTATTTCCTCTGCGGTCATGAGTTTAACGACATATGGGTATATTGTTTTAATTTTCTCAGGGGAATCAGCATTTGATGCCATTTTATCTTTATTCAATAACAAAACCTTGTCATTATAACCTGTTTTGTTGTAGTATTTCAATCCATTTAATGACATGGAGAAGCGATTTTTTTCAAGATTTTTAATATGTATTTGCATGAATTTTATAATTACAGGTACTACATATTCATAATCAACTCCATTATCGCCTGAATATGAGAGAGGGATGCTGCAATATTCAGGCATCCTGGTTAAATTGCCCGATACATCTCCAAGTACCAGGTTTATATATCTGTAACTTACGCCACCCGGGTCCTTATCGTAAGCTCCCTCCATTAGTACAATAAAAGTATACTTCGAATCGGTTCTCCGTTTCTCAAACTCCTTCTGGTCGATAAACTCGTAGTTCGTATATTTCCAGTATTTCTGTACTGCATCCTTAATATAAGCATTGTAAAAGCTTATACCATCTTCAAACACAACACATGTTTTGGAGTTTTTAAACATTCCTATTTGTTGTTTGGATGCCAGCGGGGCATTTGATAACAATCCCAGACTAAGAAAACCTAAAGAAAAAACGAGTAAGTATTTTTTTAACATTGTGCCGGCAATAAAACCTGTTTCATGATGTGATAAAATCGAATTTCTCATTATTCTGTTTTGGTGTTTTGATGATATAAAAATCATGGATTTTATATCTAAAAATGTTACATTTTTCTGGTTAAATATTACATTATTTACAGGTTAGCTGAAAACCATTATTGTTAGGATGTTAGCTATAAATAGTGTGGTAAAGTGAATGCAAATCTGCTTCCTTTCCCTGCTTCGCTCTCTATCCGGATGTTTCCCCCGTGCAGTTCAACAAATTCCTTACAAAGCAATAAACCCAATCCGGTACCTTTTTCATCATGAGTACCGGGAGTTGAATGAAATGTGTCTATTTTAAAAAGCTTTTTTTTGTTATCAGCTGAAATTCCAATACCGTTGTCCTTTACGGTTACTTCAACAAATTGTTTGAGTTCGGATGCATTAATGGTGATTTCACCATTGATATTTGTATATTTTATGGCATTGTTAATCAAATTCCTTAATATTGTTTTAACCATCTGAAGATCTGCTGTTACATTCAATCCGGGTTTTATAGTGTGGCTTATTGCAATTTGTTTTTGACTGGCTAATGTTTTGAGATTTTCAATCTCTTCCCGTAACAATTCGTAAAGATTAATTTTAACCGGTTTAAAGTTATGCTCCTTATTTTGAGAAACAGCCCATACCAGAAGGTTATCAAGAAGGATAAGTGTGTTATTAGCTGAATTATAAACCATGTCTATATATTCTTCAATCTGGCTTTTATTAAATTCATTAAGACTCATCTTCAATAATTCCAGAATACCTAAGATTGAACTGAATGGGCTTCTCAGATCGTGTGCTATAATAGAAAGAAATTTCCCATTTGTGGAGACAATTTCTATAAGCTTATTTGTGCGTTGTTCTACCAGTAGTTCCAAACTGGTATTAAGTTCTTCTATCTCATGTATTCGAATTAATAGTTGCTTTTCGGAGAGTATGCCGGTAGCAGAAATACCATCTGACCGATTAACCGATTTTGAACTTTCGTTCTTACTAATAATTGACTTTTTTAAAGGTTTCAACCTGTTTCCGCGTTCAAGCTGGTTTGTATTCATTGTAGTGTATTTCTTTTAATATTTTTCAATTAATCGACGGATTATTGCAACTGATGTGTCTCAGTTGTCTGAAATGTAAAGGTGTCAGACCTGTAATACTTTTAAACTCGCTGGATAAATGTGCCACATTACTGTAATGCATTTTAACCGCGATTTCGGTAAGGTTAAGATTGTTGTGCTCGAGTAATTCTTTTACCAGTTCAATTTTTTGTTTGATTATATATTTTTCAATAGTAATACCCTCTATCTCAGAGAAGAGTGTGTTCAGGGAAATGAAGCTGTCATTTACTCTCAGACTTATGTAATCCGGATAATTGGTTTTCAAATCTTCGTCTGAGTACATCTCAAGATCATGAATGGCCTTCTTCAATTTCTCAATAAGATAATTCTTCTCGTCGTCTATCAATTCAAATCCAAATTGTTCTAATGACATGTACACCAAATGATGTTGCACTAACGTAAGTTTTTTCTTAATAGTCACTTCGCCTAACTCTACTGAAACATATGCTATACCTAATTTGTCCAGTTCAGTTTTAACTGTCGTTTTACAACGGCTGCAAACCATATTTTTAATATAGAGTTTCATTATCTCAAATAATTCGAATAAATTAAACAATATCAGAAAACCTGATATTATTGAATTAAAAGAACTTAGTGCATTAAAAGAACTCCAGGCTTAATGCCCGAATTTTATTAGTATATGTCGGGTGCCAGTGATCTATTATAAAAAAACCTTAGTAAAAAGGAAAAGCATGCTATTATCGGCAGAATATGAATTATTCCGTTAAAATGGAAAACGAAAAATCCCAAAGCCCATATTTTAATCAAAGCTAAACCGTCTATAAAAAGGAGATTTGACATTTTAATTAAGTTTTTGAAACTATCCCCGACAAAGGTATCTGGTTAATCCGACAGAAGTGTTACATAATTACCTATCAAGTTTATATGATTCACATATTTTATGATTTATACAGGATGGTTATTATAAACAGAAGCCAGAGACCTTAATGGTATCTGGCTTCATTTCATATATTCAACATTCCTGCAGGAAATTACAATTCTAAGATGTGTTTACTAAACGAATTGTTACCTGATGTGCGGATTATGGATTTTCAGTTTAATTACCGTCCATGGCTATCAGGCTGACGTGCTTGTTTCTGCCAATGACCATTGGTCCATGATTTTCCACGTTGAGTCGTCTTCCACGACCCTGCTACATACGACTGACCCTGTCTTGGGTTCGCCCAATAACCTGCCCTTTGCACGTATATATGGGTTTGGTTGTTCCAACCCCAGCCACCATCTATCCAGATTTGATTTTCATTTAGTCGTTGTGGTCTCCCATAGTCTGCGTAGGCTGGTTCTGACGCAATATATCCTCCCATGCAGGAGTTGAAGATTAGTCCTATTCCTGCAAACAGGACCAAGTAACTGAATATTTTAATATACCTTCCAACTCTTGCATGAGCACCAGGTTCAAGAATATTCAATAATGGTTTCCGACTTATTGCAAAATGGATCTCATTTTGCAATTTTTCATTTTTTTTCATTTTTGATATATAATTAATTTTCTCTAAACCTTCTTTAAATGGTTGTTTGTTTTTTTCCATTTTTAAACTTTTAGCAATAAAAAAAGTCCGCAACACAAAGGTGAGGTTATTAATTCCGGTATCTATTACATAACTATAGTAATAAGTTACATCATTCACATATACAGGAGTAATGGCGGAATGGCACAACGGCTCAATGGCGTAACTGCATAAAGGTGTTTATGTGACAGCTTGACAGAAGGAGCGGGGGATTAAGCTTAATGGTTGTTTCTTAATCCAAAAACTGTTTGAAAGTGATAACCGTATACGGTAAATGTAATTGCATCCACTATCAAACCCGGCCTCTTAAAAAGAGTCCAGATCAGAAGCTTCCAGTATTCGCCTCTTCCTTTATTAAGTATTCCGATTATGATCACAGATTTGAAAAATGCACTCAATTGGGAAAATTCAATTTTCATTTGCTTCCCATGAAACCGTTTATAATTCAGTAAAAGTTGACGTATCCTTAAATAATAAGGTCTTGTTGAATAGATATTCTGAATTATTTTTTTGTATCCTTCCAGAAGCTCATGTACGTTCATTTTCGGAACAAAATTCATTGATGAATCGGTATAATTTCCAGTAGCTTCAGTTGTTAACCTGTTTTCTGCTTTAAGTCGTTGGTAAAGAATATCAGTATTCAGCTTAAGAAAGTCAGTTATTTTTTAGGAGACATAAGTACAACAACTCCACCAACTCCCATTACGGCAATACCGATTAAAGGCGACCAGCTAAGATGATGCGGTTTGTTTGCAGTGATTTTAAGGCTTCCGATATCAACAACCTTCTCCCTGGTAAAGAATGTAATAGCTGTAAAAATGGTTAATACTAATCCAAGGATCAAAATTACAATTCCGGCTTTTCTCATTTCATTTTCATTAAAAATATTTTTGAAAGATAAAAGAAGCTAAGAGTAAAACCGTTACATAATTTTTTTAAAAAGTTACATTATTTACATCTCTAATCCTGAAAGCCGGATCATGACCTGAATTAAAAAGAAGTGGGAGATTCCTCCATCAGAATGACAAGTTTTTCAATTGGAGATTGGGATTGGGTGAGCGAGGAATCTCATCCTTCAATACTAGTGTTATCAAAAACAAATTTTAAAATTTAACCTTTTTATAAAAAATTCTTTTGGTAATTTCTGCACCAAGAATATATACTGCAACAATCAGCAATAAGAGTAAATATGTTGAAAGAGTGAGAGGGCTGAATCCAAAGATATTTCCCAGCGGTGTGAATGGAAAAACTAATGTAATAACAGCGATCGATAATGTCGCTATTAAAAGATATTTACCGGGTCTGCTCCTGAAAAAAGGTTTTCTGCTTCGGATAACAAGTACAATCATTGACGCCGAGATAACCGATTCAAGAAACCATCCGGTTCTGAACTGACCCTCATTTGCATGTAATACCAGTAATAACAGGCCAAATGTTAAATAGTCAAAGAATGAACTTACCAGACCGAAGGTTATCATAAACTTACGAATGGCTTTAATGTCCCATCGACGTGGATAGTCAATCATTTGCTCATCAACATTGTCTGTGGCAATGGTCATTTCAGGAAAGTCGGTCATAAGGTTGGTAAGAAGGATCTGCTTGGGCAGCAATGGAAGGAAAGGAATAAAAAGCGATATTCCTGCCATGCTGAACATATTCCCGAAATTAGCACTTGTGGCCATAAAGACATATTTGAGTGTATTAGCAAATGTGGTTCGTCCTTCTCTCACACCCTCAACCAGAACTCCCAGGTCTTTTTCGAGCAGGACAATATCAGCTGCGTCCTTGGCAACATCTGCAGCAGTATCCACAGAAATCCCAACATCGGCGGCATGAAGGGCTGAAGCGTCATTGATACCATCACCCATGTATCCTACAACGTTTCCGGCTTTTCTCATTGCGAGGATGATACGTTCTTTCTGATTGGGTTCTATCTCGGCAAAAACATCTACAGAACCCACACTTCTGAGCAAAGCACCATCACTCATCTGACGAAGTTCAGGACCGCTAATGATTTTAGTATCCGACAGCCCCATCTTTTTGCTAATGCTGGCTGCAACAAGATGATTGTCCCCTGTAATGATTTTAAGGGACACACCTAGATTCTTAAGCCTGGCAATAGTGTCGATGATATTTGCTTTTGGCGGATCAAAGAGTATAAGGAAACCCAGGAATGTCATATCCTTCTCATCGCTTTTGTTAATCAGTTTATCCGCCGGTATATTTTTGTAAGCAATCCCCAGGGTGCGAAAACCCTTATTGCTGAATTCTTCAAAGTGTTTCTGAATCAAATCCTTCATGGATGCGATGTCAACTATATTTCCTTCTTTTATTTCCACTGATGAACATACTTCGAGGATATTATCCAATGCACCTTTAGTCAAAATCAAATGAGCATTACCCTGCGTGACAGCTATACTAAGACGTTTTCGCAAAAAATCATAAGGTATCTCATCCTGTTTCCGGTATCCCGACAGGTCAATCTTGCGATAATTAAGAATAGCCTGATCGATGGGGTTAGTAAATCCTGTTTCGTAAAAAGCATTGAGATAAGCAAACAGGAAAACCTTTTCATTCGCTTCTCCATTCACATTCAGTGCGGATTCCACCTGCACGGTTCCCTCTGTAAGAGTGCCGGTTTTATCGGAACAAATAACGTTCATACTACCAAAGTTTTCTATAGAAGCAAGCCTCTTAACAATCACTTTCTTCTGAGCCATTTTTTTTGCACCATGTGCAAGGTTGATGCTGATAATTGCCGGTAATAACTGTGGAGTTAAGCCAACTGCAAGCGCCAGTGAAAAAAGAAACGATTCAAGGACAGGCCGGTGAAGATAAACGTTTATTGCAAATATGATGACTACCAATAACAGTGTAACTTCTCCAAGAAAATAGCCGAATCTTTTTATTCCATGTTCAAATTCGGTTTCAGGAGCTTTGAGTTTGAGACGCTCCGATACCTTACCAAACTCAGTGTTTTTTCCCGTAAGCGTAACTATCGCTTTAGCGCTTCCACTTACGATATGTGTGCCCATCCAGACGGCATTTGTTCTTTTCGCCAGGGCAGTATCTGCAGCGAGTACTGAAACATCTTTTTCTACCGGAAAGGTTTCTCCGGTAAGCATAGCTTCATCAACAAACAGGTCTTTCGATTCAAAAAGCAGGCAGTCACCAGGGACAATATCTCCGGCATTGAGGAATATGATATCCCCAGGTACAATGTCTTCAATAGAAATTTCCTGCTGATTTCCATCACGAAATACTGCTGCTTTGATTTGAACTATAGCAAGTAATTTCTCTACTGCGTTGGATGCGCTGTGCTCTTGCCAGAATCCAAGCAAACCACTTACCAGGACGATTAAAAGGATGATTAAAGCATCAACAGGATCATGAAGAAAAACCGACAATCCGGTCGCAAATAATAGTATGAGAATAATCGGACTCTTAAACTGGCCGATAAGCAGTGTAAAGGCATCTGATCGTTTTTGAGGCTTCAGTCGATTTGCACCATACTCTGTCAGACGCTTATTGGCCTCTTTGGTGGTAAGACCAGCTGTTGTTGCCTCCAACCTGCTGAGCAGTTCAGTATCTGGGATACTCCAAAAATTCTCCATCACTTAAAAAATTCTCTGACAAATGTGTACATCTGACTTTCTGTCATTTTATCACTATTTTCTATATCAATTTTAGTCTTTTCAAAAAGATGGTCAGACTTTAAAAGGTTCAATAATTCCTTTTTGGCATCAGTAGGGCCAAACAATAATACCTCCTGATAATTTCTGATTGAATCGCTAAGTTTTTTGTAATAACTCAACAGTTGGTGTTGCTCTTTTTTATGAATAAGTTTTTCATGTTTATCCGAACTGTATTCCTCTTCCTGGTCCAATGATTCTGAAATAATTGTCTTTGTCACAATTGTATCTTTTGTTAATTCCATTAGAAAAGCATTTGAATGATCCATCCAAATTGCCAGACATTTATTTTTTTCCATTTCAATAATATTAAGAATTTTTGTAATAAATCAGTCATTACAAACAGAACTTTTTTTACATTCTGAATCATAAATTGGAATTTAGTGAAAAGTTTGTCGTAATACAAGGTTCAATCTTCATTTTTAATACCTCTTGCGAATAGTTGATTTGAAAAATAATAATATGATGATTTTCTTAAAAACGAAGCCACTGACCCATGAAATATTTCAATAAATCAGTAGCTTTCTAAAATATAAGTATTTTACTGAAATGAATCAGAGGGTTAATTGTTTCTCCTTTCATTTTCCTGATTCTTGTTCTGTCCCTGGTTTTTCTTATTATCCTTCCATTTAGAATGCTCAGGATGATTTTTGATTACAAAATATTTTGAATCATGACTATCGCGTATTAATTGCTGATTTGATCGCTCATTCGTCACTGCATATTTTGCCATATATTCCTTATGACGCAAATAAGGTTTAGATTCATTGATGACTACTTTACTGGTATTGTACAAATCATAATTGCTGTATTTTTGTGGCAAATAAGATCTGGATACCCATCTGCCATTTTCCATATAAAAATACTTGTGTCCTGGTACATAATAATATGTCTGAATGTCAGGTAAATAGTAATATTCTACATGGTCATACCCCACTGGACCCCAGAGGGGTTGACTGGCAATATTTACACTTAATGTTATTTGGGCAAATGTTGTTTCACAAAACATACCGCTCAAAAATAAAGCAAACAGAAGAATTAGTTTTTTCATAATTTATAATTTTATTAACGATATAATTTGATTATTCAGGTATTGCTTATTCTGTATAACTTCAAAAAAAGTCACATTTCATGATTTTTTATTTTTTCATTCTCCTTTATCTTCATCCAGATCATTATGATCATCTCCCCCTAAACTATAATAGTTATTCTCTTCATCTTCGCTCCCAATCTGTTCCTGGTCATCATCCAGTTCTGATCCCGGAATATCCAAATCGCTGCCAGTTACATCACAATTAAGTTCTTTCTCAACATCTGACATAAAAACATCATTTTTGGCTGATGTTTTTATTTTGGAAGTGTCTTCCGGATCCAGGTTTTTCTCTTCCTTATACTTATTGTATATATCTTCACTGTCGGGATATAGTGGGTATTCCCGGAGATTGTCTTTCTCCTCGTTGACTCGCATGACGTCAAACGGATTAATGTACAAACCTTTTTTCATATGCATTAATGTATTATGAGAGAACATACTAATATACTCTTAATCGGAAAATTGAGTTTCTTAGCACTTCGAAATGATCAAGCGCTTTCTGTTACTCTGACAGACATCTTTAAATATGTATACCCCTCAGGTAACTGAAAATCCCAAATATCTTAAGAAGCCAAACAATTACAACGATCACGACAACGACGTTGAAGATGTTTTTTATTTTATAATCCATTGGGATATAATTATTGACAAGCCACAGAAGAACGCCTGCAACAATTAATACGACTAAAATAGTTAATAATGGCATAGTTTTGATTTATTAGTTTATTCAAAGGTAATCTGCTTATAACCTGCCAGCATTACATAACTATTAGAAAGAGTTACATTATTTACATATTTTGGAGTACACATAGCCTATTCATAATATTGGAGTCGGTGATATTAAGAATCTTAATTCCATCATTAAGATTAGATAATCGGTTACTCACTTATAATTAATCTATTCACCAGTAATAAAAATTGGAATACAAAGATTGAAAAAAGCAACTCTTCATCTTTTTTTACCCAGATTGATATCAAAAACATTGACTGATATAATATATATATAGTCTTATTTTTCAATGTGTGAAATATGTAACTTATTAATAAATTAATGTAACACTCAATTTATTAAAGTAATGATCTTTGTATTAGTATTTGATCATTCATCATATGCTAATATCATTACTCTTTGAATTAAAAACTTTTACTTATAAAACAGGATTTTGGAAAATATTACAGACATCCAGATAACTAACAGGACCCGGACAGAGACAAATTTAAGGCTGCCGAAAAGATCAATCGATTTAGTCACGGCTAACGAAGCAGTTGATAATTTAATTACTGAAGGGGGTGAAGATTTCTATAATTATGTTAATAGAATAGGACTGGCAACTGATCCTGACCTGATTGTACTTTCTTCCATACATAGTTATTTTTATGATACTGAAGAGATGAATAATGCAAGAACTGTCATTAATCTGAAAGAACTTAATAAAATAAAGCAGATTAGAAGTTTCCTCCAATCGCACCTCCATTTCATTCCTCCCAAATGCAATTTTCTGGGGTTCTTCGTAAATAATACTAAGGTTGACAGGTACGCATTAAGAGACAGTTCATCCCTCCTGATTAATAAAAAGAGGTCTGATGAAATAGAAAATAGTATTATCTCACGGTTTCCTTTTATAAACATGTTATATGGGCTTATGGATTCAAAGGCGAATACTTATATGTCTGAAAGCAGTGTCACATTACTTTTGAAAGATAATGGCTTTAAAGTAATGGATATGACTGAATTCAACGGGCTCACTTTTTTCCACTCTCAAAAAGTTGGGCATATTTATAATTAACTTGGGTTCACTCTAAACATTTTATCGTCTAACTGCTAAGGATCCGCTTGCAGTTTTATTTTTCAAAAGTAAATACAAACTTTTTATTAATTCTGTTTTTTAGTTGGGATGATTAACAGAGGTATAAGAGTAAGATGTAAAACCTTCTCAGTAACACTTACGAATTAGATATTTTCCAACCATTTCCGGCTTACCGGGTCTAATCCAATAATTAATGACAGAGTCAGGCAATTAAAAAGGTGGACATTGGGCCAGGGGGCGAACCAACTGCCAGTTAGAATGTCTGAAACAAAAATAAAAGGCTGATTAATTAATCAGCCTTTTATAACCCTAACCTAACCTTTTGAAGAAACTAACTATAAGATTTTGAAATCCTTCATCTCTTTAGCAAGCGGGTCAAAATCACGATTGAATTTTTTCTTAAAAGTTGTTAATTGAGTTTGTCCTAAAACTTTATAATTAGTCAATTCCTTATCTGCTATTTATGATGAGAGTATTAAACTGACTATTACCCTGACCTAATTATTATAGTTGAAACTTGTCGGTTGATAAAACAACCTGTGTTCCCGGATATTGTACTGCTGCGTCATCCTCAGCCGTAATAAATATTTTGACTGGTTTATCTGAAGATACTGTCTTAAAGGATCCTTTAAGCTGTTTTGACATGAAGCCCCTTGAACTATTTAACTGACCAATATTTTTTGTTAAGTCCCGGTCTGTTATCATCCAGACAATATAGGTTAGTTTTGATGGCTGCAGTCTTGAGGGTTCAGATAAATCTGACAGAGATATCTGAATAACGTAATTCTTGTTATTATCTGTTTTTATTTTCACAGAACCTTGCGCTGCCGGAACAACTGACGAATTTAAGAAACTGACAGTGGTTCCGCATGAATTAAATGAAAAAATAATCAGTATTGTAAAAATACCCAGATAGATATTTTTTTTAAGGTTATTCAATCTTGTAGCTTTCATTTTGTTTTTATATTACTTAGTAAAAAAAACTCGTTCTGTGAAAGAGAAATGATTTTTTCAGTTACAAAGTTGAGTCTAATAATTTCAAAATGTGTTACAGAATTCCTGAAAAGATTTACAACATTCACACATTGGCAGGAGCGAGGTAAGAGGAAATGTCATTTACTCTTATTTATCTGTATAACGTTGGAGCAGGTTCCCCGATTTCAAAATCCCTGAATCCGAAATCATTTGTGCTGAATGAGTTCATTTTAAAAATATTCTGACCATTGCCGGGGATTAATGGATAAAATGAGATGGATATCTGAAATGTGCCAAAAACCAGGTTTTCATTTTTTATTAAAACGCCAAAACCAATCTGTGAATATAATTTACGGTTTTTAAATCCTGATATTGCATCACCAAGCATACCAAGAGAACAAACAAGAAAGGGTCCAAAATGGAATCCGATAAGATTCCACGGAGCATATGATTGAGTTTGCAACGTAAAGAGGAGCCGGTTTGTGCCTGACAGAACTGTACTGTTAAATCCAACAATACCAATACCATGACCATCATTGAGAGTCAAGCTATCATAAGAAAACCTGTTTAAACCTATTATAACCTGTGGTTTTACAAATTGCCTGAATTTCCATTTCCCGATTTCAAATAATCCAGTGAAATAATTTACACCGAAGGTAATAACACCCTGTTCAGCATGTGATGCCTGGAAAAAAGTTCCATATTCAAAGTTGGTACTCATGTACCCCCATTCATTGTAGTTTCCAAAGGAAACCCGCATTCCTAAATATGGCCGCCAGGAATTATTTCTTAACTGGTAACCTCCTGTCAATTCAAAAACCCGTCCGACCGGAACATCTTCGATAGTACCGTATTTAAAAACATATTTATCCTGAACATATTTACGGGTAGAAATTCCTATTCCGGCCAGATAAAAATCTTGGTTGGAATAAATTTGCAACGGGTCATTAATATCAGTTGGCTTTTGAAGGTAATGAATACGCAAATAACGGGCAGATAATATTAAATTAGTTGCCAGTTCTTCCTCTGAAGAGCCTTTGAAAATACGGATTGCTTTCCCTGCCCAAAAATCCTGTGTTTTAAATTTTAAATTCAAAGGAGCATATAACGGATTCTTACCTGCCAGGGAATCTCTTTTGACCTGAGTAGAAAATGATATGCCTCCGGCCCACATTGCATATGGAGAATAAAACGGCCGGTCAATAGCCAGGCTCCTTCTAATATTTCCATATCCGTCAACTTCATAATGCAAATTTGAGTTAATGTAGGTGGTCTTAATATTCGGGATGAAATAATTTGTCCGAAACGCACCGATACCGGTACTAATATTTCTTGAGAAAACATTCTGAAACTCGTGACCGAATCCTAAAAAGTTATTATCTGATAAACCAATCTTCATCTGTGAAGTTGAAATGACTGCTTCCCCACTTATGCTCCAGTTATCCAATTCGCGAATAAAAATATCCACTGAATCGGATTTTACTCTGGGGGATGCAACATAAAAAGAAACATCATGCACAAATTTCTGGAGTCGGATCAAACGCTCCGACTCTTTTACATAAAAAGAGTTAAACGGTTTATTTTCACGGATGAGCAATAGGTTTCGGATCGTAACAAGATGTGATTTTATATGTAAATTATTTCCAAATCTGGTTAATTTGTTTTCTGATGGCGCTGTAGTATCTATGACCGAATAACCAAAAGGGTCGAGAGTAACAATGTTGATCTTCCGGATAATTTTTCCCTGGAAAGTGCTGTATGGTTTCTGGACCAGTTTTTTATAAACTTTCTTTTTAACTTCTTTTTTTGTTATGATTGAGATCGGTTTGAAAATCAACCGGTACAGGAAAGTATTAAATTTGTTTCGCTTCGAATAGGCTTCAATATCCTTATAAAGTTGAGTTGAATCTTTTTTGACAACGGTTTCCTGCGCTAATGCAAAAGTGCTGATAAAAATTAAGATAGAAAGCAGTATGATAAATTTTTTGCACCACATTTGGACTTGTCATTCTTAAATCATTTACCAGGAAATTATTTTTTCTTTTTATCATTTGCTTTTTTTTCTTCCGTCTTTTTTTCTGCAGAATCAATCTTGATTTTTTCAGCTGCTTTTTCTTTTCTCTTATAATAACCTCTGAAAAGGAAATTTTCCTTGGCCGCATTCATATTTTCATTCAGTCCCTTGCTGCTCTTTTTAAGATTCACGATTGTCTGATTTATATTTTCCGCAATTGTCGAATCCTGGATAAATCTACCGAGTGTACCGCTTCCACTGTTCACTTTAGTCATGATCTCTGCCAGTTGAAATGAAACAATTGCAGCATTATCTGCTGTCACCTGCAGGCTTGCCATTATAGCATCGGGTTCAACCGGCTCCTTTGACAAAATTTGCTGCCCGTCCTTTGCCAAAGCGGCATTAGAACTGCCTTGAGTAATAATTAAAATACGGTCCCCGATAAGTCCGGCTGAACCAATTGCCGCTTCACAATCAGCTTTAATAAATTTCTGAACATTTTTTTGAATCAACATATCAACCTGAACAGTTGAATCATTAATTATTTTAATGTTGTCAACTGTGCCAACATTGATTCCTGAAAAACGGATATTATTTCCAACCTGCAATCCGCTTACATTATAAAAAGTTGTAGTGAGCTTATAGACAGGAACAAATAGATTTTTCTGCCTGCCTATTATAAAAACAGCGACTACAAAAATCATTAATCCGCCTGCGATAAATAGTCCTAACCGTACTTTGAATTTAGTTGTGTGCTTTTCCATATTTTATGGTTTTAAATATGATAATTATTTAGCTATTTAAAGAATGATCTGATTAATATATCAGAGGACTTTTCAAATTCCGTCAATCCACCTTCCTTATAAACTACTCCATCGTTCAACATTATAATACGGTTTGCTGTATTGCGGGCGCATTCTATATCATGTGTGATAATGAGGGAAGAAGTTTTATATTTTTTCTGAACATCATTGATGAGTGAACTTATTTCATCTGAGGTTGCCGGGTCAAGTCCGGTTGTTGGTTCATCATATAAAATGATCATTGGGTCAACAACGATTGTTCGTGCCAGACTGATCCGCTTACGCATTCCTCCTGAAAGTTGTGATGGCATCTTGTCAATAGCGTCAGATAATCCAACATTTTCCAATGCTTCATTTACTTTTTCATTAATCTCTTTTTTAGTGAGATCCTTTTTTATTCTCTTCAGCGGAAATTCCAGGTTTTGCCTTATTGTCATGGAATCATAAAGTGCACCACTCTGAAAAAGGAAACCAACCTTCTTTCGCAACTCTCCTAAGTTTTCATTGTTTAATTCACTAACGTTTTCTCCGAGTACATTTATAGTTCCGTAATCAGGATTAAATAAACCAACAATGCATTTTATCAGGACAGATTTTCCGGAGCCTGATTTTCCGAGTACTGCCAGGTTTTCACCTTTAAAAAGTTGTAGCGACACATTTTTTAAGACTTCCTGTGTACCAAATCCTTTCCTGAGGTTATTTATTTCAATAACCTTTTCAAAGCTTTTTGTTTTATCCGGAAAATTAGTCACGGTCAGGGTAGAATTCATCAATTTTCAATTTTCAAATTATAGTAAATCAGTAATCTGTACTGCAACCAGGTCGACTATTATTACAAGCAAAGAGGACAAAACAACTGCAGAATTAGCTGCAATACCTACACTTTCTGTTCCACGACCGGCGCTATATCCTTTATAACAACCCACTAAACCAATCACTGCACCGAAAAAGAATGATTTTATAAAAGCCGGCAAGAAATCGATAAACTCAAGATGACTAAATGCCTGCGAGCAAAATAATACAAAAGGAACATCTCCTTTAATATTTGTTCCCGCCCAGCTTCCTAAGATACCCAGAGCGTCAGCATATAATATTAATATGGGTATCATCAGTGTAGCAGCTAATACTCTCGTAACAACTAAAAATTTCATCGGATTGGTAGATGATACTTCCATCGCATCAATCTGTTCGGTCACTTTCATTGAACCTAACTCAGCCCCCATACCCGAGCCAATTTTACCTGCACATATCAATGCCGTTATAACAGGACCCATTTCTCTGATGAGCGATACAGCTACCATTCCCGGCAGTAATGAAACCGCTCCAAAATGCATAAGTGACGGCCGCGCCTGAATTGTTAGTACCAATCCCATAATAAATCCGGTCACTGAAATAAGCG
Source organism: Bacteroidales bacterium (assembly GCA_003141525.1). GTDB lineage: Bacteria > Bacteroidota > Bacteroidia > Bacteroidales > VadinHA17 > LD21. The sequence goes on from PLML01000075.1 coordinate 33,361, forward strand.
ATAATGATTTATACCCGATTTTAAAAGACTGACGTAAAAACTCTTTAAATTCAAAATCGCGGGAAAAAATTTCTTTACATGTACGGGAAAAAAATAAGAAAAAATCAGCGACATCTGTTAAAAGGCTGTGTGCCTCAGCTGTTTTCGCAATTGCTTTTTCGCTGAGTTTAATGGATTGCTCCTTTGCAATGCTTTTTACCTTAATTACAGGATTAATTTTTTTCATAATAATATTTGATTTCACACGAGTCAACCTGATTTAATATTTCCTGATCATTTGTCCTGCCTAAACATTAGAATTGGGCAGGTTTTGCAGGTTAAGATATAAGAATATTTTGGAAAAATAAGCCCGTAACATGATGTGAAGTGCTCAAAATTTAAAAAGTCATCGCTTAACGATTACCGGTAAACGATGACTTTTAGAGCAAAATCTTTAATTAAAGCGCGGCAATAATTTTGTGCAATTCTTCTTTTGTTTTGCCTAACTTTTTTTGAAGTTTTCCAAACATCTCGTCCTGCCTGCCTTCTTCAAACATGAGGTCGTTGTCAGTTAAGACTGCAAATCTCTGTTTTAGTTTGCCTTTTTGCTCATTCCAGTTTCCTTTTAATTCAGTCGTATTTTTCATTTTATTTATATTAAATTGTAGAAGAAACATTAAATTGCAACAATAATGTTAATCAGTTCCAGTTTTGATTTTCCCAGCTTGTTTCCAAGCATTTCAATCATCTCCTTTTCCTTACCTTCCCGATAACGTAAATCTTCATCGGTAATGACAGGGAATCTTTCCTTAAGTTTTTCTTTTTTCTTTTCCCAGTATCCAATTACATTAATACTCATTGTGCGTGATTTAGGGTGGTGTAAAATTCTTTAATATTGATGTTAATCATTCTGTTTTAAATCCTTTTCAGGATTGGATTTATTTTGTTGCGCTTTATTGTTGTTTTTCGGGGATTTTGAACTATTCGATTGCTTCCCCTGACCGGTATTTTGGCCTGGATTTGTATTCAGCGTCTTTACTTTATTTGTTTGCAGTGCTTTTTTGTCATTCTGAGATAGATTTGTATTCTGGGTTTTTATATAGTTAGGTTGAGGTTCTCTTTTGATATTCTGAGATAGATTTGTATTCCCCGTCTTTACATTATTCGGCTGCTGGTCTTTTTTAATATTCTGAGAAGTGTTTATATTCTGCGACTTTACACTTACCGGTTGCTTTACTGTTTTGATATTCTTAGGTGGATTTGAGTTCTGCGTTTGCAAAGTCTTTGGATTATTTAAATTTTTCTGAGAGTTAACAGTATTTGTCTGCTGTCCATCTTTAATACCTTTTGCAGAACTTAAGTTCCCTTGCTGAGTTGGTAACTTCCTTTCTGAGGCTTGTTTCACATCCTTCAGGTTAGTTATTCGGGAAGGTGCAGGTTTCTTTTCCTTATCGTTGTTTTTCATGACCACAGGTCTGTATATCTGGAAATGGCCATTACTGAGTTCTTGTCCTGGTTTATTATATTCCTGAATAGCTACAGGATTGAGTTTTCTCCCGGTGACTTTTTGAATATCTGCCCTGGCCGGGCCTGTTACATATGTAGTATGCCTCCTGCTATCAACATAAGTATTATTAATCACTGATGAATATCTGACTACGCGGACCTGATCGGTCCGGCTTATATAATAGTGATTAATGTCAGCTCTGTCAATATCCCTGTCTTTTACGAATATCCAGTGATCGTCGTGAATATCATATGCCCTGCCAAAAGTAGCAGAAAGACTAATACCGGGTTCCATCGGAGCCCATCCATAATAACCATCAGCTCTTCTCCATGTGACCCATGCCGGACCCCATTCATTACCTGGTACCCAGAACCAACCATAATATTGATCGTAATCCCAGCGCCCATAATGAAATGGTGCCCACCCCCAACTATAATCAGATATCCATGTCCATCCATCGTCAGTCAGGATCCAGTGACCCTGAGTCGAATATGGTACAAAATCCGGTCCGGCATCAGGAATCCAGACATAGCCCCAGTTAGGATAGTTTACCCATTCTCCGTATGGGCTTAACTGATCATAGAAAACCTGGAAACTTACGTTAGGTTGCTGGGCTGATGCCTGTTTTGCAAATATTGCAGAAGTAATAATTATAAGAAATAATAATGCCGAAACTTTAATGATTGATTTCATGGTGATGGGGCTGAAATTTTCAAAATCTTATTGTTAAGTTACAATTCCGTTTTATAAAGAGCATTTCTTAATCATAACAAAATTAAGTTTTTGACATGGGGCTAGTGTTACATAACTTCCGAAAAGAGTTACATAATTCACACATGGTGTAATTTGAAAATGCTCGTATTGAAAGGTAATTTCTTTAACCGAATTTGTAGGATACGGGTTATCTGAACCTTAAGATTTTGTCTGATTTATGAAAAACAATTCATCATTATGATAACCATTTTCTCCTGGATGCTAATAATCCCAGCAAAAAGCCTAGCCCTAAACTAATCAGGATTTGCACCCAATTCAGATGGACGGTACCCATTGATCTGCCTCTATGCATCATTCCGGTCATCCATGGACCGCCCCCTAATAAAAGAAAAGCCACAATAATAACCACAACTGCGATTATGTAGAGTGCTGTTCTATTCGATGTTACAAATCTTCTTGTCCTCATAGTTTCCTCTTTAATCTGATATACTTATGAAAATATCCTGCTGTGACATACCTTCTACAATGCTATTATTATATGGAGCAATTCTTGTTCTGTCTTCCCAAGTTTATTGCCCAGCATTTCTATCATTTCCTTTTCTTTTCCTTCGGGAAAACGCAAATCATGATCAGTGATTATTGGAAATTTTTGTTTAAGCTTTTCCTTTTTCCCGTTCCAGAATCCAATTACATTATTATTCATTTTAGCGATTTTAGAATGAGATTAAAACTTTATTATTGTAAAATTATGTTTTAGACTCAACCTAATAGTTACATAATTCTAGAATAATATTATATAATTCACACATTTTCAAGCGTTTCTTCTTTTTTTGTATTTGGAATCTATAAAGAATGATGCAGGATATTGAGCTATAAAATTATAAAATCGATTCGCCGGTTCAGCTTTCTATCTTTTTCCAGAAAATTTGGTGCTATAGGTTTGGATCCACCAAAACCAGTTGCAACCAGTCTTTTTATATTTATACCCCTCATTATCAGATATTTTACCAAATCTTGCGAATGTCTTTGCGATAATACCAGATTATATTCTGCAGAACCAGCATTATCAGTATGAACAGCAACTTCAAGTTTCATTGAGGTATACTTTTTCATTAGCTTAACTATCTGATCAAGCATAATATATGCATTTGATGTCAACTTACCAGATGTGTCAAAGTAAGAATCAGCAAAAGCCCCGTTTATTTTGATAAGATTATGGAGCTCCTCTTCGGCAGGGTCTTTAAGTACATACATTTTTATCCGGGCATCTTTAAATCCAAGTGACAGAATGTCTCTGTATGCGGGATAGGTTGCCATAAGACTCATCTGCTGATCAGTAACATAGCTATAAATGTCAGCATCCGGATTATATTTCTCCCTGATTGTGTACTTTTTGGGTACATTTCTGAAGATAATGTTATTTAAACCAATTTTGTTTTTGGAAGAAAATAATTCAATAACAAATACTGCGTCTTGCTGAAATTCAGTTTCAGCGGAGTAATGGATTCCAATTTTTAAATTTTCAAAATTCTTTATATCTGGTAATGCAGTTTTTTCAGAAGCCTTTTTATCCAGAACAAATGCTTTTTCCTTCAGATCATTTAAAACTAATATTTTCTTTGAAATACCTGTTTTATTAATATTACCTGAAGAACCTGATTTTAAAGTTAACCCCAGATTAACAATATACTCTCCCTTTTTCTGATATGAATGTTTGACACTTTCGCCGGATGATCTGTAACCGTCTCCGAAATCCCATGAATAGGTTAAAATTTTAAATCCGGGCAAGTAAGATTTAAGACCGTCAAATTCTATTATATCTCCTTTGACTGCGACATCGAAAGAATTAATATATGGTTGTTCAATATCCCTTATTTCCAAATTATATGACAATTTTGAGAAAAAAAGTTTTCCAGTAACTCTTTCGATGATATCAAGTTTAATATCATAATTTCCCGGACCTATAAAACAATGACTAACAACCGCTTTGCCTGACGAATTCCCATCCCCAAAGCTCCACTTATAATCAAGCTTACCAGTATCTATTACTATCGATCCATTGTCATTGAACATGAAACAATATTGGTTTTCTTTTTGGATGCTGCTATAAAATATCTGTCGAAAGTTTGTCTTAAAATGATAAATATCAATTGATTTATTCCTGTTAGATGAGAAATATCCCTCATTCATAAGAGTGTCAGTAATTATTCCGAAATCATCATATTTTGAGTTAATAGGAGGATCAAGATGGACAGGTGTTAGCCATTTTGAGTCGGAAAATTGCGAAAAGAAAATATCCTTCCCTCCAAGTCCAGGATGTCCATCAGATGAAAAGAAGATATCTCCGGATGGATTAATAAATGGATATGATTCGTTTCCTGCGGTATTTATCACCGGACCCAGATTCACTGGTTCGCTCCAATAATTACCTCGCCACTGACAATAATAAAGGTCAGAACCTCCAAAACCTCCAGGTTTATCTGAGGCAAAGAATAATCTTTTTCCATCTGGTGACAGACATGGTGAGGTAATATTGTACATTTCATTATTATATCTGAATTCTCTTATTTTTGTCCATTGACCCTTAACCAGTACTGCACTAAAAATACCAAGTTTATTCCTTGGGCTGGAAATCTTATTCATGTTTTTGGTTAATTCCAGATTTCTTGAATAATAAATAGTATCCCCACCGCTATTAAATGTTACTGGTCCGTCATTTAATTTAGTCTTCAGATTTTTTGAAAATAATCTAGCACTCCTGGAATTTACTTTACCAGTTGTGTCAACATAATAGATCTTAAATTGTCTTTTATTCTGCGAACTTGAATAATTAAGAAACAAATTTGGACTCCTGTTGGTACAAAATACAATGCCCTTTTTATAATATACAGGTGAGAATTCATCATATTTCTTTGAACTAAATGGAGATAATGTAACTGAATATATTTCTGACTGCCCTATAATAAACTGCTGAAACAAAAATATTATTAGAATGCCTGTCAAAAGTTTTTTTCTCACGATAAACGTAATTGTTATGTACTTTTTAAAAGATCAGAGGATTTATGACATTTACCTTATAACGAAACTCATACCTGAGCATTATTTCATGTGATCCGTTATTGTAACTCCGGAGTTCGCTAAAATCAAAATCGTATGTGTAGGCCACACTTAACTGATTATTTATAGCTAATTGCAGTAATCCTGCAACAGCCCGATTATTCCGGTAAGTGGCACCCAACCATATGCGATCAAATAAAATGAACTGAGCATTTATATCATAAAGCAACTTCGCGCCTGGTGAAATCGTAATAAGAGTTGAGGGAGAAAATTTAAGTTTCGGAGAAAGACGAAAAACATAACCCGTATTTAATAGATAATAGTACTGACCTGGATTGAACTTCAGAGTATATTTATCATTTTTAAAGTCAAATTTGTTAGCTAATAGTTTAGGTATCGATATTCCAACAAAATAATTCTGGTCGTAATAATAAACTCCAAATCTGAAATCCGGAACTATATATACACTCGAATTGAGAAGATAATACTCATCTCCGGGATCATGGACAGAAAGATCGGACCATGCAGTATTTGTGATAATCACTCCTGCACCCAGACCGAGGGAAAGATTTCCTTCACTTATACTGATTTTGTATGCATAGTTGGTACTAAAACTCGTTTCTTTGGTCACTCCAATCTTATCATTAGTGATAATAAGTCCTAAACCAAGTTTTGAGTCAAGGAGAGGTGCATCCATAGCTAAAGTCATTGTTTCAGGAGCTCCGGGGATACCAACCCACTGCCGCCTGTAAAATGCTGTTATATTCAACGCACCTCTATTCCCCGCATAAGCTGGATTAATGATAAGTGGATTAAGGATATATTGATTCGTAAGAGGAGTCAATTGTCCGAATAAACCTCCAGGAATTAGCAGAAATAACAGTATTCTGATAATAGTTTTCATTCTATCTTCTTATTACTATATAGCCATTAATTTTTTTGCCACTAACTGTTTTAATAATACAAAAATATGTGTCTTCAGGAAGTGGATTACCTTTATAGTCAACGCCATTCCATAAATTATCATAATTCTCATTTTTGTAAACCTGCACCCCTCTTCTGTCAAAAATTATTAATTCTGTTTTGCCCAGAGTACTTAATCCTTCTAGCACAAAATAATCATTCCTGCCATCCATGTTTGGAGTTATCAAGGTTTTAATAATGAGATCATGAACAATGATCATGGCTGTATCGCGAGATTCAGGGCAGACTCCATTTGTTACAGCCCATAAAAATTTATTTTCACCTATTGAAAGTCCCTCCACAGACGTCCTTGCATACGACGAATCAGAAAATACACCAGTTCCAGAAATTACTGACCACATGCCGGTTTCATAATTATGTGCAAGTTCAGCATTCATTGTTGTTTCAAATATATACTCCAGAAACTGATCAGCACCGGCATTTGCTAAAGATATCTGGTCCACAGTAACCAGTACAGGTTTGACTGAAAAAAAGCCTGCTGTTGTTGTACCTTTGATATAGTAGGTTCCAGCCATTGCATTAGAGGGAGTTCTGTAAGGCATTGTTGCAGTTGTATCAGTCCAGTATGTATAAGTCAAATCCGCGGATGAACCTGCTGTAATTTCAGGAGCTGTTATGTCAACAGTTGACGGAAAACAAACCGGTGACGGATCTTTGACAACGAACAACAGGGCACCTTGAGTTGTGTTAATTACAACATTAGCCGACGAACCTGATGTACATCCTGAAGCGTTTGTCACAGTAAAGGTATAGATTCCTGAGGCAAGACCCGTAATAGTCTTGTTAATTCCGATTCCGGACATAGTCAGACCACCCGGAGAACGTGTTAATATCCAGGAACCGCTTTCCGGCAATCCGTTTAAATCCACACTTCCTGTCGGGAACCCATTGGTAGGTTGAGTAATGGTACCAACCAATGGTGCTGAAAGGTTTGCTGGTTGTGAAGATATTATCACGTTTGCTGAAAGACCTGAAACACATCCGGTTGAATTGGTCACTGTATAGTTGTACATACCACCAGCAAGCCCCGAGATAGTCACATTTGTGCCAGTACCCTCTGATATAATTGTACCAGGATAACGACTCAGAATCCAGGTACCTGTTGCTGGTAATCCGCTTAATAATACACTCCCTATTGATACAGTACATGTTGGTTGGATGATGGTTCCTACAACTGGTGCTGCAGGTGTTGACGATTGTACACTTATAACCACGTTGGCAGATACAACTGACATACATCCTTCTGCATTAGCAACAGTATAGGCAAATGTACCAGCTTCAAGACCTGATATGGTTGTGCTTGTTCCTGTTCCTGTCGATGTTTTTCCTCCAGGGGCTTGGGTTAACGTCCATATTCCACCCGAAGGCAACCCATTTAACACGACACTTCCAGTCGCTACAGCACATTTCGTTTGGGTAATGGTGCCTACTAACGGTGCTGAAGCAATAGCATTTACTGCCAAAGAATAGGTGGCTTTTGCGGCTGAACAGTGAGATCCCGCCGGAATATTAGTAGTTACCGTAATTATAATAGTTTTACCAATATCTTTACTTTTAGGAGTGTAGGTAAATGCGAATGGTAAAGACGATGCAGAAGTTGGAGTCAATGAACCATCGCCATTCTCAGTTAGTGTTACCTTTGTTGCGCCACCGCCAAAGCTATTTCCGCTTACTGTTACAGAATTTAAACCACATGTGCTGCCACTGGTATTGCTTAAAGTAATTGTCGGAGGATTCACACATTGCCCCGGGCCCTCCATTGAGTTAATAAGAAAAAGACTAACCAATAGAAAAACGCCAGGGGAATAGAATTTCTTATTACTAATTATTTTATTATGAAGACCAGGTTTCATTTTGGGTTTGATAACTTCACAAAATTTCACAATGTTGCCGGATTTTTTTACCTGAATCCTTTTCAATCCTGACTCAGCATTATTAATAAATAATTACCTCACTAAGATGAAAATTCTAAGAATAAAATGTGTTACACAATTTTAATATTTAATTGCATAATTCACATATCAATTGAACTGAGGAGACTTCCATTTCACTTACATTCTCAGTTGGTTCATCAATATTTTTCTAGCCAGAAAAATTCTGCTTTTTACAGTTCCGATCCTTAGATTAAACGTATCGGCAATTTCTCTGTACCTGTATCCCTCAACGTACATCTTAAATGGTGCCCTGAATTTATCTCTTAATTGTTCAATACTTTGAGTAATTTCTTTAACGGAATATGCAGAATCCGGGTTATCTGAACCTGAAGATTTTGCCTGATTAATGAAAAAAGACTCGTCGGTATGATCGGAATGGGTGTTCTGCAGAAAATTATGTCTGTAGTTATTGATAAAGGTGTTTCTCATAATTGTGAAGATCCAGGCTCTTAAAAATCCCGTATCTACAAATTTATCCCGACTCAAAATTGCTTTCAGGAAAGTTTCCTGAACGAGATCTCTCGAATCTGCATCGCCTAATTTAAAGCGGCAAGCATACTTCAGTAAACTTTGTTCCATTTCTAATAATTGTTCAGAGAATTCTGTTGCGTTCATTCATTCGGTTTTAAGTTGAAATAATTATAGAATATTAAATATCCGGGCAGGCACGCATCTCATGAAAAAATGGTGTCTTTTTTGTTTCAACGCATTTTGCTGCATACAGATAAAGCGCAGCACTCCATGTTTGCCAGTCCTGCCCCATAGGTTTGCCGTCCTGTGCTTTTATCCACTCATTAAATCCAAAAGAGACCTTTGATGTAGCGGAAAGTTTAATAGTATGCGTCAGTGTCATTAACTTTTCCCGGGCAAGTGCATACTTTTTAGCAGCGATCAGAGCTGCCACATAAAACCCGCATACAAATGGCCAGATGCCTCCATTATGGTATTCTCCTGGCTTATTATATATTGCATATCTTGAATGCCAGTCAGGATCTTCAGGTTTAATATAAGGGAAGAAGTTAGGAGGAAGACCAACTGCCAGGTCACCTCTTTTTTTCATACTTTTACACTCCCCTTCGATCCATGAAATCATCTTCTCAGCCCGCGAGGGAGAGGCGATTCCGGTGAGTATGGCAAGACTGTTGCCGAGAAGGTCAAACCGCTCGCTGCTATGAATTTTATATGACCATAAAGCATAGTAAGGCTTATGTTTTACAACAAGACCTTCGTTAACATGACAATGGATGGTTCTTCCTGTAATGGCGAACCGTCTCATTTCGCTGCGCATTTTGTCAGCTTTTTCATTCTTCCCCAGGAGACGGAGATAGCTATATACAAGTGCATTCACATATAGTCCATATCCTGTCACCCATTGTTCATCCCGCCAATCGCTGGTCGGTTGCTGGGCGACCATATTCCTGTCGGAAGGGCTTTGATACTCCATCCAATTCAAGGCTTTTTCAACTGCATCTTTCAGAAAATCATTTTCTCCGGTTACCTTTCTGAAAATACCAACACCTAACAAAAACAAAGGAGTGGTATCGCTTGATCCCCTGTCTTCTTTGTCGTGTACCAGTGAAGGAATATGACCATGTTCAGTCTGGTTTTTTGCCAGCGTTTCAAGTACCTTCCGGATGCTCTCCAGGAGCTTTTTGTTCTCAGATACCGCAATTCCAAGGATAGAAAACATCAGATCTCTTGTATACGGTTCAGGATATCCCCAGCCTGCAGTGCGGGGGAGACCATGATATGGACCGTGTGCATTGTTAATCAGGACTTCAATCGCGGCTTTCTTTGCCTCTTCAATCTCCTGTAGCTCAGAAGTCTTCATTATTTAATTCCTAATTTGTCGTTAATTATCTGTACAAACCGTTTTGCTACAACACGGTAATCAAAGTTTTTCACAACCCTTTCTCTGGCGGCTTTGCCCATTTTTTCCCGCAATGCTGCATCAGTCATCAGAACCATCAGGTACTTACCAATATCATGAACATCTGCACGGTAGTCTACAGTCCGCGGCTCTTTAAATATTACTCTGTGTTTTTCTTCAAAGCCTGATTCATCCCCTAGTGTAACCTGGTCGACAACTATTTTCTGTGCTACCTTGGCAAGGAAAGCTGTTTCGCCATGTATTAGTGTATCAAGCATTCCCATTGCCTTAATACCTATCACCGGTTTTTCGCATGCGCCAGCCTCCACCTGAGGCATACCAAAACCTTCAAGCCGGGAAGGGGCTGCATATATATCGCATGCTCCGATAAGATATGGCATGAATTTCCGTGAAATAGTACTGGTTGCATAGGTGACATTTTTTTCAATTCCAAGAAGTTCAGCCATGTCAAGATCAGCTATATTTTGCTTTTGAGTACGTGGCTGAGGCCATACTTTGCACACATATTTCCAGTCGGGCGCTTTTGTATCTATGATTGCGAGCGCCTGCATTACTTCCTGGGCCCCTTTTGAAGCAGCATCACCACCGACAGTGAGAATCATTATCTGATCGGGTGAAACACCCAGTGATTCACGTACAGCCAAAATTTTGGGATCATCCTTGCTATGAGGGATAAAGTTATCGGTATTACATCCAACGGGCAACACTTCTATCTTATCACCACTTATCCCGTCGCGTACATACATCTCCTTCACCCAATTAGAAGTTACAAGTATAAGTGGAAGAGCATTTAAAACCTCCTGATAGTTTGCAATATACCCATCTGCAACCAGCCATGGTACCGGTTGCACTCCATATCGTTGCGGGTGAAGTACTAACTGTGGTGTGTGACCCCAGTAGCCTACACCAACAACGACATTTGGTTCAAACCAGCGATAATACCATTCTTTCTCTTGTGCTGATTCGAAATGGACAGCCTGAGCATCAACACCCATTTCCAGTAGCCCTTTGTAGAGAAGATCTCCCTGTGTCGCCAGTCCTCCGGGTGAAGGCGGATAATCATATAATAATAAAACTTTCATAATGGGACAATTTTCAAATTTTCAAATTCGTAAGTTTATTAAGCCATTTGTTAGCTGCATCCGGATCAGTAAATTGCCAGAATGATTCTGCCCTGGGTGTGGTTTTCGCTTCAAAGCCTTTTTTTTCAAATCCATATGTTTCGGTAATAATCCGATATTTTCGCAACCATATCTTTTGCGTGAGTGTCTGGTAAATACTGGCATTTTCTACAGCTTGAGGATAGTATTTTTTGTCATCATCGGCGAAAGCAAAGGTCCATAATTCTCTGGTTGAAATTTTACCTTCATCCCATAGTTTGATTACTGCTTTACCTGTCTCCTCATGCCTGAGGTGTCTGGTGTATTCGCCCTTTGGATTATGTGTGATTATAAGATCGAAATGATTGGCTGGCAATAAGTTTAGGATAGATTGTTCTACCTCAGTTTCATCCAACGGTTTCTGTTCAGGGCCATCATCCAGGTCGCCCATAATCCCTTCGGATTTTAGCATTCTTAATGCATTGTAAAACCTGATTGAGCGATCTTTATCGTTTACCCTGGAAAGACAAACAATAAACCATTTCCATGAAGAATGACTAAGTATGGTTCCTCCGGACCATAATGTTTCATCATCAGGATGTGCTACTATAACTGCAGCAATCTTTGTGAATAATCGGGCCATTTTGCAAAATTGAATTTATTAATACCCGTTTATAATTTTTTTGCTTGGCCCGCATGATGTGATTATTAAACTAAGAATCAGGAATAAGAATGCAGGGAAGTGAAATGTTCTTTTCATTATGCTGGAATAGAGTGAATACTTTGCAAAGATCAGTTATCAGGGAAAGAAAAATGTTACACAACTTTTGCAAAATGTTATATCATTTACGCATTCTCAAAACGTTTATGTCTGTTTAATAGATTCTGTCTGATCCAATCTCAGATAGTAGCATTTATAGCAACGTCTGTTGCCGATACTTTCCCTGTGATATGATCAGCATAAGCTCGGGTAAATTCTGCACCATAAAAAAATATCATAGAAGAATAGCTCACCCATAAAAGAATTAGAATAATTGAACCGGCTGCACCATATGCCGAACCCGGATTTGTTTTACTTAAATAATAACCAATAGCAGTTTTTCCCAGTAAAAAAAGCAGAGCAGTCAGAACTGAACCCAGCCACAAATGTTTCCATTGAATTTTTGCATCAGGTAAAAATTTGAACATAAGCGCAAACAGCAACATGACGACTCCAAATGAAATAATGAATTTGAGCACATAAAAAATCACAAGCAAAAGGTTTGGCCAGTGATTCAACACCCAATCGCTTAATGCTGCAAGAATAGTGGTGATAATGAGCGAGATTAATAAAAGAAAGCCAATGGATACAATCAGACCGAATGAAAATAGTCGTGTACGTACCAGTGTGAGAATGGCTCTGCGAGGTTTGGCTTTTACTTCCCAGATAATATTTAATGCTTTCTGTAATTCGACAAATACACCTGTTGCGCCAGCAAATACCACAACTAATCCAATGATAGTTGCAAGTAATGATTTATTAGTAATGTCAACGCTAATAATCATATCTCTAACCTGTTTAGCTGTCTCCACACCCATTATTGAGGCTATCTGTGTATACAGATTACCCGTGATTACATCGCGTTGAAAAAAAAGGTTGGAAATAGAAATTATCATTACAAGTAAACCAGGAATGCTGAAAATAGCATAATAAGCAATCACAGCACTTTGCATAAACGGATCTTTTGCCCACCAGCGTTTTGAAGCGGATCCGGCGATTTTAAGAAAGGATTTTATTTTTTTCTTATATAGCATCATGTTAGGTGCTATTTCGAGTTTTTTAGTCCATTCAGGAGTTCATTTAAATCAATAGTAGCGTAAGTAGAGGCGTAGTCTGACATGGCATAAGGAACAATAAGACTTCTATTGTGAATAATAGAACCGCAGGAGTAAACTACATTTGGCACATAACCTTCCCTTTCTTCACTATTAGGAGACAGTAAAGGTGTCTTTAGTCTCCCAATTTCATTTTCAGGATTATTAAGTTCATATAATGATGCTCCTAAAACATATTCGCGCATGGGGCCTACTCCATGTGTTATAACTAACCATCCGGCTTCCGTCTCGACAGGTGAGCCGCAATTTCCCAACTGTACCAATTCCCAGGAAAACTTTGGTTTCTGAATGAGTTTGGCTTCCCGCCAGATTGAGATATTATCGGAATAAGCCAGATAATTATTTACGCCATCTATTCTGCAAAGTATAGCGTATTTCCCATTGATCTTTCTCGGAAACAATGCCATTCCTTTGTTCTGTGCGAGTTCTCCGTGAATGGGTAACCCTTTGAAATGATAGAAATCTCTGGTTGAAAGTAACTTCGGTAAAATGGACATGCCATCGTATGCAGTATAGGTGGCATAGTAGATAACTTCACCGTTTTCCTCAGTGAACTTTACAAAACGTGCATCTTCAATACCATTTTTCTCGGTATCGGAGATTGGGAAAATCACTCTCTCAGAAATTGCCGAGTCAAGTGAAAATTCAATTTCATAATGTGACAGAGCCAGCCACACCATTTGATTAATGATTAATTCTTTATTTGGTGTTAATTGATGTGTTTTTCTTATTTCTTCCACTGCCCTTTTTAATTCACCATAAGTAAATCTCTCTCCCAGTTTTTCCAACACAAAGACCGGTGATAGCTTGTTGTCGAAATCACGCATTTCATCCAGCTTTTTTATAAATGATTTTTTATTGTAAATATGCCTTTTGATCCGGTCAGCTTCTGCTAGCATTTTACCAACGGGTTCAAGAATCAGATTATTAT
>PLML01000117.1 GCA_003141525.1 Bacteroidales bacterium
GTTATCTGGCGTCCGTCTTCAAGGATGACACCATAGGCACCAATATGCTGAGTTATGCCACCCGCCTCACCTGCAATCACATTAGTGTTCCTGATATAGTCGAGCAACTTGGTTTTACCATGATCAACATGTCCCATAACAGTAACAATTGGAGGTCTCGGTTTAAGATCCTCCTCTTCATCCTCTTCCTCACGAACTGCTTCCTGTAATTCTGCGCTTACAAATTCTACCTTGAAACCAAATTCATCAGCAAGAAGTGCCATAGTTTCTGCATCGAGACGCTGGTTAATAGAAACAAACAGTCCCAGGCTCATGCAAGTCGAAATGATATCGGTAACCGGAATACTCATCATCGAAGCAAGTTCATTTACTGACACGAATTCAGTGACTTTTAGAATATTCTTATTAAGTTCCTGCTGATCAACTACCTCCTGATGTTTCTGACTTATTGCTTCTCTTTTTTCCCTGCGGTATCTTGAGCCTTTTGATTTGCCTTTTGTGGTGAGCCGTGCCAGTGTCTCTTTTATCTGTTTCTGAACCTCTTCTTCATTCACTTCAGCCCTGACAGGTCTTTTTTTTACGACCTTCTTACTGGCAGTTTTTTCTTTTTTATCTGTAGTTACAGGCTTAACAATGGGTATACCTTCTTTTTCTTTTAGTATCCTTTTCCTTCTTTTTTTCCTCCTGAACTCGGATTCTCCGCTAACCCTTACCGGCTGAAACGGAGTAGCTTTCTTTTTCTCTTCAACAGGAAGATCAATCCTTCCGACAACCCTTGGACCAGTCAGTTTTTTAAAATCTGTCTTATAGAGAGCAACAATGTCCTCCTCGGGTTCAATAACTAAAGAATCGTCTATAATATCCTCAATTTGAATATCATCAATTACCGGTTCAGAAACAGGTTCTTCTATTATTTCCAGTTCCTTTACATCGGCTTGTTCCGCCTTGGCCCCCCTGGTGACATCCTTTTCCTTGATCTTCCCTTTCGCCGGAACTTTAGATTTCTCTTTCTGTTCCTCTTTTTTTACGGGCTTTGCTTCTTTGGAGATTGTATCGAGATCAATCTTTCCTACGATATGAAGATCAATGTTTGATTTGGATTTCTTTTCTTTAACTGGAGCTGCTGTGTCAGCTGTCTCCTTCTCTGCTGCCGTTTTTTCCTTTTCAGGCTTTTCAGATTCAACCGGAGCCTTGGCAGGTTTTTCTTCCGGTTCAACTATATGTGTAACAACTTTATCAACCTTTGGTTTTAATGTCTTTTCAAGATCGATCTTGCCAACAAGTTTTACCTCAGGTTTTTTAATTTCAGTTCTAATATCAACAGTTGACTTGACTCCCGAAGAATCTTTAACAAGAACATCATCGTCCCTTTCAGTTTCTTCAGTCTCAATCTTCTCTGAAAAATCACCAATAGAGACAGATTCCTTCTTTCTGTGGAGATCTTTAAGGATGAGTTTTTCTGACTCCTTTTTTACGCTGATATCTGTACTGTACTCTTTTACAAGCAAGATATAAGCTTCATGCGGAAGTTTAGTATTTGGGTTGGGATCAAGATCAAACCCTTTTTTGTGAAGGAATTCCACAATAGTGGATATCCCCACATTGAATTCGCGGGCTGCTTTGCTTAATCTTGTAACCTTAATATCCTCTGTCATAAATATGCCTTGCCTTTATTAAAACTTCAAAAACCCCTGATCGTGAATAATTTATATTTATTTTTTTATTCAAATTCGGCCCTGAGGATGTTAACAACCTCTTTAACGGTTTCCTCTTCAAGGTCGGTTCTCTTAACGAGGTCGCTGATTGAAAGATTCAGAACACTTCTTGCTGTATCACAACCAATAGCCTTGAGTTCTTCTATGATCCAGTCTTCAATTTCATCTTCAAATTCATCAAGATTGACATCTTCCTCATCTTCGCCACCAGGTTCCCTGTAAACATCAATCTCATATCCTGTAAGCTGGCTTGCCAGTTTAATATTCAGGCCTCCTTTTCCGATTGCAAGAGATACCTCATTAGGTTTCAGATATATTTCCGCTCTTTTTGTCTCCTCAACTAGTTTGATCGATGTAATTTTTGCAGGACTGAGTGCCCTCTGTATAAAAAGCTGATTGTTGGAAGTAAAATTTATAACATCTATGTTTTCATTTCTGAGTTCCCTGACTATCCCATGTATCCTGGAGCCTTTCATTCCAACACAGGCGCCGACCGGATCAATTCTTTCGTCGTACGATTCAACGGCTACTTTAGCGCGTTCACCGGGCACCCTGACAATATTTTTAATAGTAATCAGACCATCAAATATTTCCGGAACTTCAAGTTCAAATAATCTTTCAAGGAATACAGGTGAGGTTCGACTAAGGATTATGAAAGGAGTATTATTTCTCATTTCGACCTTTATTACAACGGCCCTGATTGAATCTCCTTTACGGAAATGATCAGAAGGAATCTGTTCGCTTTTGGGCAGGATAAGTTCATTTCCGTCATCATCAAGAACAAGTATTTCTCTCTTCCAGACCTGGTAGACTTCCCCGGTAACTATTTCACCGATCCTGTCTTTATACTTGATATAGATATTGTTTTTCTCCAGATCGAGAATACGGGCAGTAAGGTTCTGCCTTAAAGATAAAATAGCTCTTCTGCCAAAGTCAAGAAACTTGACCTCATCAGATACTTCTTCGCCAACTTCATAATCTTCATCAATTTCTTTGGCCTTTGAAAGGGGTATCTGCATTACAGGATCAGTAAGATCCTTGTCTTCCACAACAACCCTGTTCCTCCATATTTCAAAGTCACCTTTATCGATATTGACTATAATGTCGAAATTATCAGCTGAACCATATTTTTTCGCGAGCATGCTTCTGAACACATCTTCGAGAACGCTCATCATTGTCGGCCTGTCTATGTTTTTCAGCTCCTTGAATTCCGAAAAAGTGTCGATTAAATTAACATTTTCCATCTGGTGTAAACCTCTTATTATTATTTAATTGTCAAAATAACTCTTGTCGATTTGATTTGTTCAAAATTGAACGATATATCCTTCAATTCTATTGTTTTTCCTTTAGCTTTTATTTCAGTCTCAAGCTCAAATCCGCCTTCTGTCACATTCTTAAGTATCCCTGTAAATTTTGATCCTTCATTATCAACAACTTCAACTTTCCAACCTTCATTTTTCAAGTACTGTTCTATAACTACAAAAGGCATATCCAGGCCAGGAGAGGATACCTGCAATTCAAAATCATCTTTATCACGGTCGAGTCCATTTTTAATATGCCTGTGTATTGATGCGCATTCATCAATTGTTATACCTTCATTCTTATCAGCGAGTACAGTAATCCTGTTCGCATTGCTAACTTTAACAGAAACGAGAAAGATCCCGGTTCCCCTGATGCATTCTTCAACCAATCCCTGTATTTTCTGTTTTTCTATCATTTTTCAAAAACCGAGAACAAAATAGGGGACTCTGGTCCCCTAGCTCAAATTCTCCTCAATTCGCTGACAAAGGTACATATTTATATTAAATCACCAAAATAATTGACATTAATATTGAAGTATTAAGCTTGTGGTTCAAATACGTAGCTTGATAATCAGGAAACATTTCGATCTTTGCAAATGACAAAAAAATGATCGTGAGCATTTTAATATTTTTCAGTGAACACTGTGAAACAGGCAGATATATATGACAAAAATGACAGGTTAATTCTTGAAAATTGTACCTTATGTCCAAGAGAGTGCAGGATAAACAGGTTTGATGGCGGAATGGGATACTGTGGAACAGATGCAGGTCTTAATATTGCTTCTGTCTGTGTCCACAGGGGTGAAGAGCCTGTCATTAGCGGGAAAGATGGCATTTGTAATATCTTCTTCGCAGGATGCAATCTCTATTGCCTTTATTGTCAGAATCATGAAATCAGCCGGTGCAGGTCAACATTCAGGAACACTGTAATGAATCTTGAAGAAGTCCTTGATCAGATAGTGAAAATTCTTTCGGAAGGAATACCGGCTGTTGGTTTTGTATCTCCTTCCCATGTTGTGCCTCAGGTAAAAACAATAATAAGAGGTTTGAATTTGCGTGGCTATAAGCCCATAACAGTATACAATACAAATGGTTACGATAAATTAGAAACTATCCGCAGCCTGTCCGGGATGATTGATGTGTATCTACCCGATTATAAATATGTTACAAAGAAAATTGCTTCAGAATACTCAGATGCTTCGGATTACCCGGAAACAGCACTGAAAGCAATTAAGGAGATGTACTATCAGAAAGGATCAACCCTTTTAATTGATGAAAAAGGCAGGGCAGAAACCGGGCTGCTTATCAGACATCTTGTTTTGCCGGGTCATGTTGAAGAGAGTAAAAGAGTTTTGATTTCAATAGCTGAAGAGTTGTCACCGGGGGTACATCTTTCACTTATGTCTCAATACCATCCTACAGAACAGGTCAGGCATCATCCCATACTTAATCGATCACTATATAATGCAGAGTATGAGGCTGTTGTTGAGACAATGGAGGCTCTTGGTTTCAGAAATGGATGGATTCAGGATATGGATAGCAATCTGAACTACAGGCCTGACTTCAGTAAGGAAAATCCGTTTGAGTAGCCCTTCGGGCAGTCTTTAAGTCTGGCCTTCGGCCTGTCTCGCTGTATTCCCTCGTGCTAAAAGGATAGAAGTACCGCCTTGTGATGGTCAGCTGACCTGTATTCCTTATTGAAAAGATAAAAAGCAGCAAATTAATCAGGCTGTTCGGCAGATATTGGCAAAGTAAATTTAAATTCGCTGCCTTTGCCAAATTCACTATCTACCCAGATTTTCCCGCCATGTTTTTCCACGAATTCCTTACAAAGCAATAATCCTAAACCCGTTCCTTTTTCTTCTGCCGTCCCTGTTGTTGTATGAAATTGTGAGATATCAAAAATTTTTGTTAAACTCTCAGGTTCTATTCCAATTCCATTATCCAAAACCGAAATTGTTATGGTTGAGTCTGTTTGCTCAGCAGAAATATCAATTTGTCCACCATTGTTAGTAAATTTTATTGCATTCGAAATAAGATTTCTCAATACCATTTTTAACATATCAATATCAGCAAAAATATTTATCTCTTCCATTGCAGAATGATTGATTGTGATGTTTTTAATTTTCGCATTTAGTTCTAAATTTTCAATAACATCATGACAAATATTTGTAAACTTCAATTTTTGTGGTTCGAAAGGAATTTTGCCAGATTCCGCTCTTACCCACATCAATAAGTCTTCCAGTAAAATATACGTGTTTTGTGCTGTTTTATTAATAAGATTTACTTGATTTTCAATTTCACCAATATCGTATTTACGAATGTTTTCTATTAATAACTCTGATAAACCAAGAAGCACATTAAATGGACTTCTTAAGTCATCTGCAAGAATTGAAATAAAAAGGTCTTTGTCGGCATTGAGATGAAGTAATTGCTTAAGTTCATTATTCATAATGAATAACTCATCTGCACGTTTTGCTTTCTCTTCATATTGAAAGGCAAGTTCTTTGTTA
>PLML01000100.1 GCA_003141525.1 Bacteroidales bacterium
TTCAAAGAACAAACATACGAGTAACACGGAGTTAAATCTCTGTGCACCTCTTTGAATCCTCTGTGTCTCTCTGTGACAGTTCTTCTTTTCTTTTGATATTAACTCTTTATCAATTTCTTTAGAGTTGTTTTAGTCAAAATTCCAAATGTAGTATCGCGTATTTCCTTAAATACCTTTCTTATCTGGCATGTAGTTTCATCCTTACAGAATTCGCAGGGACGATAAGAATTTTCTGAAACACAGTACATTAATGAGATCGTGCCCTCAAAATGGCGTACAACTTCAGCCAGGGTTACATCTTCAGGCCTTTTTAATAAATAGTATCCACCCGCTTTTCCCAGATTGCTCCCCAGTATACCGCTTTTCTTTAAATCGAGAAGGATATTTTCGAGAAAACTCTGCGGTATCTTTTCTCCTTCTGCTATCTCGCGGATCTGCATCGGTCCTTTACCGTATTCCCGGGCTAATCTCGTCAGAGCTACAATTGCATACCGGGTCTTTTTTGACAATATCATGTTTCTGGCTGAATAGTTTGGATAAAGTTAAGTATTAATACCTAACCATTTGTGGTTTTTATGCCAATTAAAACCAACTTAAAGAAGATTACATTTGTTCATAAAATCGGTAGACATTATGAGAATTCTAGTTTCACTTTCATTTTTCCTGCTATTTCTGGCAAATTCCTTTTCACAATCCACAAATGATATCCTGAACCTTCTGATCTCAAATAAAACGATTAGTCAATCACAGGCTGACTCAATAAGAGCTGAAGCAGCTTTAGGGCAACAGCAGGCAGATGCTTCACGTAAATCATTTTTTATTACTGCAGCCAGGCAGATGCAGCTTATCGGATATACTCAAATCAGATATCAGACGTTTCAGGAGTCCGGTAAGCACAACAGCTTCGACATTCGTCGTGCAAGGATCGATCTTAAAGGTTCTGTCATTCCGATTTTCTCATATAGACTGCAGGCCGACCTTGTCGATAAACCAAAGATGATTGATGCTTATGGTGAGATAAAGCTTGCCGACTACTTTTCGATTACTGCCGGTCAGTTTAAAATTCCTTTTTCAATGGAGAATCTTACATCCTCAAATAAAATTGAAATGATTGACCGTTCGCAAGTCGTTGAAGCTCTTGTCGCACGCAGCAAGGATGTAATAGGAAATCAGAACGGACGAGACATAGGTATTCAGGTGGGCGGAACATTATTAAAAATCAAAGATCTGCCTTTGGTTGAATATCGTCTGGGTGTCTTTAATGGTTCAGGAATAAATGTCGCTGATACAGCAAATAATGCTAAAGATTTAGCCGGTCGTCTGATATTCACACCGATAAAAGGACTTTCATTTGGAGGAAGTTTTTATAAAGGATGGGATAAGGCTATAAAACCTGATGTCCCCGGGCAAAGTCAGACCCGCAACAGACTGGGTGCTGAATTAAGTTATGTTCTATCCCGGTTTTCTTTAAAAGGTGAATATATCGCCGGAAAAGACGGCAAGACGAACAGAGCAGGATGGTACATTCAAACCGGTTTTTTTGTTATCCCTCAGAAACTCCAGGTACTGGGGAAATATGACGTGTACGATCCGAATACATCCACACCTGATAACATTTCAACAAACTATGTATTTGGTGCCAATTACAATTTCAACAGCTGGTCGCGTTTGCAGGCGTTTTATACAATCCGGCAGGAAGAGGGAACTGCAGTAAAAAATAATTTTTTTTCTGCCCAGTACCAGATTGGTTTCTGATAACATAAAACAGATAAAATGAAAATATTGATTAGATCCTTTTTATTCCTGACTATTATTTTTACCTCATTAGCAGTCCCAAGATCTTACAGTCAGGAAAAGAACTCCGGCCAGATAAGCATCTCAGGTGCTTTTGCACTCTACCCGATGGTTATAAGATGGGCTGATGAATATAGAAAAATAAATCCCGGAGTACGGTTTGACATATCAGCAGGAGGGGCAGGCAAGGGTATTTCAGATGTTCTTAACGGAATGGTCGAAATAGGCATGGTATCAAGGGAGATATACCCCGAAGAGCTGAAAAAAGGAGCTTTCCCGGTTGCTGTTACAAAAGATGCGGTAGTAGCAGTGGTAAATGAATCAAATCCTGCACTTAATGACATTATGACAAAAGGATTAAAGAAAGATGCGGCAAATAATATCTGGATAACAGGCAGATATACAACCTTGGCACAGGCGTTTGGAGCTAAACAGTTATCACCAATTCATATTTATACCAGATCAGATGCATGCGGAGCTGCTGAGATGTGGGCAAAATTCTTTGGAAAGAAACAGGAGGATCTGTTGGGTGTTGGCGTATTTGGAGATCCGGGACTGGCACAGGCAGTCAGGAAGGATCCACTTGGCGTTGGATTCAATAATATTGGATATGCATATGATGCCACGACAAGAAAGCAGATCAAAGGTCTCAGAGTAGTTCCTGTTGATCTGAATAATAACGGGAAAATTGATAGCGATGAAGATTTTTATGCTTCGCTGGATGATTTAATTGCTGCAATTGCATCAGGAAAATATCCATCTCCTCCTTCCAGGGAATTATTTTTCGTTATGAAAGGCAATCCAAAAAACAACAGAGTACTGAGCGAATTTATCAGGTGGGTGCTAAAGGATGGACAAAAATTCGTTAATGAAGCAGGCTATATTTCACTACCAAAAGAAAAAATTGATTCGGAACAAAAGAAGCTACAATAAAAGATATGCGTCGCCTCAGAGCTGTTAAAGACAAAACTGTCCGGTATTTTATGCTGGGCATTGCCATTTTTACTATATTATTATTAATTGTTATTGGGTTAAGCCTGTTTTTCAAAGCATTACCAATAATGAAGGAGAAAAACCTATGGGTATTGCTTACCTCTGCAGACTGGAAGCCATTCAAAGGAGATTTCGGCTTTCTCCCGTTCATACTCAGCACATTCTATGTTTCGTTTATCGCCATAATTATAGCTCTTCCATTTTCCATTCTTACAAGCATTTATCTCAATTCTTATGCTTCAAAGAATGTGAGACGTTTTTTTGAGCCTGTTGTAGACCTGCTTTCAGGCATTCCTCCGGTTATCTATGGTGTTTGGGGTACATTGACAATTGTTCCTCTGATTGCTGATAAGATAGCTCCCGGATTTGTGGAATTTTCTACAGGTTATACGGTTCTGGCAGGAGGTGTTGTCCTGGCAGTCATGATCATCCCTCTTCTGATTAGTATTATGCTGGAAGTATTTCGTTCCATTCCAAAAGAGATGACCGATGCTTCCTTGGCTATGGGAGCTACCAAATGGCAGACTGTCAAGAAAGTTATTCTCAGGAGATCAGTCTCAGGGATTATTGCTGCAACTGTTCTGGCATTATCCAGAGCCTTTGGTGAAACAATGGCAGTATTAATGGTTTGCGGGAACATAGCACAAATTCCGCATTCAATTTTCGACGCTTGTTATCCCCTTCCTGCATTAATTGCAAATAATTATGGCGAGATGCTCTCAATGCCAAGTTATGAATCAGCCCTTATGTTCTCAGCGTTCCTCCTGTTTATTATTGTGGTTTTATTTAACGGACTTTCCAGATTTACCCTGAACCAGATTGAAAGAAGATATCAATTCTGATTACCATTAATAAGATTTACAATTAATTATGAAACATTTAGAAGAGAAAATATTTAAGGTAATTATGATCTGTGCAGCAATAATCATCTTTGGCGTTCTTGTCTACATAATCACAACCGTTTTTTATAGGGGATTGCCCGCACTTTCTCTGGACATGATAACAAAACTTCCGGGAGGCGGATTTTATCTGGGAAAGGAAGGAGGAGTACTGAATGCAATTGTCGGTTCCTTATATATCATAATTGGATCACTTGCTATCAGTATCTTTATTAGTGTTCCCCTTGTAATGTACATTAATTTTTATCTTCCTGCAAAGTCAATTTTCTCCTCCCTGATTCGATTTTCACTTGACATTCTGTTCGGAATTCCTTCAATTGTTTATGGTGCATTCGGATTTGCTCTGATGATCTTTCTTGGAGTAAGGGCATCATTATTAGGAGGAATACTGACAGTTGCAATGCTCATAATGCCTATTATGATGCGATCTTTTGATGAAATAACCAGGCTTTTGTCGCACGATCTGCCGGATGCGTTATTATCTCTGGGAGCAACAAAATATGAAATGATTAAAGTCATATTGAGGCAACTAATGCCGGGATTAGTAACAGCCATTCTACTTGCCGTTGGAAGAGGTATTGGCGATGCGGCTACTGTTCTGTTTACTGCAGGATACACCGACAATATACCGGCTTCACTTAATCAACCTGCTGCAACATTACCTCTTTCGATTTTCTTTCAGCTTGGAAGTCCTGTTGAAGAGGTGCAGAATCGTGCTTATGCTTCTGCAATAATCCTCACTGTAATAATCCTAATTCTGAGTTTTTCGGCACGTTATTTTGGTTCAAAATTTTCAAAACATAAGATATGATCTTAACAAATCAACATCAGGCAAGCGGCATTCATGATTCATTTATTGAATTGAATAAAGCTATAACTTTAAAAAAGCTGATCGCTACCCAGTCAATAAGAATTGAAAACCTTGATGTATATATTGAGAATCAGCATATTCTCCGAGATATTAACCTGACAATTCCTGAAAAGAGCATTACTTGCATTATCGGGCCTTCAGGATGCGGTAAATCAACCTTTCTGAAAACGCTGAACCGGATGCATGATGAATCACCCGAGGTTAAGATCAGTGGCAAAGTATTTGTCGACGATGAAAATATTTACGGCTCGCACGTAAATGTAATTGATACACGGAAAAAAATGGGTTTGCTGGCTCAACGACCATGCCCCCTGCCAATGTCGATATTTGAAAACGTTGCATACGGCCCGCGAATTCATGGGATAAAGAAAAGGAAAGCAGTCAATCAGACTGTGATCCAATATCTGCAGTATGTTGGTCTGTGGGATGAAGTGAGGGACAGAGTTCGTACATCTGCCACCCGGTTATCCATTGGACAACAACAGAGATTATGTCTTGCCAGAGGGCTTGCAATCGAGCCTGAGTATATTCTGGGAGATGAGGCTACTTCTGCATTGGATCCGCTTTCAACAAAAAAGATTGAAGAGCTTTTTGTAAAACTGAAAGAAAAATATACAATTATTCTTGTTACTCATACGTTGCGACAGGCCAAACGGATCGCTGACCATATAATCTTCATGTATCTGGGCAAAATAATAGAAGCAGGACCTACTGAAGAATTCTTTAATAATCCAAAAAAACAGTTAACCAGGGAATATCTCTCCGGAAGCTTTAGCTAATCACATTTTTCGGATGATATTGAAAAAATAATCAGGTAAAATCTATATGCAACTACAAAATTTAAAAAATCAACTTAATAAGCTTTCAATCGAGGATCAACTGAGTAAACTGGTCTCTTTATTCCCTGAAAAGGTAATATTTACAACCAGCCTAGGAATTGAAGATCAGGTTATTACACATATTATATTCAAAAATAACCTGGATATTAAAGTAGCAACACTCGATACCGGGAGGTTATTTCCTCAGACGTATGATGTTCTCTCCAGTACGATTATAAGATATAGCAAAAGAATAGACATCTATTTTCCTGAACATGAAACTATTGAACAAATGGTCACAGAAAAGGGACCATTGAGTTTTTATCAATCAGTTGAGAACAGGAAAGAGTGTTGCAGACTTAGAAAAGTTGTTCCTCTGAACAGGGCACTTAAGGGTATGGAGTGCTGGATATCGGGGATAAGGGCAGATCAGTCTGATGACCGTAATCAGATGGATTGGATCGAATATGATGAGGCCAAAAACCTTTATAAATTCTCTCCTCTCTTTAATTGGTCATTTGATGAGGTAAAAAGCTTTATTAAGGGAAATAATGTCCCCTATAATTCGCTGCACGACAAAGGATATGTCAGCATCGGATGCGAACCATGCACCCGGGCAATAAAACCCGGCGAGGATTTTCGTTCCGGGAGATGGTGGTGGGAAAACGACGGGCGAAAAGAATGTGGGCTCCACACAAAGTGAAAGATAAAAGACAAAAGTA
>PLML01000184.1 GCA_003141525.1 Bacteroidales bacterium
CAACTCAGCGCCCGGGAACTGACGGCGGTCGTAAGTGAGGTGACCGGAAAGGACTTCCGCCTGTTCCGCGCCGGAGGTCTGGGAATGCTCATCACGCTTATCAAGGTAGCACGCACGGTAGCTCCCGGAGAGAAGGAACATTACCCGGCATGGCAGGGTATGCAGTACATGCGTAATATGTTCGAAGGCCTGGCAAAGCTAGATCCGCTCGACAACGATCGCTATCCCGGCATGCGTTGGACGACAGTAAGGGATGTGCTCTCAACACCTCAGGTTAGCCGCCAATAGTGAATTCTGTTGCCATTTGAACAGTCATATCATTAGTATTTAGTACTTGGCCTTGTCAAAGACACTATCAAATTCTGAAGAAGCCATTTTGGGTCAGGTGATAGTGATTCCTTACCAATGAGAAACAGCCCAAATAAATATTATTCAGATGAGTTTATATTTAAGGGAATAAAAAATCTAAAAGTGCTGCCTTTACCTGATTCACTTTCAACCCATATCTTACCACCATGCTTTTCAACAAATTCTTTGCAGAGGAATAACCCAAGTCCGGTCCCCTTTTCATTTTCAGTACCGCGTGTGGAAACGTTGGCATCTATTCTGAAAAGTTTTGCTATTGTTTCTTTTGTCATCCCAATGCCGCTATCTGATACGGATATTTCTACCTGTTTGTTATCAACTATGGCCTTTACTTCCACTTTACCGTTTTTATGAGTAAACTTTATTGCAT
This sequence comes from Bacteroidales bacterium, assembly GCA_003141525.1. Taxonomy (GTDB): domain Bacteria; phylum Bacteroidota; class Bacteroidia; order Bacteroidales; family VadinHA17; genus LD21. The sequence continues at coordinate 737 of PLML01000184.1, forward strand.
TTGATATCAGATTTCGCAATATGGTTTTGATCATATTTTTATCTGCTATAATTGTTAAGTTATCAGTGAAGCAGCTTTTAAGTTCAATATTTTTTGTAATCGCCATATCATTCAATACAATAAATTCTTCATTAAAAAGCTCACCTAAGTTAATTAGTACGGGGTTAAACAATATTTTCCCTGTTTGTGATTTTGCCCATTCCAACAGGTTTTCGAGCAACCTTAAAGTCTCAACAGCAGAAGTATTTATCAATCCGGCATACTCCTCAATTCCAGCAAAATCAGCTGTTTTTATTTGTTCTTCCTGCATTTCGCTAAAACCGATAATGGTTTGAAAAGGGTTCTTCAGGTCATGTGCAATAATTGAGAAAAACTTATCTTTTGAGGCATTGAGTTCTTCTATATGCTGTCGTCGTTCTTCAAGTAATATATTTGATTCATTAAGTTCCCCTGTCTGTTTAATTAACATATCGTTTTTTTCCTGTAATTCGGCAGTTTTAACTGTTACTAGTTTTTCAAGCAGAATCTTCTGATTTTTTAAATGCCGGACCCGTGAAATAAAAATAAAAACAAGTACAAAGATTATTGTTGAAATCATTATTAATCTGAACCACAATGTTTTCCACCAGGGAGGTAAAATAATTATGCTTAATGAAACTCCTTTTTCGTTCCATACTCCATCATTGTTGGATGCTTTTACTTTAAAAGTATATGTACCCGGGTCAAGATTGGTATATGTAACATATCGTCTGGAGGAATTAGTATAATTCCACTCTTTCTCAAAACCATCCATGATATAGGCATATAGGTTTTTTTCCGGATAGGTGTAATTTATGGCATTAAATGAAAATGAAAAGACAGATTGTTTCCAATTCATTGTAAGTTCTTTTGCTTCATCGATGTGTGTCTGAAACTGCGCGCCGGAACCTCCATAAACCACAGGTTTATTGAATATCTGGAAATCAGTTATATAAACCGGTGGAATAAAGTCATTATCTTTCAGACTATCGGGATAAAAGGAGTTAAAACCATTGTATCCGCCAAAATAGATTTCCCCTTTACGCGTGATCAAGCATGATTGCTCCTTAAATTGATCGCCCTGTAAACCATCTTCTTTGGAATAATTCCTGAATTTCTGAGTTTTATGATCAAATCGACTTATTCCACCATTGCTGGATATCCATATATTACCACTTTTATCTTCAATAATTGCCTGAATTCTATTGTTTGGCAAACCACTTTGGATATTATAAATATTTATAATCGTTCCGTCAGGTCTACAAAAATATAATCCATTCGCATTGGTGCCTACCCATAAATTCCCTTCCTTGTCCTTACAAAATGCAGATATAACATTATCCTTAAAAAAATATTTCTTTAATGAATTTGTTTTGCTGTCATAAAAGTTTAGCCCATCCGTTGTAGAAATCCACACATTTCTTTCAGAGTCGGTAAAAAATTCCCAATCTCTTTTACCAATACTTCCTTTTGGATTATTGGAGTTAGTTCTGAAACGTCTTATTACTCCTTTGTTTTTTTCAAATAAGTCAGTACCAATGTCATAAGTCCCTAACCATGTAGTATCATTTTTATCTATTACAAGATTCCAAATGGTTCTGCCTGAGATACTTGATGGATTATTATTTTCAGGCATATAATGAAAAAAATTTCCTGTTTTTCTATCATACCGGTCAAGACCGGCATCCCAGGTTCCAATCCACATGTCATGTTCTTTATCTTCGGCAATACAGCGGACAGCATTTCCGCTTATACTAAAAGGGTTGGAATAATGGTGTTTAAATATGGTAAATCTTCCTGTTTCCTGATCATAGATATTAACCCCACCTCCATCTGTGCCTATCCAGATTAAACCCTTGTAATCTTCATAAAAACAAGTTACATTATTGTATGACAATGAATTTTGATTACTACCTTTATAATTAAATTTTTTAAATTTATATTTTTTAGGATTATAGTAATTGATTCCTCCACCGGAGGTCCCTATCCATAAAATTCCTTCCCTGTCTCTGTGAAAACACCAGATTCCGTTGTTGTTAAGCCCTTCATCATTTGTATTATCATACATGAAATACTCAAATTTTTTGGATATTTTGTTAAACCGGTTTATGCCTCCCTGATCAACCGCAAGCAATAAATGTTGCCCATCTTCCGGGATGACATCGAGGATCGTCTTTTGATTTGTACCTTTATAGTCGCCTTTTGACCCGAATTGTTCAAACTTATGTGTGACCGGATCATAAGAAAAAAAACCGTTACCATCTGTTGTAATCCATATTTTATCCTGATTATCAATATATAAACTTTTAAAACAATCGTTCCCAAAATCAATATTTGGGTCGTCATATTTTGTGAATTTTCCTGATTCAGGTTCAAAACAATAAATTCCCCGACCAAAAGAAATTATCCATAGACGTCCTTTTGAATCAGTTGCTATCATCCTTGAAGGACGGGCATCTAAATCTTCATGTTTATTTTCAAATTGATATCTAATAAAACTCTTACTTTTAGATACCCACTTATTCAAACAATTTTCCCCGGTCAAAATCCAGAGATCTCCATGCCCATCTTCAGTAATACTGCTAATATAATTGCTATTAATACTGTTGTTATCGGCTGGATTGTTTATAAATACTCTAAAATTATTATTAACAGGATCAAATAAATTTAAACCATTGACGGTACCAAACCATAGATTTTTTCCTTTATCTTCATAAATACATAGTATATCATTACTGCTGATTGAGCCAAGCCGGTTTTTTTCAAATCTATATTTTTCAATCTCAGAGCTATTGTATTTATCTAAGCCCTCTCCTGTGCCTAACCATAGATAATCTTTACTATCTCTGTATATACAGCGAATAAGATTACTCGATAAACCATCATCGACAGTGAGGTGACCAAATCTTGAATACTTAGGCTGTGCATGTAACTGAAGAATTCCTGCAAAACAAAAGTATGAAATCACCAGGGACTGTCTGAGAAAATGATTTCCGATTAATTTATGATTAAAAAAATCACGCACTACTTTTATAGTATTAACAATAAAATAGTTCAAAAAATATCGGAGGATTTAAAGATAAATCTTTTTAGTCAACTAACTCAAATTGCTAGTTATTATTCGAAAAAAAACTTTTCATTAGTTTGCTAAAGCTCCTCCGGACTACGGTGGACAAACTGGCACAAATTTTGTATAATCCTTAATAAACTAATCTTATTCCGGTGAAAAAAGGTAAGTTGAACCGTTTAGTCTCACAGATAGTGATTGCTCTGACCATTATAACTATATCAGGTTGCGAAAAAAGCAATACAAATTAATATTTTGGAGTATGAGAAAATTTATGATTTCAATTTTATTAATTATAACTTTCATTAATTGTGAAAAAAATGAATTGGGCAATCTTAAATATGTAGATACTATCTCAGGTGGGTGTTTTTTAAACAAAGGTTCATCTTTAAAAAATAGCCAGATTATACAGACTGATACAGTAACATATTCATTTACTAATGACAGTCTGAAGATATTTGTTGGATTTAATGCTACTTGTTGCGAAGAATTTAGCAATTCATCTTCTATCAAAGGAGACTCGATACTTATTAAAATTATGACCACCCAGATTGGCTTATGTAATTGTTTATGCTATTATACTTATAATATTAAATTTTCAGGAAATGCTAATTCTTATAAGTATCAGGTACGTATTGATGACCATTTAAATTTTACCGGACAGATTAAACCTTGATACTCATAAATGTTTAATGATAACATGAAAAAGATAATATGTATTCTGGTAATAATTGTATCCTGCTATGGATGCAAAAAGGATAATAATGAAATTATAGACTTTAAGATCGGGACATTTTATGGGGAAAAAACTATATATTATTTAGATACACATTATGAATCTGTTGACACGATAACAATCAAGTTTGATAGTACTATATATGCTTATTCTGGTTCTGATGTTCTTGATTTTGGCAGGGGAAATTATCTTATTAAAGATAATTCAATTGAATTTAATGACGAAGAAGCCAGAGTTGCTCTATATACATGGGATTGGATAATAACAGGCATATACAGATTCCGAACAATTGATGATTCAATTATTTTTAATCAAAATAGTTCAGATATCCAAATTTCTTGCAGATTAAAAAAAATAACAAAATAATTATCCAAGAGTATTCATTTGTCGTGTAGTTTCATATTGTGCCTAAAAAGAAAAAATTGAAAAACTGTCTGTTTGTATTACTGATCATCTTTGTATCTGTCAGTTGTGATAAAGACAAAATCATCAGAACTGCCGAAGAACAACGTATTCTCGAATTAGCATATTCCAAAGATTATACTTATCCCGCAGGTTTTTATCGCGAGGTAATTGATACAGGTTCGATCTATTATGAAAATTCTGTAAGCATAAAACCAATTAACGAACGACAAGATATTTGGATTGAGTTGAACACAAATGATAAAAATGAAGCCAGAAAGTGGTCAGATGAATCAAATGAATATAGTTCTGTCAATCGGGAAATTATATCTGAAAATGAAACAGATAAATTTTTTGAGTTCAAAAGGAAAAACATTGAATATGCTAAAGATATATTGCTTTCAAGAGTGCATAAAACAAGTTATTTTCAGCCAGTGCTAAACATGTTCTATAAACCTGATACAATTGGGAAATATAATAGTGATTTAAGTTTACCGAATATAAAGGAACTTGTCGAGTATCTGTGGAGTTCTGGTTCATTGGGAATTAGTTATTCAAAAGTATTAGAATCTGAAATAAAAGAATATACTGATTACTATGAATACTACATTCAGTCAATCGTAATTATTCAAGGTGATTTTGGAATCAATGACGAGATTAATGTATTTGACAATTTTGTTACGTTGAAAAAAACAGACAGGAAACTAATTGTTAAAACTAATGAAGTAAAAACAATTCAAGGCAGAGGGAATTAATTTAATAATTCAATACGTGTATGAAAATAAGAATTCATATGACTGGCTTGATTTTTGCTGTGAAAAAATTAACACTGATTGCACTCTCAAATAAAACATCTGACCTTACCCAATTATGAAAACAACGACTTTTAATAAATGCTTTATCTATCTAACGATAGCATTTTTAACCGGATTCGCCATTTTCTCATGCAAGAAAGACAAATCCCTTGAATTCCCAGACCCGGGTACACTTCCGAAAGGACTTACGGGTTCATGGGTTGAAATTAATACAGGTGCTGATACTATTAGTTTCAATTCAAACAATGATTCTGGTTATTTCAGCTTATCCAGAGGTTTTGCGATAACAAATAGGTACTGGTTACCCAGGATTGGAAGCACTTCGTATTCATACACAATATCAGGAGACAGTATTACTGTGGTTGATGGATTATCAAATTCAATGGAGGGCGGAACTTATTATTTCAAGTTCGATGAACTAAACCTGATAATCAATATCGGTAAATTTTCAAAGTATATTAATACAAAGAAATCTGTCCTGACTTTTAGAAAAATCAAATAATATCTTCCATTTTGATTTTAATTTTTTTTCTTGCTGGGAAAAAACTGAAATGGAAAATTGTTGTACATCTTTAGTTCTTGACAATCCTGCTATTCAAAGATTATATTACAGCATAGAAAGTGAATCCCCACAATCAGGAATTCCCATATGCATATATTAATGATTTAAATAGCAAAGTGCTTGATTATAATGATGGGGTATATGCAAAATTATGAAGTCAGCCGGCAACAAACATTAGCTTACAAACAGCATGTGAAACCATTGCCCATTAAGAGTCGGCTAAATTTAAAAGGATTACCATTTTCATCCTGCAACCTGTAATCGCACCCCAAAAGCATCCGTGTTTATTTGCTCCATCTTTGTAAGTCTTTTAGAAAGTGGTCAAAAAAAAATTCAGTTATTTAAAAAATGACTATCTTAGATCCTGGAATAATTTTTTAGATGCATTTGGCTAGATTAAAGGAAACTTTTAAAACGATTCAAAGTCTTCTTTTGTAGAGAAAACCTGAAAGTAATCTCAGTTTATGGGGTTACCTGCATTTGACTTGCATAGTTAATGCAGGAGGCTTTTATATAGTATTAGACTGAAAGCAAACTCAGCACTTGGGCGAAGTCACGAAAAATATCGTTGTTAGCATTTTACATGCTGTCGGTCGGCTGGCAAGAAAGGTAAATGTCTTGAAGTTGCTGATGGGAGTTAACTTCCTGATGACGGGGCATGCTGCATCGATGATAATTACCAGTCAACCTCTTCCTCAGACAGACTGTTACGGAAACCATGTTGAGTTTTCGGTAACTGTAAGCGAATCTGTGGGAATAGTTTACTACCAATGGCAACAAAAACCTCCCGGTGGAAATTTTTCAGATATAAGCGGTGCAAACAGTGCCTTGCTTAACATTGATAATATAGGTGTAAACAAACAGAATGTTAATGGAACTGAATACCGGGTACTAATCACAGATGATTGCGGTACAATAACCTCCGATGCGGCCTTATTAAGCATAAACTCTATTACTGATCTTACACCTGCGGTTGTAAATTCGACCATCTGTAATGGAGGAACCATAACTTATAAACTATTTACTGAAGGAAATGTAATTAATAACGGATATCAGTGGTCATGGAATAACGGTTCAGGCTGGACTTTTTTATCAGACGGAGGAGCTTATACAGGAACAACATCATCTCAGCTGACTATTATAAATGCAACATCTGCTCAAAACGGTTCTTATCGGGTATCTGTTATTTTTACAACACTCAACCAGCCACCGGGTGATCCAACCTGTGTTGAAACAAGTTTCACAAGAGAAAGGAATCTTGTGGTAAGGACACCATTAGTACCACCTGTAGCATCGGGCAGCCAGCAGATATGTCATGGCGATATTCCTTCTACACTCACTGCTACATCAGCTTCCGGTGGCTCTGGTCCAAATTATTCTTATCAATGGCAGAGCAGTTTTGACGGGTCTGAATTTGCTGATATTCCAGGTGCAAATAATCTTTCATATTCACCTCCTGCCCTGATGACATCAACTTATTACAGGATTAATTCTACTGATGGAGGAACCCCTCATTGCGGGACTGTCTACAGCGGATCAGTATTGATTTCGGTAAACCAAATACCAGCAACATCACCTATTTATCATCGATAGATATAAGCCAAATATTAACCAAATAACTACTATGTCATGTGCACAAAAAAACAACTTAAAGGAAAACCCGGATTGCTTAACCAGGGCAACGGGCTTATGTTCAACAATGCAATTGCTGAACTATTGACATCTAACCGGATACACCCGGAACAGCCTGGAAAAGGAATGGTCATATTCACACTCCTGATGCTGCTTCTTGCCTGTTCGGGCGAAGTATGGGCTCAAAGTGATACGAGCCCGACACAAACAGTTAGCAGAGGTAATGAACCATACCTTGTAACAGCTACTTCTGGTTCAACATATACATGGACCATCACACCCGGGACTTCCGGGTCCGAATGGAGAATAAACGGTACTGGAAACAACATTACGGTAGATTGGAATATTACAGGAGTTTATACTTTATCTGTCGTGGAAAGAAACGCCGGAGGTTGCGTTGGTTCACCGCGGGAGGTTGTTGTTACGGTAAATGAGATACCCGACGTAACAGCAACACCTGCTGCTGAAACTATCTGCAGTGGCGCTGCAACAAATATATCATTATCAAGCAATATCGGAACTGCAACCTTCACCTGGACAGCTGCATTAACAAGTGGAACAGCATCAGGATTCTCTGGCGGAGCAGGTGCTGCAATAGCTCAGACACTGACCAACACTTCGACTGCGGCAGCGACAGTTACCTATACAGTCACTCCTACAGTTAATGGCACCACCGGAACTCCAATTACTGTTGTGGTAACTGTATATCCATTGCCGTTGCCAACTATCGAACCCACTGCTAATCCAGTATGTTTCGGAACTGCAGGTGTTATTTATACAACTGAGCCTGGCATGACCAGCTATAGCTGGGTAGCGAGAGAAGGACTTGTTACAGCAGGTGGAACTTCCTCTGACAATACCATTACTGTAACCTGGAATGGTTCCGGGCCTTATTCAGTAAGTGTTAATTACGTTAATGCGCAAGGATGTACTTCAACCAGTCCGGCAGTGCAGAATGTAAATGTAACGCCGCTTCCGTCCACATCTCCTATCTATCACAACTAGACAGTCAGATTGAAAACAGATGCTTAAAAGGTTCCCATATATACTATTATTCGGCATAGTTCTGTTCAGCACTTTCAGGGTTGCAGGGCAGGTAACTATGCCGGATATGGTATGTATTGGACAATTCAGGCATTATAGTGTTAGTTCCAGTCCGGGTTCAACTTGTACATGGTGGATTGACGGGGTTGTTCAGGATGGGTTTACTACCAATGAATTTGTCCATACCTGGAATACATCAAAAACTTATTTGCTGGAAGTGCAGGAAAGATCACTAGATGGTTGCCTGGGACCGGTGAGATCAGCAGATGTTATAGTGACCGGACCCGAACAACTAAACCTGATAATTCCTGAAGCTTTCTCTCCCAATGGAGATCTCATCAATGATGTCTGGAATATTGGCAATATCGGTTCTTTTCCTAAGGTTGAAATCACAATCTATAACAGGTGGGGTCAGTCAGTCTGGAGATCAGAACAAGGGTACACTTATCAATGGGATGGGAAAAGCAATGGGGTCAATCTACCAATTGACTCATATCATTATGTCATTGATTTGCATACCGGATCAAAACCAATTATTGGAGAAATAACAATTGTAAGATGAAATTAAACATTTCAATAGTTGTGAAAAGGCTGGTCTGCATATTGCTTTTTGTTGTTATAGGGCGGTCATCATTTGCTCAGCAACTACCATTATATGACCAGTATCTTTATAACAAATTTCTGATCGACCCTGCACATGCAGGCAGTGACGGATATACCAGCTTTAACATAACTGCACGGGAACAATGGGTCGGCTACTCCGGGGCGCCCAGGACTTATTCCATAAGCTGGCAAACGAGAATACTTAAACGAAGTTATAAAATCAAAAAGACTATTTTTAACCAGACAGTCTTCACTCCAAAAAATGATGGGAAGGTAGGTTTAGGGTCCAACATCTTCAGTGACAAGAACGGACTCACTCAAAGAACAGGTTTCCAGGTAGCCTATTCATATCACATATGGCTTCAGAAAGCTACTCAACTATCTTTAGGCCTTGCTTTTACAGGGTACCACTTTATCATTAATGCAAATGCACAAAGTTTTGAAGACGCGAATGAACCATGGTTAAATGATAATTTACGCAGAGGAATATTTGTCCCGGATGTTGATTTTGGAATTTATCTTTTAAATCCCAGATTCAACTTTGGTTTTTCAGCTCTGCAATTATTTGGTGCTGCTGCCAAAATAGGTGATTATGCATACAGGAATTTCAGGATGGACAGACACTTTTATACGTTTGGATCCTATAATCTATCTGTCGGAAGCAGAACTGAAATCGAACCTTCAATTCTTTTTAAAATATCGGAAGAACTTAAACCCCAAGTTGACATTGGTGTTACCTGCATCTATGATGATAGATTATGGGCAGGTTTGACCTACAGAACCGGCGGAGGTTTGATAGCTAACATAAGGTTCAGATATATCCCGGACAATTCTAAATGGGCTGCTTTATATTTTGGATATGCTATTGATTTTACTCTCAATGAGATTCAATCTGTCACATATGGAACTCATGAATTGACAGTCGCTCTGAAATTCGGTGATAGTTCAAGAAAATACAGGTGGCTGGATCGATATTGATATATAGAAGCAGAACTCCCTTATATTAAAAAACCAACTCTGAGAAAAGCGACTGATAAGCCAGGTAAATTATACACAAAGATTTATTCTTTTTTGATCCACACCCTGATATCTCCGCCAGTCTGTCCGGCATCGGCAAAGGGAACTAATTTCAAATTAACAGGTTTACCACTGTAGAAAGCGCTGGTACTAAATATTTGAAAACCAACCCAGCCTTTTGGCAGCAATGTTTTTGTAATACTCTTTAGTGAAATCGAACCGGTTGATATTTTATCCATGTCTGTTATTTCAGGATTCAATACCTGATCAACAGCTAATACCTGGGTTCCATATTTAATGGCTATGTACTCCGGGTAACTAATACCTCCATCCAGAATTTGAACCGGCGTATCAAATGAAACAGTTACAACCTTATCCTTATCCCACAATTGTTCTATGTTCAGATATTGACCGGCAACTCCATTAAAACTTTTGCCATTTACAGCAGCTTTAAAATTCCTGCACCATGCAGGAACGTGCAATGATAACCGGAATTCACTTTTTGTTTCGGGATTAAGAGTAATTGTTACTTTTCCCTCTTCCGGGAATTTAGTATCCATAATACATTCAATCCCAACTTCTTTTCCATCCTTTGCAAAAACCTTATCCGTGAGTTTTCCTTTCGAATAAAGATTGATGTCAAAGCCATTATCCGAATTTTTTGAGTAAGCCAATTCAGGAATTGCAGCAATTCCTCTTGGTAAACTTGCAAGGCAGCAATGCCCGTTAATATTACAGCGGTAAGGCTTTTTACCCTGTAAGGCAGTGTAATAGCTCACGCAGCCCGTTTCCGGATTTTCGGCTGCAAATAAATGGTTGTATATTGTTTTTTCAATTTCGTTGATATATTTTGGTTCGCCAGTGAGATAATAAAGAGCCTGGCTGAACTGAAGCCAGGTTACTGTCACACAACCTTCGCCCATGTTTACAGCATTTCCGGCAGGCAGTACAAAATCTTCCTGGAATAGCTCCCCCTTGCTTGCAGTTCCTGTAATATATAGCTTGTGAGTCGCAATATCTTTCCATGCATTTTCGGCAGCTTTCAATAATTTTTCATTGCCTGTTAACTGGTACAGCTTTACAATCCCTGTAAGATTCGACATCATTTCATAAGCCTTTGCATCAGCTGTTTTGTCAACTTTTCCGAAAGTAGTCAGGGTTGAGATTATTTTAGGTCCGTTCTCATATTCATACGCTTTTATAATATATATGCAAAAATCGAGATACTTTTTATCACCGGTAAATCGGTACAGATAAGTCATAGGTTCAAGTACGCTTGTAGAGGCCATACCCACATGTGGTGACAAATCAATAATACTCCGCTGACCTTTGTTTTCGCCAAAAGTGCGACATAATAAATCCCCCATTTTCACAGAGGTCTCCAAAGCAGGCTTATACCCTGTAACAGCATAATAGCTCAGCAAACCTAACATATTGTATTTGTGTGCCCAGACATCCCATTCTGTCCAGTAATTAGCGGGTGAATAGGTTCCCAGATAGCCATCTTCATTCTGGCATGCAATTAAAATATCGACGATACGATCCATCTGCGTTTTTAACTGATTGTTCTTTGTAGAACGCCATACACGACTGGCTGCATGAAGATACTTTCCCGTGTATTCCCCTACCCAGGTTTGTTTTCCGGGACGGTTGTAATAGCATTCTAAAATTCCTGTTTCATCAATATTGAGCAATCGCTGAGTAAGGTTTGCATTCAGCCGGTCATTCATATAGCCACCAAAAGTGATATTTTCCAGGCCAAACGGACTTGATTTATCCGGAACAGTGAGTTTTACAACAGGATATTCAAATTTTTCATTCATATGGTTACCAGGTTTATAGGAAAAAAGTGTGCTGTATTTTAATGTATCGGCCAGGGATTTTGCAGTGAAAATATATTCAATTTTGTAGGTATTCGGTTCTTTTATAGATACCTCAGAAGTACAGGAAGTGTCTGCTTTTTCTCCGATTACAATATGTTCATCTTTTTGAAAAACAACTTCTTTACTTTTTGGATCATAAACCCTTATTCTTAAATCGCCTTGCAGTTTTTCAACAGCAGTCCTGAGGTGAAAAATCAATGTTTTATTAAATTTTGAATTTGGTGATGTGAATGCGGAAGGCTTATCATATGTCATAAGTATTACGACATCCGACAGTCTTGCATCTCCAATTTCATGAGGGCTTCCGTACATGCCGCCATTTCCTCCCGTATCCTTCACGCGGATGGCAATCACATTTTCTTTGTCCCACTTAATCAGATTAAAAGGAATTAGATATGACCTGTCAGTATCCCAGCCATCAGTTTCTCCAATTTTCCTGCCGTTAAACCATGTCTCATCAGCATCATCAATCCTGCCTAAAGAAATCCGAACTGCTTTTAGCAATTCGTTTTTCTTTTTAAGTGAAGATGTAAACACCGCTTGAGTGCGATACCATGCAATCCCGTCGTAATCGGAATAGCCCTGGGTTTCCCAGAAACTATCTACTTTAATGGTTTTCCATGACTTATCATTAAAATCTGGTTTGGAAAAGTCGGCATTATCGCCGGTTTGAAATTTCCATTCTTTTGGAAGTTCAATAGAGTCGTTTGTTTTCTGATTGGTTGCACACGAAGTGGCAAACATGCTGATAATAATGGCAAAAATGAATTTTGTTTTCATATATATTATTCAATATTATGCTAAATTCAGGGCAGCCGGCTTTTTCAGTTAGTTTCAATTTACAACCACAACCGTACTCCCTTTCGTAACTCCATTTTCGTTAAATACATCAATCGTGAAATAGTATTTCAGGTCTCTGTTAAAGCTTCTGAATATCAGCGAATCAGCTCCAAGCACCTCGTAATTGTTATACAGCTTACCTGCCTGAGCACCATACCGAATGTTGTAACCTGTGGCATTAAAATCCATGTTCCACTTTAGTCTGACTTCACGTTTATCAAATTGTGTGCGTGTCACGGTGAAATTTTTAACTGCTTCTGGTTTGTTTCCCTGACCATTACCAAAGATCCTGAAACCTGATAAAGCGAATGTGCCATCGGGCACATGATAATTTGTAAGTCGGACATAACGGGTTTTTTCAGGACTTTTAAGCTGAATATAATCATGCGGAATGTCAGTTTTACTGGTTGTTTTGTCTGCCAATAATTTCCAAGTTTTATTATCATCGGAACATTCCAGAAGGTACTGATAATAAATATTCGGGTTACGGTTGTACAGTTTTGTCTGGTTTTCGGCAAAATTAATTTGAATGGCGTTTATAACTGATTCACGCTGTAAGTCAATGGTTATCCATTCACCTTTATTTCCGGTTTTTGCACTCCAGTATGTACGGATTTCTTCATCCGCAGCATTGTTTTTCGGGTAGGCGGGCAGTTCAGATGAAACTTCAACAGGTTTATTATAAGAAAGTAACATCCATTGAGGGAACAATTCATCCGGACCAGATATTTTTTTCCGGGGTATTGAAAACGGAAAATCACCAAAACCGGTATAAGTATAAAATGTGCCATCCTTATCAAAAAAAACTGGAAATAAACCCAGCCGGCGCTCGAACATGTGCTTTTGAGAAATGGTCATGGTTGTGATATGCCAGTAATTCCCATATTTATCCTGGAACGTGCAACTATGTCCGGCACCGGCAATGAAACCCCCGGGCTTATATGAAAACGGGTTATGTAAGGCCACTTTGAAAGGACCTAATGGATTGTCAGCAATGTATACGCCATCGCAATAACTTTTATACTGGGTACCCGGCGCGGCGTATTGAAGGTAGTATTTGCCATTATGCTTAGTCATCCAGGCGCCTTCAATCCATGGTTGATCTGTCTGGTTGTTGTAATCGCCGTTTATTTCCCAGCCATATTTTTCTTTATAACTATTGAAACATCCTGCCGGTTTGCCTTTAGGATTAAATGTCACCGGGTCGAGTTCAACTGCGTAAATTGGTTCAGTGTTCGAACATCCGTAATAAAAATAGAGACGGCCATCATCATCGAGAAATAAATCCGGATCGGTCATTCCAATTGGAAAAGCAGCATTGGCAATTTTCCATTTACCGGTTTTGGGTTCCGACGTTTTGAAAATTGAAACCGGGGCTTTACCCGAAGCCATAAAATACAAAGTATCTCTTATTGCTACAACAGCAGGAGCATAATCTTCAAAAGGCAGTTCGGATGAGGTAATGAAATCCCAATCAATCAAATTGGCCGAATGCCAGTATCCGCCTGACTTGGAAGCAAATAAATAATACTCATCTTTAAATAATACGATGACCGGGTCTGCAGCTTCGCGACGTGAAGGTTCATCGAGGCAAAATCTGTAACTCAGATTAATCGGATTACATATGGTTGTATCTGCAGATTTTGTTTTAATATCAGTACATGACAATATCATCAAAATGGCCACTGAGAAAAAAAAGATACGAATAATCTTCATTAATTTATAATTAATAGTCGTATAAATATCAACCAAGTTTTCCAACCAACTTCTCGACCTCCACAAGTATTTCACACGATTTAACAAGTTCCTGCATTGTTGTATGGTCATGATAAAGAGGGCGATCTATATCAAGGAATTCGACATGCTTCCTGATCACCTCCCATGCTTTCTGCACACCCTTGCCAAATTTATACTCTTCTTTCCTGAAGTCAAGGGCCTGTGCAGCAGCCATAAATTCAATGCCAAGAATACCATAAGCATTATCGAGTATCTGGAAATTCTTAATTGCTGTATTCATACCCATCGATACAAAGTCTTCCTGGTCAGCAGCTGCCGGGATAGACTGTATGGAAGCAGGAGCAGAAAGTATCTTCTGTTCAACGATCATCATATCGGCAGTATACTGACTCAGCATTAGTCCTGAAAACATACCGGCTCCTTTTGTCAGGAAATCAGGTAGCCCGACACTTAATGCAGGGTTATTCAACCTGTTCATCCTTCTTTCGGACAATACACTTACCATAGTTATGCATGCTCCTGCCATATCCATAGGAACCGATACGGGGGAACCCTGGAAATTAGCCCCGGATAGCTGAATATTGAGATCAGGGAAAAAGATAGGGTTGTCACCGACACCATTCAGTTCGATCTCAACTTGTGAACGTGCATATGCTAGTGCATCATGGGCTGCTCCAATTACCTGGGGTGTTGAGCGCATTGAATAAGCGTCCTGTACCTTGCTCTTAACTCTACCCTCTTTAAGATCGCCTCCATTCACACACAGGTTGATCGCATTTGCACTCCTGACAGCTCCTTTGAAGCCTCTAACCTCATGAAGCAAAGGTGTGTAAGGTTTCATATTTGCCTTGAGGGCCTCGAGGGACATGGAGGCTGCAATCTCAGCCTGTTTGAGCCAGTTATTTGCATCATAAAGAAATATGGCGCTCATGGCTGTCAGCACATTTGAACCGTTTATGGTTGCCAGTCCGTCACGTGCCATAAGCCCGGGAACCGGGATTCCGGCCCTCTCCATAGCCATTTTACCATCGAGTAATTCGTCTTTATAATAAGCCTCACCTTCGCCCATCATCAGCAGTGCGATCTGAGACATTGGAGCAAGATCCCCGCTTGCCCCGACTGAACCCTTCTGGCATACATAAGGAGTAACACCTTTATTTAACATTTCTGTAAGCGTCTCTGTTATTATCAGCCTGTTCCCCGAGTTGCCATGGGCATGTACATTAATCCGTCCGAGCATAGCACCCCTGACATATTCAACAGGCGCGGGGTCACCTATGCCTGCAGCATGGTTATATACCAGGTACTTCTGGAAATCCTTTATCTGGTCATCGTTCAGAACAACCTCTGAAAATTCGCCGATACCTGTATTTACTCCATACATTATCTCGTGTGCATCAATCTTTCTTTCAAGCATAGCCCGGCAACGGTTAATCCTCTCTCTCGCTTCGGGATGAAGTTCTACCTTCTGACCATGCCGTGCAACATTTACTATATCTTCAATTTTCAGGTTTGATCCTGTAATAATTAACTTGTCCATATTATTTATTTTAATTGAAACTTTGAAAAGACAATATCCGGCCAGATTGATTCCTGCCATATGTTATCACTGCTTTAATGTAATTATTGAGTTACAGAGGTCTTGGGACGACCTAATAAAGACCGGCGCGATTCACTTTTATTTTGTATTCAAGTGCTACATTTCTCATAACCGGGAGATGAAATTTTTTATAAAAGTATACAATTTAATCCACATTTATCCTATTGCTCATAGAATCACCTCCAGGATCGAATGGATTTTAAGCTCCGGAACCAAAACTTTCGATACCCCGTCCATGTAATCAATTTCCAGCTCCCGGCCACCAGGCTGTAAAATTATTTTCGGTGGTCTTTGGGTTGTTTTTATCAAAACTGTCAGATCTTTCAACAAAGGTACCTAAGATATTTCTTTTCTTAAATGAAAGAAAAAATCAAGAAACTGCCATTAAACTATCAACATAATTAACCAACTTTATAGATAGGATTTTGGAACAAAACACCTCAAACAAATGAATATAAACAGTTACAGATCATGCAACTAAGTCTATATAAACTTCTTACTTTAATATTATTGGTTCAATTATCGGTCGGCTGTAAAAAGATTAGCAATGAAGATCCATCGTCTCATCCAGCAGCTGAATTAGCCAAAATAAGCATAACAATAGATAAATCTGTAAACTATCAGACTATAGATGGTTTTGGATTTTTTGGAGCTGAAGATGTCTGGTGGGCAACTCAAAACCTTTGGAGCGATGCATGGGGCGATAAAATCATTAACGATCTGGGAATCACCATCTGGCGAAATGAATGGGATCCTCCGGCTACTCCCGATGCAGCCCAGGATGCTGACTGGAATAAACAAAAACCGGTTGTACAGGGACTTAAAGCCAAAGCCGATCTGTATGGTGTTAATCTTAAATTCATTATCTCTATCTGGAGCCCTCCTGCTGATATGAAATGGTTATGCAATTTTTCCTGGGCAGGCGATGCCAGTGCCACACGGAATGCCGGCCAGGTTTCCACTAAAAATGGTGGCACACTCAATCCGGGTAAATACACTGATTACGCCGACTGGCTGAAATCATGCATACAGTCATATAAAGATGCCGGAATTGACCTGTACGCATTAAGCCTGCAAAACGAACCTTTGTTTTCCGAGCCATATAATTCATGCACATATACTACCGCATGGTACTGTGATTTGCTTAACCATGTCGTTCCTGAAATCAAAGCGGTTTTTCCGGATGTGAAGATTTTCGGTTCTGAAAATATGCTGGAGATGGAAGGCAAGAGTGATAACTGGCCATATTTCTATCATCAGGCAATCAAAAACGATACTGCTGCCCGAAACAATATTGATATTCTGGCAGTTCACGGCTATTCCGACGGAGTTTCGGCAACTTCAGGTTCCGAACTTGCTAAAATGTGGACAAATCATTTACAACAGTTCTCGGTTCCACTGAACAAACCCGCATGGATGACTGAAACATCTGGCTATTCTGATGCCTGGGTCAGCTCGGGTATAACTCCGGGCGCATTTAACCTGGCCATGGATATTTATTCCGGATTAAACTATGGCAATATGCAGGGATGGGTCTGGTGGCAGGGAAGCGAGGCCAGCGGTATAAGTAACTACTCACTAATGAGCAACAATATATGCGGAAAAAAATATTATGTCTCAAAGCATTTTTACAGATATATTCGTCCAGGTGCAATCAGGGTGAAAAGCACTTCCGACGATCTGGAGGTTTTTGTAACGGCATTTGAGAATCAGACGAAAGGGACCAATACCATTGTCATTATAAATAATGGAAGCGAAGCCAAATCACTATCAGTTCTGGGAGATGATCTTCCGGCTGTTTTCACCATCTACCTGACTACTTCCGGAAGTGAAAACTGTAAAGAAGCAGGTACTTTAAATTCCGGACCGGATAATCATTTTGAAATCCCCGCAAAGAGCGTTGTAACACTGCAGGCAGGAGGCGATCCACTTTAATTTACCCATTTATTGAGCTTAAACCTATTTAATTAAATAAATCTTAGTCTATGAAAACACTTTATCAAGCTTTTTTTGTAATATTTTCCCTTTTGCAATTTGCAAATATGGCAGGACAGGATACCTCGATGCCCTTATACAGCGGAACTATTCCAAACTCAAAGAATACCAATGGAAAGGAAAAAATTGAACACCAGGATATTACTACCATCAGCAATGTTCAGGTACCGGGAATAGATGTTTATCTCCCTACCAAACGTTTTGCCACAGGACAGGCTGTAGTAATTTGTCCTGGTGGCGGGTACTGGATTCTGGCTTATGATCTGGAAGGTACAGATATCGCTAAATATCTGAACTCTATCGGTGTGGCGGGAATAGTTCTTAAGTATCGTTTGCCAACCTATGGTAACTGTATTGAACCTCATAAGGTTCCACTGATGGATGCACAACGGGCAATGCGGCTGGTCCGTTCTAATGCCTCACGATGGAACATTGATCCGAAAAAAATCGGGATAATGGGATTTTCTGCCGGTGGCCACCTGGCATCCACCCTGGGAACACATTTTGACTATGGCAACCCGGCCGCTGCCGATTCAGTGGAGAAATTAAGCTGCCGACCTGATTTCATGATCCTCATGTATCCTGTTATTACTTTTACGGATTCATGCATGCATAAAGGTTCCAGGGATGCACTTCTTGGGAAAGATCCTGACATAAATCTTGTGAAGTACTATTCAAATGAGTTGCAGGTTAAGAAAGACACTCCTCCGGCATTCTTTGTGCAAGCTGATAATGATACAGGCGTGCCGGTTGAAAATGCACTTCTGATGTACAGAGCGCTGCGTGCAAAAAAGATCTCAGCCGAGTTGCATATAATCTCTGAAGGCGAACATGGGTTCGGTCTGGGAATTGGTAACGATCATATCGCCAGTTGGACAAACAATCTGAAACTGTGGCTTAAATGGCTTAATAAACAATAATCAGTAAATAGTAAATAAACTTATAGCTCATTTTTACTTTTCCCGGATATGAATTACTATGCCGATAAAAAGTTTAAACGATGGTTCAACCAATTGAATTAACAAAAATAATAAATAGTAAGCCACTTACCCGGATCAAATTGTGTTTAAGTCTTTAAAAACTATTATTATTGTTAAAATTTTGATACTATGCGCTCAAAAATTAATGTTCTCCTGATTTTAATGACCTGTGCAAATCTGTCAGCACAAACCATTCAGCAGCTAGCTGTTGAAAAGATTAATCCGGATCTTCTAAATAGTCACTGGAAGGCGCAATGGATAGCTCATCCAACAGAATCACTACTTGATTATGGTGTATATCATTTCAGAAAAGATTTTGAACTGAAAGATCAGCCAAAGGAATTTATTATTAACATTTCCGCCGATAACAGGTACCGCCTGTTTGTTAACGGAAAGGCAGTCTGTTTTGGTCCGGCTCGCGCCGATCTGGAACACTGGACGTTTGAGAGTATAGATATTGCTGCATTTCTGAAACCAGGCAAAAACCTTCTTGCAGCAGAAGTATGGAATTTCGGTGAACTAAAACCATGGGCCCAATTCAGCATTAAAACGGCATTTATTGTCCAGGGAAATTCACCTTCAGAAGAAATTGTAAATACCGATACAACCTGGAGAGTCATAAATGATCAGGCATATTCGCCTGCTCCGGCAAGTTCGAAGGAAACCAGCGGGCAATTCGTTGTGGTAGGCCCCTGCGACAGGGTGGATGCATCACTTTATCCATGGAACTGGGAAACAGCTGGTTATGATGACCACTCCTGGTTAATACCACGTACACTTGACACTGCACACCCTCGAGGAGTGGGTACAGATATAAACTGGGAACTGACACCACGCAGAATACCGTTGATGGACCAAATACATCAGCGATTTGCAACTGTTCGCCGCTTATCAGGAGCTGCTTTGCCAGAAGGTTTTCTTGGTGGTAAAACTTCATGGACAATTCCGGGCAGCAGGAAAATCATAATATTATTTGACCAGGAAAAGCTGACAACCGGCTACCCTGAACTGCTTGTGTCCGGAGGGAAAGGAGGCAGCATAAAACTCACATATTCCGAATCACTTTTCGATTCTAAAGGGTCAAAAGGAAACAGGAATGAAATAGAAGGAAAATCTATTCTTGGGTATTCTGATTACTTTTTACCCGACGGAAAGTCAGACAGGTTGTTTCGTCCTCTCTGGTTTCGTACATGGCGATATCTTCAGATGGAGATAGAAACAGGAAGTGACCCATTACAGATAAATAGCTTTTCAAGTGAATTTACAGCATATCCGTTAAAAGAGAATGCTGTATTTGAATCTGACCAGCCGGATTTAAAAAAAATCTGGAATGTTGGCTGGAGAACAGCCCGGCTTTGCGCGAATGAAACCTATTTTGATTGTCCCTATTACGAGCAGTTGCAATATATTGGTGATACCCGGATTCAGGCTCTGATATCTCTCTATGTGTCAGGTGATGACCGTCTGGTCAGGAATGCAATTCTGAACCTTAATGAGTCGCAGTTTTATGAAGGACTGACCCGGAGCAGATATCCATCGGCTAATCCTCAGATTATTCCGCCATTCTCATTGTATTGGGTAGATATGGTTAATGATTACTGGACACTCAGGGACGATCCTGAATTCATAAAAAGTTTTTTGCCGGGCATCGAAAGTGTTCTTGGCTGGTTTACAAAAAGGATTGATAAGGAAACAGGAATGCTTGGAAAAGTTGAATACTGGAACTTTGTCGACTGGGCAACTGAATGGGCCTGGAACAATGAAAGCGGAATTGGCGGAGTGCCTGCCGGAGGAATGAAAGATGGCAATTCATCAATTTTATCGATGCAATTTGCTTATGCCGCACAACGGGCTGCCGATCTGTTCAGATATTACGGACAATCGGACAAGGCTGATAAATACTCAGAGATTGCCAACCAGTTAACAAAAGCTGTATATGAAAAGTGCTGGGATGAACCGCATGGTTACCTGGCAGATACTCCTGCAAAAAAAGAATTCAGCATGCATGCACAGATCTTCGGTGTTCTTACAAATACAGTACCTGAAGTCGATCAGAAGGCATTTGTACAACGGTTCATGAATGATACAAATCTGATACAACCCACCATCTATTTCAGGTTTTACCTTACACAGGCTTTGAAAAAAACCGGACTGGCCGATCTTTACCTTGAGACACTTGGCTTATGGAATGCGATGCTGCAAAAAGGATTAACCACTTTCGCTGAGAATCCCGATCCCGCACGCTCCGATTGCCATGCCTGGAGCGCTAGTCCAGATTATGATTTTCTGGCAACAGTTGCAGGGATCCGTCCAGGATCACCAGGATTCAAGATGGTTGATTTAGAGCCTGCCTTAGGTAAACTAAGATTCATTAGGGGACAGATGCCGCATCCTGCCGGAATGATAAGTTTTAATTTAAAAAGAGTCGGAAAGGAGGGTATCAGCGGAGAAATAATTCTACCGGAAGGGTTGACGGGAACTTTTAGATGGAATGGGAAATCAATATCATTAAAAGGGAAAACAAATATTGAATTTTAATTCTGAAGTGTGTTCACGATCAGTTATTACGAAATTCTGCTGTAACGTAAGTCCGTTTTTATTCTGCGTCCCTTTTAACGGTTAGTCATGCTTATTTAAAAACCGTTTTACCGGATTGATGGCATCTTGTTCTCATCTTTTTAAATTCAGCATCTACTGCAGATAGCTTTTCATTACTTATTGCATTTCCTGACATAGAAACCAGGTTGATAAACAGTACATCTTTAGAGGTAAGTGCAGCAGCTAATGAAACATCTCCCCATTTAAGGAATCCGGGCAGATGTATTCCCATGCTGAAGAAGTCAATACCTTTTCGGGTATCAAATAAATAGCTTACTGGCGCTTTACGCAGAATCAGGTTGTCTACATTGGCCTCCAATGCACCTGCGAATAGCCCGGCAAGTCCGGCTTCTTTACTTCCATCTATTGTCACTTTATGTGCTTTGTAATCAGAGTTCAAAAAATGAGTAACTATATTCAGCTCCTTAACCCATTCACCAATAATTGTTCTCCCAAACCATAACTCCGATCTGGAAATAGCCCGAAGCTTAATCCATTTGTAACTTAAGCCTGCAGAAGCTGACGAGGCTTCTCCTGTCCCATCCATGCATTTTCGGATATTTGTGAATACTTTTCAGGATTGATTTTTCGCTGACTCCCAAAATATCTCTTAATTCATTTCTTTTTAACCCGGTATCAATAGATCCGGAATTCAGAAAAGCGGTTCTTAATCCGTTCCCTTTATCTCTGCATATTTAACAATAGCGTCAAGCCTTAGCTTACCTGCAATTAAATCAGCATGGTTTTCAGCCAGGATACGAGGCAAACTATCAGTTCTCTCTGTCTTAAAAGTTAATTGATCGCTTTGATGTGAAATACTGCTAAGGGAAATATTAGAAACAAGACTCAGAAAACTATTAAAATATGCAACATTTTCTTATTTTAAGGTTATTATAGCATAGAGGACGAATCTTTATCTAGATAAAGCCATGCAGCCTTATGGCGCCTCATTATTGACGCAGGAATCTCCGGTGAAATTGAACCATTAACAGTTTTTCTGACAGCCTCAGCCTTCCTTAAATCAGGAACACTACAGATAATGGAATTCGATTTCATGATCTGTTTTATTGACATACTGATTGCTTTTTCAGGAACATCGTTAACTGTTGGAAACCAGCCTTCACCCATTTGCTGATGGCGACACTCTTCATTCAGTTTTACTACAAGATAGGCTTCTTCGGTTTCGAAATCTGCAGGAGGATCATTAAAAGCCAGGTGGCTGTTTTCACCAATGCCAACAAAGGCAACATCAACAGGATGATTTCTTATTAGCTTTCCAAGACGGATACATTCTTTATCAGGGTCAGCGTTGCCATTAACATAATTGAACTCCACAGGTGAAACAATATCCACAAATCGTTCTTTAAGATATTTGCGAAACGATGCCGGATGCGTCTCTGATAATCCAATATATTCGTCGAGGTGAAAGGCTCTTACCAAAGACCAGTCAATATCCTCTTTAACTAACTCTTTCAGCATCTCGAACTGTGATGCTCCCGTTGCAAGTATGATATTTGCAGTTCCCCTGTCGAGGATTGCCGCACGGATTAATTCTCCTCCCATTCTGGCAGCTTTTTTCCCAAGAATCTGTTTGGTTTCAGAGATTATGATTTCCATGTTCTTTTAACAGTTAAAAGGTTATTTTTAGGGGTAATCAGAAAATATTAAACGGCTACAGGATGGTCAACGATCTCTTCTTTCGTGCGATCCAAGTAGAGTTTTTTACCTTCACGATACGCCCGTGTAGCCATAATTGTAGCTATTGAGTGCCAGAATCCCGTATGAATATTGCCGTTAGGTACAACACTTCTGTTCCTCATGCAATCTATCCAGTTATCGAGGTGGTACTTATTTTCATCGCTCAGGTAAACCGGTCCAAGTTTCATACCATATTCTTCACATGTTACTATTTCAGCCTTCCCTTTGTTTATTGTCTCTTTCATCCCTTCATAAAAATCAAAGCCACCGGTTAGATTCAGATGCTCTGGAATGAAAAACCAACGGGCGCTTCCTTCTCCTCCATGCGAAAACAAAGTTCCGTCTTTTCCCCGGATACATGTATAATCGCCAAACTTGTTTGCATAATTTGAAGTGTAGGAATATAATAACTTGGCATCGTCATATGTTGCAAGTGCCTGAAATGTATCAGGATTCTGTCTGATATCAGGCCAGCCAAAAATTCCTCCGTTAGCTACCATAGAATCTGGAATGGCAGTATTGGTATAAAAATGAACCAATCCCGCAGCATGACTCATCCATTGTGAAGTAATTCCTCCGGAGTAATCGCGGAATATTCTGAATTCAAAATATTTCCAGGGATCAAACGGGACATAAGGTTTGCCTAAAAGCCACCTGTTCCAGTCAGTATCCTCTTCTCGTATTGCGGCAACATCGGGATCATTTGGAACATGCCAGCGGGGTCCATTATCATTCCAGACCTGTTCTATTTTTGTAATCTGACCCAATTTCCCGGAAAGAACAATATCCCGTACTTTTTTCTGAACAGGATCGCTAACCCATTGTGATCCGCACTGTACAACCTGTTTGGACGCAAGAACTGCACTTCTTGCCAGTTTAGCTTCTTCAACATCAATCGCCATTGGTTTTTCACAATAACAATCTTTGCCAGCCTTGACAACTTCAGCCAGGATCTTTGCGTGTTGAAAATCTCCTGTTCCTATCATAACTGCATCAAGTTCAGGCATTATCAGCATTTCTTCTGAATACTTGAACTGTTTTACATCAGTACCGAAAAGTTTTTTACAGTTTGCTGCAGCTTTTTCCTTATTAAGTTTCCAGATATCGCAGACGGCTACAACACCAATATTTTTGTCCTTTTCCGAGGTTTTTACCATCCTCTGATGATCGCTGCTGCGACTTCCACAGCCAAGAAAACCGATATTGATACGATCATTCGCACCAATAATTCTACTATAGGAAGCTGCACCCATTGACGTACCACTTGATGAAACAGCTACTCCGACTAATCCGGCTGCTGTTTTACCAATAAATTTTCTCCGTGATAATTCACTTTTAGCCATTTTAATAATCGTTTATTTATTATTTTTTATGCTTATGTGCTTATGAAGAAATAATTATTTTTTAATATATTTCAAATCATCGTCCAAAGGAGTCATTTTTGGCATTAACAAATGTACAAAACCTATAATAATAAGATAGGACATACCTGATATCAAAAAAGCCCAGAAATAACCAGAATTATTTGCAGTATCAAGTACTGTTCCTAAGACAATATCAGCAATTATTGCGACTGCTACCCCAACCATTTTACCTATTCCTATTACAGATGCAATTGCTTTTTTGGGAAATACATCCGGAACAAGAGTATAGCCATTGATCGACCATGACTGATGTCCAGCTGCTGCAAAACCAATTAGAAAGACAGCAATCCATTTGCTAGCTATAACAGGTACAAAACTTACGGGTAAAATAATAATTGCACAAATCAGCATGGTTATTTTTCTTGATTTATTTATTGACCAGCCCTTTTTTATTAAAGCACCTGATGCGTATCCTCCGATCAGGCTTCCTGCATCAGCCATTATAAAAATTATAAGGAAAGGAATACCTATGTTCTTAATGTCCAAACCAAATTGTTCTGCAAGGAACTTTGCACCCCAGAAAAGGTAAAACCACCATACGCCATCTGTTAAAGTGGTTAAAGAAAAAGCCCATGTCTCCCTCTTTGGTAAAAGTTTAATCCAGGGTATTTTTTCCGTTGTCTCTTCCTCAGAATCACTGTTAATATATGCTAACTCCTCAATTGACAATTTTGGATGGACTTCAGGTCTTTTATAGGTTCTTATCCATAAAAACACCCAGAGTGAACTAAGCACTCCTGTAAAAAGAAATGGTATTTGCCAGTTAGCTCCCTGGACTGAAACAACTGCACCAACAATGAAAGGAGCCAGAATTGCCCCAACGCTGGTCGAGGCATCAAAAATACCCGTAGCTAAAGCGCGATCCTTTTTGGGGAACCATTCTGCTACGGTTTTAACTGCAGCAGGAAAATTTCCCGATTCGCCAATTCCCAGGCCGAAACGCGCTACAATGAATCCTGTTAAACTAAAAGCCGGCCTGATTACCGCGTGCAACATACCGAATATGCTCCATATTGCAATCGAAATTGTGTATCCTATTTTAGTGCCAAACCTGTCGATTATCCCCCCCATAAAAAGTAATCCTATCCCATAAGCAATTTTGAAAGAAACCATAATGGCGGCATAATCCTTATTTGACCAGTCAAAAAGTTTTTGTAAAGTCGGGGCCATCACGCCTACAATACTACGGTCGAAATAGTTGATAGTTGTGGCCATAAACACCAGAGCAAGGATCCTGTAACGATAATTCCCCATCTTTTTGGTTTGTTCTCCCATATTCAATTGTTTTTATATAAAAACCCACTATTTCAACAACACTTTTACTTTTTTTTTGAAAATCTGTAACAAATAAAATAAAATGATGTCTAATATTATGATCAGTTATAATAAATTCAATAACGAAAATATGAAAAAAAATTTAACTCTATCTCTGCTTCTTATTGGATCGACAGGTCTGAAAAGTCAAACGTCAGATACGGCAAATAAGATCGACTCCATTGTTAAAGTGTACGTAACAAAAGAAACTCCCGGTTGCGTAGTTGGCGTTGTTAAAGACGGAAAAATTGTTGGATTTGTTATTGCAGACGTAGGCAGACTCAAGAATATTGAATTTACAAAGAAAAATGAGGTAATTCAGATTTTATGAAAAAGAGTGAAATATTATCCTGGAATAACCCGCCAGTTAATTTAAAATGATCTAATTTTTGGGTTTTGGAGTAACATACAGAACATTCTCTCTCATTCTCACAACTGACTTGTGATGGTTAGAAATAATAATTCCCAATAAGATCAGCACAGCAAGAATAATAAGCAAACGAAACGGTCCGCTCTTAATAAATTCCAGAAGAAAAGAGTCTTTTTTCATTTTCAAACCAGAATTAAGATGAAAAATCAGTTTATTATAAGGTTAAGAAATCGAATTCTTCTCTACAAGTTTTTTTACCCAAAAAGCACAAAGTAGTCAAGCAATACAGATAACAGGTAAACCAAAGTTACAAAATTTCTTATAAAGTTATGCTAAATTACTATCAATTAATAGTTATGATATTCTGAACCGGAACATTGAAACCTTCAGCCGTGATTTTCACCGAGGCTTGAATCTTATCTGCCATATCCCGGGGTCTGCTTAAGCCCAGGTTCTGACCTGAAAGAAATGCCTGGCAAAAGAATACAAAATAAGATTATTGTCAGTGTTAATATAAGTATACCGACAGGCGTTTTTTATTATAAATTTTATTCAGGTATAAGATAATCGATAATTAGAATATTGAGTTGTGGTTACATTTTGTGATACACGATTCATCCATATAAGCTGCTCTTTAAAGTTATCACTTAACCTGTAATGCTTTCTATGATCAGCTATTGACTCACCGATAATCTGAATTTTGTTCAGGTCGGCTGTTCCCATACCTGTCTGATTGCAGAAGTTCAGGTAACCAATATTGGAATAATCTATACCCATCAATTCAATTCCGACACGGTCGGCAGCTAGCCAGTCAGTTCCTGCCACACAAACCCTGTGATCGACAGGAGTTCCATCGTTCGGACCATTACCTTCCATCCCTTCAAAACCGTCGATTACAGCCAGATGAGGGTGCAATTGACGCGACATTGAATAAAGATTATAATTTATTCCCCGAAACCCGCTGCCATGCATTATTGGTTTATCGCTGTTTGTGCCAGCCTTTCTTGAATCACTGAAAGTAAAACCCATATCTTTTATTGGCGAGCCGAATACTATATTCTTCAATGATAAAGTGGCAAATACCCTGTCGTGCGTTTTCATGCGGGCAGCGGAAACTATAAATGAGTCGGGATGCAGCATTATATGTGAGATCCTCACAGCATGAGGTCTGAAATCCTTTTCATCAAAAGCATAAACTGTATCAAACGGTTCCTGATCGAGGTCAACCATTTTTACATTATATTTATCAGCCAGTCTGAAATATCCGAAGTTTTTAAATCCATCAAGAGTAGGGCCATTAGCCGCCGATTCTGCAATAATAACGTTCCCTGTCTTCCCGATTGATTTGAGAAACTCAAGAATTCCCTCCAGTGTATCAACATGAGTGGAAGCTAACTGAATATTAATGTTCACATTATTTGGTTTCAGAACAACACGCCGGTTGCCGATAGCCTGAATAAGCTCCCTGGAAAAGGGCTGAAGCGCACGAAAAGCCATATCGGCCCTGTTGTTGCCTGTTGTCAAAGCTACCCTGGAGGAGAATTGTTCTTGTTTTCCAATAGCTGCAAGTGTATTATAAGGTTTGATACAGGTAGCTGCCACACCACCGATTATTGATGTTTTAAGAAAGGTCCGTCGGGTAAATGTTGCCATGATCATGTTTTTTTGGAATGAACAAACATACAAAAATAAGATTAGATTGAGAAGACCTGAAGTGTAACATTTTCACTCACCTCATTGTCTAATATTTTGACACTTTTAATATTACCAAATTTATTAAATCACTGATAATATTGCATTTAACATTTTGGCATATTCTTTGGCATATAGAAATCAGTAATTAGAAATCAGTAATTAGAAATTAGAAATGGAACGAAATAAATTTATAGTGACTCTGTTCTTAATCTTATGTTTTCAGGAATTGTCAGCGCAGGTGAAAAAATGGACGCTTGAGGATTGCATAAATTATGCTGTCACAAACAATATCGGACTTAAACGGCAGAAGCTGCAGACAGATGTTGCTGATGTAGATTTTCTCAAATCGAAGATGGATATACTACCCTCACTTAATATTGAATCAGATGCTAGTATTCAATATGGAAGGTCCATTGATCCTATCTCAAACGGTGTTACATTCCTTCAAAACTTTAGAAACGGATATCAATTGTATTCAAACATAAAACTTTTTAACGGTTTCACAACTCTTAATACAATTACTGCTAATAAATTTATGCTTAAAGCGGGTTTGGAATCAGAAAAAATAGCCAGGAATACACTGATAATTGGTATCATGGGGCAATATTACCAGGTCTTATATTCAAAAGGACTCGAGAGTGCCTCCAAAATGCAGCTTGATCTTTCGGAGAAACAGCTTTTCAGAATAACGAAAATGGTTGAAACAGGTAAAGAGGCATTGTCAAAACAGTACGAAATTGAGAGCCAGGCTTCAGCGGATAAACTTTCATATACAATAGCGCTGAATACAGCCAGTCAGGCTGTTACAACCTTAAAACAGATGCTCCAGCTTGAACCGGGTTCAGAATTTGATATTCTTTTGCCTGATTTAAATAATGTTCTAATTATAGACAGCTCTTTTAGTACAGATAGCATTTATAAGCTCGCCTCACAAAGTCTTCCACGCCTGAAAGAAATAGAATATGAACTGAAAGCCTCAAAAAAACAGATAGCCGCTGCCAGGGGAAGCCTTGCACCCAGTCTTTCTCTTGGAGGATCTGTTTTTACTGGATATTATACTCTTCTCAATGACACCTCCGGGCTCAGTTCTTACTCAAACCAGATGCATAATAACTTCGGTCAGGCAGTTCAGCTTACTCTCAATATACCAATCTTTAATAACTATTCCACAGCAAAAAACATCAAGCTTGCTAAAATCAAGAGAAATGATAATGAATTACGAATGGAACAAGAGAAAAATAATCTGTATACTGACGTCGAAAATGCATGCCTCAACTATAACAGAGGAAAAGATGAATTTGTAGCTGCCAAAGCAAATTATGACTTTAATATAAAATCCTTTGAAGCAGTACAAAAGAAATTTGAATCAGGGCTTGTTGATGTAACAGAATATTCTGTAGCAAAAACAACACTGTTCAAAGCAGAATCAGAAGAACTCAGAACGAAGCTGCAGTTGCTTATCAGGAAACTGACAATTCAGTTTTACTCAACAGGCGAATATGAAAATCTTATTAAATAAAATATTACTAATTAATAATAAAAACTTGAAATGGATACTCCTCGTGAA
The DNA here is from genome assembly GCA_003141525.1 of Bacteroidales bacterium. Lineage (GTDB taxonomy): Bacteria > Bacteroidota > Bacteroidia > Bacteroidales > VadinHA17 > LD21. The sequence continues at coordinate 30,334 of PLML01000184.1, forward strand.
AAAATGGATAAAGCGATCCCAAAGAAAAAAGGCCTCCAGAAAAAACATTTCGGATATATTGCTATCGGTTTAGCAGCAATCATCCTTATCTATATGGCTTTCTTTGCCGATCGGACATCAACATATAAAGTTGAAAAAGATAAACTGATAATCGAAACTGTTACTGAAGATCAGTTCAATGATTATATAACTGTTCCCGGTACTGTTGAACCTATTACCACAATAAAACTCGATGCTGATGAAGGCGGACGAGTTGAAGAGAAACTAATTGAAGAAGGATCAATGGTCAAAAAGGGAGATATTATACTAAGATTGTCCAATCCTGATCTATTTCTTAATATTCTCAATAGTGAATCATTACTTGCAGAAAAAGAGAACTTCCTGCGAACTACACAGATTGAGATGGAACAGGAAAAACTGCAGATTAAAAGAGAACTTGTTACCCTTAAATATGATATTGAAAGAAAAGCGCGAAATTTTCAACAGAATGAAACTCTGATTAAAGATAACCTTATCTCCAAAGAGGAATATCTTCGCTCCAAAGAGGACCTCGATATGGCAAATCAATCGAGAGACCTTTATATCGAGCGTCAAAAACAGGATTCTATTTTTCGTACTGTTAACGTTGAAACCATCAAAAAAGATCTCCAGAATATGAGGAATAACCTAGATATGGTAAAGAAAAGAGTGGAAAACCTGAACGTCAGGGCAACAGTAGATGGTGAGCTAGGCCTTTTAAGTCCCGAAATAGGGCAATCAATATCAAAGGGAGAAAACATGGGACAGATTAATGTACTGACTTCTTATAAAGTCGTTGCGCAGATTGACGAACATTACATAGACAGGGTAAGAACCCAGCTTGATGCAACTCTTGACAGGCAGAACAATAAATTTAACCTCACTGTCAGAAGAGTTTATCCCGAAGTGAGGAACGGTACATTTAAAATTGATATGATTTTCCGTGACAGTATGCCTGACAATATCAGAACCGGACAGACATATTATATCAGCCTTCAGTTAGGACAGCCAAAAAGATCAGTTCTTGTGCCGATCGGCGGGTTCTTCCAGGAGACAGGTGGTCAATGGATATTTGTTCTTGATCCTACAGAATCTTTCGCAACTAAACGAAATATTTCAATCGGAAGAAAAAATCCAAAATATTATGAGGTTCTTGAAGGTCTGAAACCCGGTGAGAAGGTTATTGTATCGGGATATGAAACCTTCGGAAAAAATGAAAAGCTTATTCTTAAAAAATCAAAATAACTTTTAATAATTAAAGTCATGATCAAAACTAATGATTTAACTAAAATCTTCAGAACTGAAGAAGTTGAAACAACAGCACTTAATAAAGTGACTCTCAATGTAAAAGAAGGAGAATATGTAGCTGTAATGGGCCCATCAGGATGCGGCAAATCAACGCTCCTTAATATCCTTGGTCTACTGGATAACCCCACTTCCGGAAGCTATGTCTTCAACGGAACAGAAGTTGCAAACCTCAAAGAACGGGACAGGACAATCTTCCGTAAAGGGAATATAGGTTTCGTTTTCCAGAGTTTCAATTTAATTGATGAACTCAATGTTTATGAGAACGTTGAACTACCTCTGATCTACCTTAAGATGAAAACCGGCGAAAGGAAAAAGATGGTAGAAGATGTCCTGGAAAGAATGAAAATTGGTCACCGTGCCAAGCACTTCCCTCAGCAGCTTTCCGGAGGGCAACAGCAGAGGGTGGCAATTGCACGCGCTGTAGTAGCTAATCCCAAGTTGATCCTCGCCGACGAGCCTACAGGAAACCTTGACTCAAAGAATGGTATTGAGGTTATTAATCTTCTGACAGAACTTAACAAAGAAGGAACAACTATTATAATGGTAACCCACTCGGACAGGGATGCAGGCTATGCCCACAGGATAATGAATCTTTTTGATGGTCAGATTGTAACTGAAAAAGCAAAATAATCTGATTAATTGAAATTTATTTAGGTAGAGACGTGCTATAGCGCGTCTCTACATTTTTTTATAATTCATATTTCTTCATCTTGTTATACAGGGTCTGCCTGGTTATCCCAAGCTTTCCGGATACAACACTAAAGTTATTACCGAATCGTTTCAGATTGTCGATTATCAGCTCCCTCTCCATCTCTTCCAGTGTCATCTCACTCTGCTTAACACTCCTGGCTGTCGAACTGAACACAAAATCGGAAGAATTCAGAACTTGGGAGTCACTCATAATCACTGCTTTTTCGATTGAATGCTGCAATTCCCTAACATTTCCGGGCCAGTCATGGTTGGCAAGTTTCTCAAGAGCATGTGTGCTTATTTTCAGTCCGCTTTTACCATATCTCTCAGAATGCAACCTTAGAAAATGATTTGCCAGTATAGCAATATCATCGACCCTGTCGCGTAAAGGTGGCACCTCTATCATAATTGTATTTATACGGTAAAAGAGATCCTCCCGAAACCTGCTGTCTTTTACCATCTGCATAAGGTCGCAATTTGTAGCGCAGACGAGCCTGATATCGACTGGTATCTGCTTGTTTGAACCGACCTTCACAACGTACCTGTTCTGGAGAACGCTTAGCAGTTTTGCCTGAGACTGTAGCGAAAGATTGCCTATCTCATCAAGAAAAAGAGTTCCTTTCTGGGCCTGTTCAAATTTTCCTTTTCGCTCTTCTTTTGCATCAGTAAATGCTCCTTTGACATGACCAAAGAGCTCACTTTCGAAAAGTGTTTCGGTAATGGAACCCATATCGACGCTTACCATAAGCTCCCCTGCCCTCTTCGAAAGATTATGAATCTCCCTGGCAACAAGCTCTTTCCCGGTTCCATTCTCACCTGTTATCAGTATATTGGCATCGGTACCGGCAACTTTTCTGACCACATTAATAACATTAATCATTGTTGGGGAAGCACCGAGTACTATCTTTTCTCCTCCTTTATTGATCTCACTTTTTAAGAGCTGATTGTCCTTTTTCAGATTGGTTGCTTCAAGTCTTGATACCCTTAGCTGCCAGGCAACATTTATTGTTGCCAGAAGTTTAGAGTTATCCCATGGTTTGAGGATGAAATCAACAGCACCCTCCCTGATTGCCTTCACTGCCAGTTCTACATCGCCGAAAGCAGTAACTATTACAATACTTATATTGCTGTCATATTTAAAAATCTCGCGCATCCAGAAAAGTCCTTCATTTCCATTATGAACACCTGACTTGAAGTTCATATCAAGCATAACAATATCAACATCATTTTTTCTTAATATCTCATTAATACGATTTGGATCGGTAAGTGTGATGACCTTTTCAAACTCATTTTGCATTATCAGTTCAAGGGCCTGGAGCAACCCCTTGCTGTCATCAACTATAAGTAAAGTTCCTTTTGTCATTTTTCAATTTTTATCAAAAGACGGAATTTAAAACAAAATGTGTCAAAAAAATAGACATTTTTTTTCGACACATCCTATATTTTCGATAAGTTTTTAAGGAAATCTACCTGGTTAAATGGAACAGATATTGAAGTATCAGTTTGCTAAATGTTTATCATTCATGATATTATCAGGAAGTTTATCTATTGAACATATATTAATATTGCGATAAAATATTTCGGCACCCTCAGATTCAAACTGAATTTTTCCTTTAGTCAATGGAATCTCTTTATTACCTTCAAGCTGACGTGAATTTTGAAGTACCATATTGACAACCCCATTTACTATATGCAGACTGGTACCTCCATAACAATATAAGTCAATCGTATTCCATTCACCTGTTGGCTTTTCCTCGTCAGGGAATTTTTGACAATTTCGACCATTCGGACTAACGGTACTGAAAGTAAACAGATCTCCATCCTTGCTATATACGTAGGAACTATCATTTTCCTTTTTGGCTCTGACATCAAATATTGCACCTGCGCACGCCCAGTAATCTCCACAATCTCCCTCCTCTATCTGAAACTCATGGGAACGCAGCCAGAATCCTCCGTCGGCACCCTGCGGACCTACTGCATAATACATTAAACCACTGTCTTTTTTCCCTTTTTTATTTGGGGGCCATTGCAATTTCCCCCATTTGAATTGCAATTGCAGGTGGAAATTTTCAAATTCACTGGTTGTGGAGATTCCTCCATATTGTTCCCCTGAAATCCTAATCACCTTTTCTCCACCAAGATCTGCTACATCAAAGACTTTCAGAGGATCTGTATTTAATCCAGCTGGAATTGAGTCCCACCTGTTAAGGATCGTATCGTATTTTGTCCCCAGATATGTATCCCAACCGGTCAGATCTTTTCCGTTAAAAAGAGACTGCCACTTACTGTTTTCTGATCTGTTTATGCAACTACTTAATAGTAATAGGAGCATTGCTACTTTTGATAATTTTTTATAATCCATTGTCGTTAGCTTATAAATGAAAATGAAGAGTATATGTCTGAAAAAGCTGTAATTATTACCTTTCCCCTTGTTTTACTTTGTGCACAAAGGTTATCACCAAGATTCACAAAGGACTTTTCAGACAGCCCCTGCTAATATAGTTTTTTTTTCGTTTTATTAAAGTTCAGGATGCAACATTTGTCAGATATAATCGTCTTTATATCAAATAAGATAAACGAAGTAAGAAAAATAAGCGTTCAGGAGAACAACAAATAAACGAAGCCATGACAGTAAAATTAAACGCAAACGAGGTTGTTTTAAAAGCCGGAGACACGAACCAGGTAGTAAACAACAGTACTATTGAAGGTAAATTGATAGTAACAAATCAGAGGATCTATTTCAAAACGCTGGATGCCGAAACAGAAAAATTCAATCTCGAAATATTGTTTGACAACATTCTTGAAGTAATATTTTACAGCAAAGGATTGTTATTTGGAGTCAAAGGGTTAAATGTTGTTACAAGGGACGGCAAATCGCATGCTTTCCCACTCAAGAAACGCGACGAGATAGGACAGCTTATCAATAAAATGTATTAGAGCACTTTCAATCACTATATACAATCCTCATTTTAAAACAGCAAATGCCCCGACTTTTATGCCGGGGCATTTTTTATCACTCATATCTCAGCGAATCAACAGGATTCCTGAGTGCAGCCCTTCCAATTTTAAAGATAATTGTAAGTAAAGTTGCCGTGAACATTATTGAAGCGGCCAGAATAAGTATCCCTGGCTTTATCTGAACAAAATAATCCCATATGCTGCTTAACAGCTTAAGTGACAAATAATATCCTCCATAACATCCAACCAATGAGGCAATAAAAAGAATAATGAGGAATTTTTTACTAACGATGTACATAATTAAAGGAACGGGAGCTCCCTGTATCTTTCTTATGCCCATCTCTTTTGTTCTCCTTATAATATCAAGAGAAACAAGGTTATACATTCCGATAAGTGACAACAATGTAGCTACGATTGCCAGAAAGACGTTTACTTTAAGAATGCTGTTGTTTATTGCCTTTTCCTGCTGCATAGTATCCTCCTGGTATATCCCGCCAAAAATAAAGTTTGTTGCCTGGTTTTTCCATTTCAGGCTAAGATAATCCAGGACACCAGGTAAATCTTTGGGCTCAGCTCTAACTACTAAAATATTATATTGGTCATTTGCGGACAATCTGAGCATTATTGGATTAATCTTTTCCCAGAGACCATTGACATAAAAATCTTTTACCACTCCTATTACCGTGAACCTAGTTGTGTCATAAAGTGTAATAGTCATTCCAACCGCCTCATTCCATCCAAAATCCTTAACCATCTTCTGATTTACAACTATTGATTTATTTGTACGATTGGCTGCTACCCTTGACTTGTCAAACAAACGACCCTCAACAAGACGAAGCCCCATAGTTGAAGCGTATTCCGGGCCTATATCCATTACATCTACCTCCAGTTGTTTTACTGCATCCTTTACTGGTCTCCGGTAGGTCCCGAACCCGATATGACTCTGAGTACCTTCCGCTGCTATTATCTTAGGGTTAGTAAGGATTTCATTTCTGAAAGAAGTGCTTAATTCCGGAGCAACTGGTACTACAATCAGTTTATCTCTGTCATATCCAAGATCCAGTGTTCTCTGATATACTGCATTCCTTGAAAAAACCAGACCAAGAACCAATGCCATTACAGAAATGGAAAACTGAAGTGCAAGAAGCACTGATGACAGCTTTCCTGATCCTTTGAAAGTTGAAGTACCCTTAAGAACATTGACCGGGCTGAATGAACTTACATATAATGCAGGATAAACACCGGCCAGGAACCCTGTTAGCAAAAGAAGTAAAATGAGAAATATCCAGAAGAATAAATATCTGGTAAATGTCAGTTCAATTTTCATATAATCCCATAGACTGCTGTAGGCAGGAACCAGGAACTCTGCTAAAATAATACCTACTACTAAAGCCATGAAACAAATGATCAGGGTTTCAAACATGAACTGAGTTACCAGTTGTTTCCTCTGTCCGCCAAATGTTTTCCTCAAACCGATCTCTTTTAGTCTTCTGCTGAAAGTTGCTATTGAAGTATTTGCAAAATTGAAGCAAGCAATTAAAAGAATAAAAAGGGCCATAACAGGCGGAGCAAGAAGTGCGGCCGGATGAAGAGATGGAAATAGTCCTGATGACCATGTAGTTCGGGAGTTTGAACCAACCTCCTTTAGTGGAATGAGTGAAAACCTTGTAATCCGGAAATCTTCTCTTGCCTTGTTTTGAACCGGAACATAATTCTTCAAAGATTGTGTGATTGATGGAAGAAGTAATTTGTTATGAACCTGGATAAAAAGACAGGTTGTCATGTTTTTCCAGTCAGCATCGTTCCAATCCCACATCAATTTAAAATTATCATAGTGAGAGATTACGTCGATCCTGAAGCTTGAGTTTAAAGGCAGATCAGCAAATACTGCTCCAACTGTAAAGGTGAATTCCTTATTCTTGTCATTGACAATTGAAATGGTTTTTCCTATCGGGTATTCCGCTCCAAATAATCTGGAAGCCATTGTTCTGCTAACCAGAACATTCGCCTGGTTTTCAATTGATTTTTTATCTCCAAGAAGGATTGGAAAGGTAAATATGTCAAGAAATTCAGGATCGACATAAGAAACCTGTGTCGGAAAAATATCCAAACCTTTTTTAACAGGAGAACCTGTGTGCATTAACCTGGCTGCTTTCTCGATGCCCGGTATATCTTTTTTCAGTTCCAGACCAAGAGTGGCAGGAATAATTCCATATTCCTGTTCCCTGCCTTCCATATCCCTGAAACTGTTCACACGGTAAATCTTGTCGAAATTTAAGTGAGTCCTGTCAAACTCATAGTTGAACATATGGTTAAAAAAAGCAACTATACAAACTGACAAAGCGACACCCAGACCAAGAATATTAATTAGTGTAAAAACTCTGTTTTTGATTAAATTCCTGAACGTGACCAACAGATAATTTCTAAACATTTTCTCCGGTTTGATTATTCATATTTCAGTGACTGTGCAGGATTGACTCTGGCTGCTCTCAGGACACGGTAGCTGATGGTCAGAATTGCAATTCCCAACGTAATAGATAAGCCGGCAATAAAGCTAAATACACCAGGGTTAATTCTGTAATAAAAGTTCTCTAACCATTTACCTGCAATATAATAAATAATAGGCCAGGCAAGAAGAGCTGAAACTGAAACCAGAATTATCGTCTCCCTTGAAATGGCAATATAAATGCCGGTAACTGAGGAACCCATAGCTTTCCTGACTCCTATCTCCTTGGTTCGTTGCTCGACTGTGAAAGAGGTAAGCCCGAAGAGTCCCAGTGATGCAATGAAGATTGCCAGAATTGAAAAGATTACTGCCATCTGGGCATTCTGCTTTTCCTGTATATACATTTTTTCGAAATCCTCATCGACAAAGTAATATTGTAACGGATTGTTTGGTATAAACTCTTTCCATTCGTTTTCAATATCTTTAATGGTCGTTGAAAAAGCTTTGGAAGATAACTTTACTGTCAGATAGTCCCCCATCATTTCATCAGTTTTAAAACAGAGGATATACGGTCCTATTTTATTTCTCATCGACTCAAAACAGAAATCCTTAACAACTCCGATAACGGGTATTAAGGTTTTGTTTTTTGATTCGCGTGGTGACATGAATCGTGTCTTTGCAAGGTCAGTTATTCCAAATTCCTTAACAGCACTTTCATTGATTAAGCAAGCCTGTTGATCCGTACTAAATGATTGATTAAAGGGTCTTCCTGATGCAATTGTTATACCATAAGTTTCAAGATAATTTTTATCAACCCAGTTAGTCTGCATCATAAAGGTCTCGTCCTTCCTGCCTTCCATTGTATAACTGAACTTATTATTGTTACGACCCGGGACACCAGTAGAGCTGGCAATATTTATTACACCCGGTATTGCCTTTACCGCATCTCTGAATGATGAGACTTTTGTTCCCAGTGCATCCGCCCTGTTTATAACAATTAATTGTTCCTTATTGAATCCTATATCTTTGTTCAGCATATATTTTATCTGCCTGTACATTATAATTGTACCGATTATCAAAAGAATTGAAACAGTAAATTGAACAACAACCAATATTCTCCTTAGCCAGCAGTTTTGTCTGCCATTTTTAACTTTTCCCTTCAGTATCTCGTAAGGAGTGAAGGAAGATAGAAAGAAGGCAGGATAGCTTCCGGCAAGTAAACCTACAAATAAACAGAGAAGAATGAGAAACGGAATAGCGTACCAGTTGGCAAGAAGGTTAAGAAACAGATTTGTACCCAATAAGTTATTAAAATAGGGAAGGGTTATTTTGATATATATCAAGGCAATTATCAAAGAAATAAATGAAAGGATAAAGGATTCTGAAAGGAATTGCATTATTAGCATACCTTTTGTAGAACCTCCTATCTTTTTTATTCCGACTTCTTTCACTCTTCTGGAAGCCTGGGCCGTTGACAGGTTCATAAAATTTATTGCAGCTATTAAAATAATAAGTATAGCAATACTCCCGAATATCTTCAGGTATTTTGGATCACTTGCCTCTTTAAACTCCTGCTGAATTGACGGATTAAGGTGGATATCTTTAAGATTTTGCAGATAATACCTGTATTTGTTTCCCTATGCAGCGAAATCAGTTAAGGATATTCCCATAAATCGTTGGACTTCCGGTCCAACATATTTAATTAATAATTCAGGAAATTTTTCATTTACAGTCACATAACTTGAATTTGGCTTTAATAGCAGATAGGTACTTAAATTGTTATAGATCCAAATCTGATTGCCTGATTTTGGGTCAGTCATAAATGAAGTAAGGATGTTAGCCTCAAAGTGAGAATCACCGGGGATATCTGCCATAACTCCGGAAATTATATATCTCACGGTGTCACTCCCTATTTTAAGTGTTTTGTCAATCGGATTTTCATCACCGAATATTCTTTTTGCAGATGATGCTGATAATACTGTCCTATGCGGGGCATTTAGAAGGTTTTTGGGATCGCCCTTTAATACAGGTATTGAAAAGAAATCAAAGAAGGATGAATCTGCCTCAACCAGATGTTCTTCAGTAAAAGCCTTATTATCGTACTCAACAACTGTGGGTCCGCCTTTAGTCATTCTCAGAAAATCCTCAATTTCAGGAAATTCTTTAATCATAGTCGGTCCTATTATGGACGAGGATGAAGCAAGAGTAACTTCCTGGCCTCCGATTTTACCATTAAGAATCAGTCTGAATATTCTGTCTTTTTTAGTATTAAACTGATCATAACTTAATTCATTTATTACAAAAAGCGCAATGAGAAGGCTACATGCAATACCTACAGAAAGGCCAAAGATATTAATAAGAACGTAGGCACGTTGTCTTTTAAAAGATCTTAAACTGTATCTGATAAGATTCTTAAACATCTTAATATGTTTTAAAAGGTTTGAAATATATAATATTTAATATGGAAGAAAGTCAGATAATGTTACATTCTGAATTATCTGATGCAATAAACAACAGGAATCAAATAGGTTACACTTAGTTTTCTACTCATATTTAAGCGACTGGGCCGGATTAACTCTTGCTGCCCTCATAATGCGATAGCTGATAGTCATCACAGCAATACCAAGAGCAATTGTCAGACCGGCAATAAAACTGAAAACGCCAAGGTTAATTCTGTAATAAAAGTTCTCCAGCCATTTACCCGCTATATAATAAATTAAAGGCCAGGCAATCAGAGCCGAAATTGAAACAAGGATAATAATTTCCCTGGAAATTACGATATAAATACCCGCGATTGAAGAGCCCATTGCTTTTCTGACTCCGATCTCTTTGGTACGTTGCTCAACTGTAAATGATGTCAGTCCGAAAAGACCAAGAGCTGCTATAAAGATTGCAAGTATTGAAAAGATCACTGCCATCTGGGCATTCTGTTTTTCCTGCTTGTACATCTGCTCAAAATCAGCATCAACAAAGTAGTACTGCAGAGGATTATTAGGTACAAAGTCCTTCCATTTATTTTCGATAGTACTGATGGTGCTTGAATAATTCTTACCTGATAACCTTACTGTCAGATATCCCCACAAAACGTTATCTGCCTTGAAACGGAAAAGATATGGTTGAATCGGGTTTCGCAGAGATTCAAAATTGAAATTCCTGACAACTCCGATTATAGGTAAATAATCAAATTTCCCTGAATCTCGCGGCTGCATAAATCGAGTCTTAGCAAAGTCTGTAATTGAGAAATTCTTTATAGCGCTCTCATTTACAAGGCATGCCTGTTTATCTGTGGTAAATGATTCATTAAAGAACCTGCCCGATGCGAGTGTCATCTTATAAGTTTCCAGGTAATCATAATCGACCCAGTTAGTCTGCATCAAAAAGTTCTCATCCTTTCTTCCTTCCATCCCATAACCATTATCATTGTTGTTCCTGCCAGGGACAGCTGTGGAACTTGCAATACTGACAACTCCCGGAATTTCCTTGACAGCTTCTTTAAAGGACTTCACTTTTGCTCCCAGAGCATTCGCCCTGTTTATCACAATTAACTGCTCTTTATTGAATCCCACATCTTTATTAAGCATATAATTTATCTGCCTGTACATTACCATAGTGCCAACAATCAGCAAAATCGAAATAGCGAATTGAAAAACTACAAGGATTCTCCTGAGCCGGCCGTTTTTCATACTGTTTTTAACATTGCCTTTAAGTACTTCATAAGGGTTAAAAGCGGACAGAAAGAATGCAGGATAGCTTCCGGCAAGGATACCTACAAGTACTGAAAAAATAATCAGAACAGGGATTGCATACCATGAAGCAAATAGATTTAATGCAAGGTTTGTACCCAACAGATTATTAAAATAAGGGAGAGTTACTTTTATAAAAATTAAGGCAAAAATCAGTGAGATAAATGAGAGGATAAAGGATTCTGAAAGGAATTGTGTAACAAGCATACCTCTTGAGGAACCTCCAATCTTTTTTATTCCGACTTCCTTTGCTCTTCTTGAAGCCTGGGCAGTTGAAAGATTCATAAAGTTTATTGCTGCAATTAACACGATAAGAATGGCTATACTGCCGAATATCTTCAGGAATTTAGGATCGCTGGCTGCTTTAAACTNNCCTTAGCGGCAAAATCAGAAATCGATACGCCCATGAATCTCTGGAGTTCCGGCCCTACATATTTAATAATCATTCCAGGCAATTTAGCATCTACAGTCTTAAAGCTTGAATTTGGCTTTAACAGGAGATAGGTGCTATAGCTGTTGCTTAACCATGTCGGATTTTTTGATCCCGGGTTGGTCATGAATGATGTCAATATATTTGCCTCAAAATGAGAGTTTCCCGGTACATCACCCATAACACCGGAAATTGTATAAAGCAGGGTATCTGACCCTATCTTAATTGTTTTGTCAATTGGATTTTCTATCCCGAATATCTTTTTTGCAGTTGATTCTGAAAGTACAGCCTTCCTGGGAGCATTCAGCAGATTTTTAGGATCGCCTTTAATTACGGGTATCGAAAAGAAATTGAAAAACGAAGAATCTGCCTCCACAATATGGTCATCAGTAAAAGCCTGTTTATTATATTCAATAGTTGTTGGCCCCATTCCATTCATTCTCAAAAAGTCTTCTACTTCAGGAACTTCCTTCAGCATTGTAGGACCAATAACTGCTGCAGAATAAGTCACAGTAACTTCCTGTCCACCGATCTTACCGTTAAGAATCATCCTGAAAATTCTATCCTTTTTAACATTATACCTGTCAAAACTTATTTCATTTAGTACAAAAAGTGTAATAAGAAGGCTGCACGCAATACCGATTGACAGACCCAGGATGTTAATAACAATGTATGCACGTTGTCTTTTGAAAGATCTTATACTGTGCTTGATAAGGTTGCTGAACATAATAAATTGAAATAAAGAGTTTAATAATAGGCTAATAATCTGATATAGAATCTTCCGCTTTCATATTATCCGGATAATCTTTTTGAAAAGACGAGCAAAAAACAAGTAAGTTGCAGCACAGGTCATTTATTCTACTTTCAGGGCCTCTGCCGGATTAGTGCCGCTTGCTTTATATGCCTGAAAACTAACTGTTAACATGGCTATAATAATAGCTCCCAATGCGATTATGATAAAGACCGGGATGCTTATCTCAATCCTGTATGCAAACTGTTTCAGAAGGTTCCCAACGATAATCCATCCGACAGGTATTGCGATAACTATTGATATGAGAACTAATAGCAGAAACTCTTTTGCCAATGCATACATTATGGCAAAAGAACCTGCACCCATGACCTTTCTTATTCCGACCTCATTTGTTCTGCGCTCTGCCGAGTAGGAAGATAAACCATATAGCCCGAGGCAAGCTATTATGAGTGCTAGTATGGTAAAGTATTTTAACAAACTTGTGATGCGTACCTGAGCTTTGAATAAATTATCATAATCCTGATCAATGAAGGTATAGGCCAGGGGATATTCCGGCACCACCTCCTTCCATGTTTTTTCAACTGCTTTTAGTGATTCAGGAATATTACCCGGTGTTAACCTGACCAGGATACAGCGCAGATAGCCGATCGGGGCAAGAGCAAATGCCATCGGTTCAATAGCCTGATCAGCACCTTTAAAGTGGAAATTTTTCAAAACCCCTACTATTATACCGTTAAGACCCATGAATCTGAAATTCTTACCAACAGGATCTCCAATTCCCATCAATTTGACAACCTCTTCGTTTACCAGAAAATTACCTGTAGTATCTCTTGCCATATCACCCTGAAAATCTTTGGAGAAATCTCTTCCTGATATAAGCTTCATATTCATAGTTTTCAGATAATCATAATCGATGCCGTTAGTCCCTATCAGCACCTGCTTTTCCGGATCCTTTCCATCCCAGCTGGCTCCGCCGGAGTTACTTCCCATCATTGTCGGATTCCACATCGAGGCTGTAATACCCTGAATCAATGTCTCTTTTTCCAACTCCAGCTTAAGCGAGTAATACTTCGGCTTCATATTGTCGGGCATTGGAATGCATATGAGGTTTTCCTTATTGAAACCCAAATCTTTATTCTGAAGGAATTTCAGCTGGAGATACATGAATATTGCTGAAACCGCTATCAGTATAGAGAGGGTAAATTGTATTACGACCATTACTTGTCTTAGCTTGCCGTTCCCCCTGGCAGACCCGGTTTCTCCCTTTAATACTGCCACAGGTTTAAATGAAGACAGATAAAATGCAGGGTATATTCCCGAGACTAAACCTGCGATGAGACCAACAAGTACAAAACTTATTACAAATCTCATCTGAAAAAGATCTGCCAGCTTAAAACTCTTTCCTGAAATATTATTGAATATGCCAAGGAATAATCCAATAAGTATGATTGAAAAAACCATAGCGATTGCTACAAGCAGAAGAGACTCAAGCATAAACTGCACTATCATTGACATCTGATCAGCTCCGGCTACTTTTTTTATTGCTATCTCCATCCCTCTTCCCGATGCTTTAGCAGTTGAAAGATTAATGAAGTTTATGCATGCTATGAGAAGAACAAAAATTGCAATCAGTGTAAAAATATAGACCACTATCACCGGACCATTACTTGTTTTAAAACCAAATTGTCCATACAAATGAATATCCAGCAAAGGGAACAGAACATATTTAGTTGTTATCTGCGGACTGTTCTCAACAACAATATCGGTAAGTTTTTTATCTACTGCTTTAATGTCTGCACCTTTCTCAAGAGAAACAAAAGTAAAAATTGAATTATCGCCCCATGAATTATCAGTGGCTCCGATTTCCTTTAAGAAAGAATAAGGCAACAACGCTTCAAAAGTAAACATAGAATTTCCGGGAAGATCTTTCATGACCCCTGTTACCGTGAACTGGTATTTGTTTTCCAGTGTGATTGTTTTTCCAACAGGATTTGTATTTCCAAAATATTTTGTTGCCAGCTTTTTGGTAAGTACAACCGAATGGGGTGAATTCAATGCAGTTAAAGGGTCTCCCATAAGCATCGGGAATGTGAACATTTTCAAAATGGATGAATCGGCTCCGGCAATTGAGGACTCAAAGAATACCTTATCTTCCTGCCTGAATAAAAGCCGGGGAAGCCATGGATGGATACGAGTCTGTTCCTTAATTTCAGGAATTTTCGCCTTCCAGACGGGTCCGCTTGGGAACGGGGTAACGGTTACATGATAGCGTTCGCCGGAATAAAACTGATCCTCCTCAACACGGTAAATGTTTTCAGCATTGCTATTAAACTTTTCAAAACTGAATTCATCCTGAACCCATAAGAGTATTAATAATGAAGCAGCCAACCCTATGGCCAGACCTGTAACATTAATAAATGTGAAACCTTTGTGCCTGGAGATATTTCTGACAGCTATACGAAAGAAGTTTTTAATCATAGTTAAAAAAGTTATGTGCAACATAAAGACGAAATATGTCTTTATTTGTTGCACATCCCTTTTAAGCCAATTTCTACTGTTTTTTTATTTAACTGGTTTCAGTTCATTTATTTTTTCTTTTGGCACTAATGAAACGGTTTCACTCTTAACTGTCAGATCTTTAGCAAGACTAAATGAAGCACTCTGTCTTATATCTTTCGAAGATGCACCTATTTTTACTTCGTATTTCCCTGCCTCTGCAATCCATGATGAACTGTCAGGATCAAATGATGAAAGACGGCGGCTGTCAATCACAAATGTCAGTGTTTGCGATTCTCCGGGCTGGAGGAGCTTTGTCTTTGCAAAGCCTTTCAGTTCCAGCGCAGGTTTATCAAGTTTTACAGCCGGAGCAGTCAGGTAAAGTTCTGCTACCTCTTTCCCGGCTACAGTTCCACTGTTTTTTATATCAACAGTTACTGTAATATTACCTGTGAACTTTGGAGAACTAAGTTTGAAATTGGAATACGTGAAATTTGTATAGGACAATCCAAATCCAAATTCATAAGCAGGTTTCACCTTAAACGTTTCGTAGTAGCGATATCCAACATAGATTCCATCCTCATACGTAACAACCGCAGGTTTGATTCTCATGAAAGAACTTAAAGGACCCTGGTCTGCTGACTGTTCTGCCGTCAACTCCTTCCCCGGAAAAGTCTTTGCTGATGGAACATCTTCATAGGTTACAGGGAATGTGGTTGCAATCTTACCTGAAGGATTAACTTTACCGCTGAGGATATCAGCAATCGAATTTCCCGTTTCCTGTCCGGCCTGCCATGTAAGCAGAATGGCATCAGGCAAATCGCTCCAGCTTGCTGTTTCAATAACACCGCTCACATTGAGTATAACGATCACTTTTTTATCCTTTGCTTTAAAAGCAGTTGAAACATTTTTAATGAGCTGCTGTTCCTGATCGCTAAGCTGGAAATCACCTTTTACATTTGTGCGGTCTCTTCCCTCTCCTGAATTCCTGCCGATAGTAATTATTGCAGCATCTGTTACATTTGCCATCCCTTTAATGATATCCATGTTAAGATTCAGTTCCTCAATCGGATTTGATCCCATCATAGCCATAAGTCCCCTAACCTGAGGACGGCCTGCCTTAGTAAGTTTAAGGTAGTTTTCGTATAGTGATCTGAGATCTTCATTTAGTTTGTAACCCGCATTCTGCAACCCGTCAATAAGTGAAACACTATAAGCTTCGTTTACTTTTCCGCTTCCCGTACCTCCGGTAATGATCTCATAAGAAGTATTGCCGAAGGCAGAAATATTTTTGATGCTGCTTTCAAATGGTAAAGAGTGATTGTCATTTTTCAACAATACCATACCTTCAGAAGAAGCCTGACGAGTTACTTCTGCATGTGCCTTAAGATCAGGCTTATTGGTATATTTATAGCCTTTGAACCGTGGACTTTGCAGCATGATATTCAGGATCTTCTCAACATTTCTGTCCAGGATTTTCACATCAAGCTTACCGTCCTGAACAGCCTTTACAATAGCTTTAATCTGATCGGGTGTCCCGGGCATAAGCATATCGTTCCCGGCAACCATCTGGGCTACAGGGTTCTTGCCACCAAACCAGTCAGTCATCACAAAACCTTTAAAACCCCAGTCAGTTCTCAATATATTTGTAAGCAGGTCAGAACTTTCAGAGGTATAGGTACCGTTGATCAGGTTATATGAAGACATTACGGTCCATGGCTGACCTTCCTGGATTGCAATCCTGAATCCTTCAAGGTATATCTCCCGTAATGCACGTTCACTTATAATTGTATTCAGCGAATTCCTGTTTGTCTCAGCATTATTGGCGGCAAAATGTTTTATTGAAGTCCCAACACCTTCAGATTCAATGCCTTTAACCATGGCTGCACCAATCTTACCCGTAATATAAGGATCTTCAGAATAGTATTCGAAATTCCTTCCGCACAAAGGGTTACGATGAATATTCATTCCGGGGCCAAGTATTATATCTGCTCCATATTCAAGCACTTCATTTCCCATTGCCTTACCGACTTTGTTTACCAGGTCGACATCCCATGTCGAAGCCAGTAGTGTACCAACAGGGAAAGCTGTACAATAATAGGTACTTTTATCATTTTCCCTGGTAGGGCTGATTCTTACTCCGGCAGGTCCGTCAGTAAGTACCATTGGAGTTATCCCAAGACGCGGGAGCGCAAACGACGTTCCTGCAGCTCCTTCAACCAGAACTTTGGCCTGACCAATAACAGGTCCTGAGGGCGGAATTGCAGGCGGATTTACCGGAGGTTTTGCATTAGCTGAAGGAGGAGGACCAAATGACATCCTCATCCCTGTCCCGACAACAAGACTGACTTTTTCTTCAAGGGTCATTGCACTAATAACCTTCTTTACAGGATCTTTACCCAGTTTTGGAGCGTTCCCATTTTGAGAGCTCGCTGATATCACCAGTGAAACCAGGAGAACTGAAGCGATAAGAATTTTTTTCATACCCGTTTATTTTATTTTATTAAATATAACTATTACACTAAATCAAAAGTTTCATATCGTAAAGGTAAACTAAACCAATGTTAAGAGTTGTTAAATTTTTTTCTAAAGTTTCCGATCCGCAAAATGCAAATGAATTCAGGAAGAACTTTTCAATTCCGGAATGAATTTAAGTCCCGATCTGAATCAATAAAAACTAAATAGAGGTACAGAGGAATTTTACCGACAGAAGGCGGTTTTTCAGATATGATCAAAAAGTTAATGGAGGGAATAAGCTATTTTTCAGAGTTTTTCCGGTAATACACTCTATTCATATTCCAGTCTTTCGCTATCAGAATGCCGTTATGATCAATAAAAAGGTTATTCAGATTATAATTGTTCCAATAAACATCAAAATTTTTAAGGTCAAACGATTTCAGTATACCAAATCCGGGTAGAAGGATATAATAAAAATTCCCCCATTTATTAAAAATGTTATCCATTTTTAATATATGTGTAGAATGATGAGCTCGAATCTTTGATTGAATATCCTTTCCTTTCAAAAGAGAAGCCTGTTTGAAATGAAGACTTGACACCAAGAGGAATATTAACTGAGAATCCTAATGAAGGCCCTAAAATGGACGAATATTTCCCCCCATCCGGGTTCCCCGGTTTCAGTGAAACATTTATACCTGCATCATATGTTACTGTGACCTTTTTAGAGGAGGAATCCCTGTCAGATGTTGGATCTGGATTTGTCTTCTTATTTTTAAAAAACTCGTAATAAATGCCTAATGTAAACTCTGAGGAACCGTGCCTGAAATTGGAATTCTCCAGGAATTGTTTTCGTCCGGCTAAATAACTTACATTAAAAGCAGCTTTAAATTTATCACTTAACGGATAAGAAATCCCAGAAGAAAATATATATCCAAAATCTTGCCTCTTTGTATTACCAGATTCGGATGAATAGTAATAACTATTATAGTTCAGACTATGATCCTGCATAAATGAAAAAATCAATCCGGCCCTCATATTGAATTGTATGACGGAGGGTATTTGAACAGTAAAAAGAAGTGGAACACGAAGAAAGCTGAAATCCATCTTGTCATCTCCCTGGTAATAATAAGGTGCAATTATATCATTGAACTCTATCGGATAATATACCACTGGATAAGAAATGGATTTATGCTCATAATAAATAGTAGTAAAATTTATTCCGGTCTGAATTCCAAGCGTATTGTTCAATGAATAGCCTAGATAAAAACCCTGAACAGGTCCTGGTTTAGATTCCCATTTTCCACCAAAATCCTGACCATGGATATCAGAAAAATTCACGCCACTGTATATACCTGTTGTGATTTTTTAAGAATAACTAACTGTCTGAGAGCTAATTATCAGTAGAAAGCAAATAAAAGCACTATATTTCATCATCCAGATCAGGTTAGTAATCTATGATAGTATTTGTGCGATAATCATGCCGAAGTCATAAACAAAAATTAAAAAATTAAAATATTAAAAACCATGCAAGCTTGAATGTGCAAATCATTGCATCATCTGAATAGTTGTGGGGCAAATTCCGAGAGATAAATACGCCAGTTAGCCCAGGAGTGTCCTCCGGTACTTTCCCGATAAGTGTATTTTAAACCATGCTTGTCAAGTGAACTTCTTAGGATCTGAACTGATTTATAAAGGAAATCATCTTTCCCTACACCGACCCAATAGAGTTTATAACCACTATTCTTAAGAGTTTCGAATTTAGCATCCTGATCGGGATCTGGTTTTAAACCCATAGTTGTAACATCAACCAATCCCATGCTCATTACACCAATGTAACCAAACATGGCTGGATAGTTGCCTGTCAGTGTGAGTGTCTGCATCCCTCCCATCGATAACCCTGCCAGAGCACGGTCATCCCTGTCTCTAATCACTCTGTAATGACTTTCCACATAGGGAATTATGTCTTTTACCATGCTTTCCTCAAACAAACCCCTTCCCATATCGTAAGGGACCGTTGCTGCCGTGTTGATGGGAGCATCAGTAAAAGCTGCTGCCTGACCGGGATTTCCATTTGGCATAACAACAATCATCGGTTTAGCTTTACCCTGAGCAATCAGGTTGTCCATAATCTGACATGTACGGCCAAGGGTAGTCCAGGCATCCTCATCACCTCCACCACCGTGAAGCAGGTAAAATACAGGATATTTATTCTGGCTGTTTTCGTAACCTGCAGGTGTATAAACATACATTCTTCTGTTAAGTTTCAGGCTCGGCGATTCATACCATACTTTAGTAAGGGATCCGTGAGGAACATTTTTAACAAAATAGAGGTCTGATTCAGGTCCGGGTATCAGAAACATACTCTCATTCCGGGTTCCATCACGTTTTACCAGTGGATTATTAGGATCAAGTACCCTGACACCATCGATTAAAAACGTATAACTATAAAGCTCAGGTTTAAGAGGACCGACCGTAAGAGTCCACAGGTTTGTATCATTTTTTACCAAAGGGGCACTGGCACCAAATCCGGACATCCAGTCGCCACTCACAGCAACCGTAGATGCATCTTTTGCAAGCAATCTGAAAATAACTGAGTTATCTGGCAAGATCTCGGCTGACTTTACAGCCGGCGGCATTCTGAATGCAGGTCTGGAAACAGGCTGATTAGCAGGCTGTTTTGCAGTTTCCTGGGCGCATACACCAATTGTCATCAACGAAAGAGTCAGAATTGTAACAATTGTTACAAAATGTTTTTTCATAGTATTACCTCCTAATATTTATAACTAATTCTTTTTAGAATCAATCTGGTTTAATCTTGTGGCTATGCCGTTATGTCGGGATGTCTTATACTGTTATGCCGCTGTGCCGTTACGCCTTTACCACGTCAATCCACGCCTGTGCCATTAGCTGAGCTCCGGCAAGTGTAGGATGAACCCCGTCTCCGGTCCAGTATACACCTGGTGCCCTGGTTATTGCTTCATTATAAATCCTCTGATATGGAATAAAAGTGGCTTTGAACTGAGCTGCAATCTCCATGGCCGCCTTTTGATAACTGTAGAATTCAGGGTACCATTTATCATCGACAGCTTTGACTCCCGGAATTGCAAAGGGTTCGCAGATTATCAGTTTTACTTTTGGGAGTGCCTTTCTGGTCCTTTCAAGCAGAGCAATATAGTCATTTCTGTAGATTTCAACTGTACCATTATAATTTCCTTCCAGTTTATGCCAGATGTCATTTACCCCGATTAGGATACTTAAAATATCAGGTTTAATATCGAGGCAATCTTTATCCCACCGTTCAGCCAGCTCAAAAACTTTATTCCCGGATACTCCTTTATTGTACACTTGCAGATTGAGCGATGCATACTTTTCAATTAGTGCAGCACCTGCGAGCATCGCGTAGCCCGATCCCAGCACGCCTGGATTGTTATAAGAATTATCATCCCGGTTTCTGCCGGAATCGGTTATAGAATCGCCCTGAAAAAGTACAACATTATCTTTGCCCAGGGTGTTCTTCTCCGATCCGGAAGGAACCATTGCTGCTGAAAGTAATTCAGGCATACTTACTGCAATTAAACCACCTAAAGCAGTTTTCTTAATGAAACTACGCCTGTTATTGTTTCGATTTTCCATATTCTTTTCCCTTTGATATTTTAAATTCCATAAATTTACTGTTTTTTAGAATACAATTTTCAGTGTATCTGCTCGTTTGTTAAAGTGAGAGTCTGTTCTTTTTTTACTTAATCCGATGAAAGTTATGAATCAGTCACAAATCAGAAGTCTTTTGATCTTAGCTGTAATGGCAATTACAGTTATTAAAGTAACAGGCCAGGGCACGATGCCTGATGAACTGACTAAAAATCCTCTGAAAGAACAACTTAAGTACCTTGAGGATCGGACACGAATTTATGAAAATTACAGAGCGATAAGGGAGGATATGTTTCAAATACTTAAAATTAATGTAACAGATACTCTTTCTTCAACTAACAAAAAAATAGCAGGGTTAAACAAAACCACATCTCTATTAAACCAGACTATTGATTCACTCAGGACAAACCTTGAATCTACTAAAACCAGACTGGAAGAAATGACCGGTACAAAAAACAGTATAAAAGTAATAGGTATGGAAGTCAATAAGTCAACCTATAACGGAATAATGTGGACAATTCTGACCGGATTAGTCGCTATATTATTATTAGGATTTCTTGTTTTTAAACGAAACCTTTCACAGACATCAAATACCAAAAAAGAGCTCCATGAACTGAAAAACGAGTTTGAGGCCTATCGTAAAACCTCCCGAGAAGCCCGTGAAAAATTAACTATGGATCACTTCAATGAGATCAAAAGGCTTAAAGGAGGATGAAGGCACAGGGTGAAGGGCTCAGAGCTCAGACACTATTTTCTGAATTCAATTTTAAAACCTGTTACCTGCCAAGATGGTAAATTTGCAGGTTTTTTGATCACCAATGCATCAGCATTCTGTTTCCAGCTAAGTTCTTCTTTGCTGCCCACCATAGTTACTGAGGCAATCAGTTTATCGGCAAGCTTTGAAGATTTTCCAAGTGATTTTATTGCAATATCGGCCTCTGGTTTTCCAAGACAATACACGTAAAGCGAAGAACCTTTGGTCGTGAACCTGATGTCCTTTGAGCTGAATCCAAAATTCTCGTCGAATTGGCCCTGCTTCTTCACAGGTTTGTCTGCCGGCTTTTCTCCATATATTTTCCATGGACGTGAACCATAAATTCCTTCCCCGTTTGCTGATGTCCATATCCCGATCTCATCAAGTATCTTAAGCATATCAGGTTCGAGATCTCCTTCAGGAGTCTGAACAACATTCAATAAAAGGTTGCCGTTCTTGCTCACTATATCAACAAGCATCTGAATTACTTCTGTTGAAGTCTTATACTTCTGGCCAGTCCTGTAATACCAGTCACCTATTGATGTATCGGTCTGCCACGGATACTGGCTTGCCGTATCTTTCACGCCGCGCTCAAGATCCTCGACCCACATTCCGCCTGATGGTTGCTTGCATGTATAGACTGCTTCAAGTTTCCCGTTATTTTTGGCTATGTTCTGGTTGTAAAAATGAGATATCAGAGTACGACCCACATCTTCGAAAGGCATTCTGCTGTCAGAATAGAGAAGATCGGGCTGATAATTATCTACCAGTTCTTTTATGCTTCTGTACCATTCAAGCTGAAATGCAGGGTTTTTGGTCAGCCAGTCTTTATCGTCAGGCATGGCATTTGCATGGTAAAGGTCCTGGTAATTGAGATCTGCGCCATCGTAGGGCACTCCTGCTTTTGGCCCTTCGTTATCAGAACCATGAGCAGCCTGGAACCAGGTAAAACTGGCACCCAGATGTTCTGAAACACCGAATTTCAACCCTTGTTTTTTTGCTGCCTGCTGCCAGATTCCTACCACATCCTTTTTAGGACCCATGTTTGCAGCGTTCCATTTATTGAGCTTTGAATTCCAGAGGAAAAAATTGTCATGATGAGAACCCATACTGACAAAGTATTTTGCACCAGCTTTTTTATAGAGTTCCATGAGTTTATCGGGATCCCATTTCTCTGCTTTCCAAAGGGGTATGATATCCTTATAACCAAACTCAGAAGGGTGTCCGTAATGTTCAATATGGTACTTGTAAGCAGGATCTTTTTCCTGGTACATTCTCCTTGCGTACCAGTCACCCTGGCGGGGTACTGCCTGGGGTCCCCAGTGTGCCCAGATACCAAACTTGGCATCACGGAACCATTCCGGGTACTGATACTGCTTAAGTGATTCGTCAGTGGGTTTGAAAGGACCTTCTGCAACGTTTTGCTTCTGTTGTTGGGCTGAAACAGAAAATATTAAAATAATAACCAGTAAACCTGAAAGAAAGCCTTGTCTTATAAGATTGGTTTTCATGTTTGAGGATTTAATATTTATTAATGCTTTAATTCACTTTTCCACTTTTCGTCTGATTGATTTTCTCCAAAGGAATTCCTCTTCGATATAAATTTTATTAACGCCGCTTTTTATTTTCTTTTCAATTTCATTAATAAGCAATTTGCAGGCTTCACTGCCCATTTTCCTTGGATCCTGATTAATGACTGTTAATTGCGGATCAAAGAAATCAGTAATTTCATTGAATCCGTAGCCAAATATCCCAATATCTTCCGGTATCCTGAGTCCTGCTTCCTTTACAGCTTTATAAGCTCCCAGGGCAACCCTGTCATTAACTGCAAAAACTACTTCAGGCAAGTTACCCGAACTATTTAATTTTTTAAACGATTCATACCCATCTTTCAATTCAAAACCACCTTCGATAATCCATTCTTTCCTGACAGGGATTTTATTCTTTGTAAGAGCATCAATAAATCCTTCAAATCGTTCTTTTCCGATATTGGTTTTTGAGTACCCTGAGAAATTGGCTATTTTAGTATATCCTTCCAGGATTATATGGTTTAAGGAAATCACAGCTCCAGGTTTATCGTTAAACACGACCCTTGAAAATTTCATATTTTCAAAAGCCCTGTCAAAAAACACCAGCGGGATATTCATTTTACCGACTTTTGTAAACACCTGTCTGTCTGTTGTTTCTTGTGAAAGACAAACCAGAAGGCCATCAACCCTCATGCCGATAAGGTTTTCGATATTCCGTTTTTCGATACTTTCCTCCTCGCGGGAAACTGTCAGGATAACATAATAATTATGCTCTGTGGCATAATCTACCATGCTATCAACAATATATGAAAAAAAACTGTTTTCGAGGTCCGGAACAACGATTCCAACAGTAAATGTTCGCCTCGAATTCAACTGACGCGCAATCAGGTTTGGAACATATCCCATCTTAGCGGCGGTCTCGACAATCTTTTTTTTCATTGATCTGGAAATGTCAGGATGACCCCGTAATGCTTTAGAAACAGTAACCCTTGAAATATTGAGTTCCTTTGCAATATCTGACTGTCTGATATTAACCATCCAGTTTCCTTAGTTCAAATTAATATTTAAAAATAATCAAAAAAAAACCTTATAATATTAATACCTCACCTTAATTCTGACCTCTCCCGGCACTTCTTTTTCAGATACAACTATTACATAACCGCCACCACAACCTGAGGTGATAGCGCCAGGGTAATCAGAAAAATATATTGATTCCATTTCTTTCATAATATCGTCCGGCACGGTAAGTGGTAATATTTGTTTCCATGATTTAAGGGTATCGGACAATGATTTACCTAAACCATTAATATCTTTTCTCATAATACTTTCCCAGCATCTGTCACCCGCTTCTCCGAGATCTCTGATGAGATTCTTTTCGAGATGCATCTCTTTCAACGGATCGTATCCATATGGTCGTGGTTTCAGAGGTACAAGATGAATAACATCAGTAAGCCATTCACAGATATCTTTATCTACAGATGATTGTATAAAATCAGGCCAGTATCCGCCATTATAACAGAGCCTGTTCACACCAGGCATAAGTAACCCCAGGTGGTCCTGAGAACCTGCAACATATTTAGTTCCGGGAGGGTTCTCCGCACCAAATAAAATCTTTGCATTTTCTACCGGATCCCCGTCAGGATACCTGTCGCCCCATATTTTTATTCCAAATTCACGGGAACTGGTAGCAAGCCCTGATCTGTTGTTAAAATCCATTGTTGGCCATATCTGAACAACAACCACAGATCCGGGGTGTATTACAGAGACCCAGGGCTGATCGATCCAGCCGCCAGCCAGGCATAACCTGTAGGGAAACTTCATGTCCCTTTTTGTGGCTGAACTTGAACGTGCAGGCAATCCTGATTCCGGGATCCTGTCGAGTATAATATAATGTATTCCAAGCTTTTTACAAAGGGCCTCTTTATCCGGAGTATGCCCATCATTGTTTACAATAAAGACATCAGGTTTTATTCTTATTAAATCCGGTTCAAAATCGAGCACCCCTGCGCCAGAAGCAAGAAAAGCATCAAATACATATCGTATTGACTTAACGATAAAAAGTCTTTCCTCTTCTGAAAAAACGGGCTTCTTCCCTTTCAGAAAAAGAAGGTTTTGATCTTTTCCGATACTAACATATAGATCGCCAAAACTTGCTGCCGTTTTGAAAAAAGCGATATGCCCGCCATGAAGCAGGTCAAAACATCCACTTACCAGGACTTTTTTGCGTTTCATGGGATGAGATGACTTATTTATTGAAGCGATTAGTTCCTTTTCTTCTTCTGCTCTCTTCAATAACCTGTCCACTTATCCAGTGATATGTTTTTTTTATACCTTTTCTAAGAGGAATTGATGGTTCCCATCCGAGATATTTTCTAATAAGAGTATTTTCGGAATTACGTCCCCTTACACCTTTTGGAGCTTTAAGATCATATTTCCTGTTAAGTTTATACCCTGCTATATCTTCAACTAAATCGACAAGCTGGTTAATTGAAACCATCTCACTGCTTCCAAGATTGAGCGGTTCTTCAATATTGCTGTACATAATATCCTGTATTCCCTTAATACAATCATCTATATACATAAAGCTCCTGGTTTGAAGGCCATCTCCCCAGATCACTATCTCTTTTCTCCCTGTTATACCAGCTTCAATTACTTTGCGGCAGATAGCTGCCGGTGCTTTTTCCCTGCCACCGTCAAAAGTACCAAATGGACCATAAACGTTATGGAACCTTGCAACTCTCGTTGTAAGGCCAAAGTCTTCCCTGAAATGACGGCACATACGCTCACTGAATAATTTTTCCCATCCGTAACCATCCTCAGCCAGTGCCGGGTAAGCATCGGATTCTTTGAGTCCCGGATTATGCGGATCGGTTTGCTTCTCGCCATTGTATACACAGGCAGAAGAGGCATAGAAAAACCTGTCTAAACTGCAATCCTTTGAGGCAATAAGAAGGTGTGTATTTATCAGAACGCTGATCATACAGGCTGCCTTATAGCAATTCTCTCGCAGACGCAAATCCAACACAAGGTTATCTGCTTCACCCGAAACCTGATACCATTCATTCAAAGGTTTCAAATCAACTGCTCTCACGATATGACCTTTTTTAATTAACACTTTTACAAGGTGGCCACCAATAAAACCTCCTGCACCTGCAACGACAATCTTTTTCATAATCTGTAAATTTAATGCTTACTTACACGTGTACTTTCACGTGTAAAGGTAAATAAAGATTTTTATTCCTAAACCGCCTCTGTTAAAAAAACTTATTTAGGTCATGCCCTAGCATGACCCTATCCAATCATTTAACATTCAGTTTATACCACTTGATTGCATTTTCACGGTATATCTTATTGACCACCTCTTTTGGAAGCTTCAGTCCTTCAAATGTCCCCCTGAATTTATCAGAAGTCATTTTATCATCTGAAGTAAAGTATTTCCAGTCGTCGAGCCATGTTTCATGAATCGATTTTGAGAGATTTTCACGATTATTGTCCCCATCATCTGAAAGGTCAGTACCGTATAACAGCCTGTCCTGATACTTAATGCAGAAATTACGAACCCTTTTGCGATCCTTAGCGGATTGATATTGCAGGTGGCAAATACGGGCAGCCATGTCTACTGCCATATTCGGATATTTATCGAGTCTTTTGGCAAGTTCATCTACATTCCATTCGAGGCTTCCAAGATGACATCCTATGAATTTAAGATCAGGATGCAATTCGAGAAGGTGATCGCGGGCATTTATCTGATCTTCATATGAAGGATAATCAGGATGCAGGAACATGTGATATTGAGGATGCTCTGCAAAATAACTGCTATCGCTGCTTACTGTCATTTCATTTAACGGCAACCAGCAGTTACGCGGTTCTCCAAGATGTCCTGTTATTGGCAGATTCCTGCTGATTATAAAATCAATGACCGGCTTAAGAGCAGGATCATCCACCATGATGAACTTTCCATTTTTATCTCTTTCTGTCATTCCAATGTTCTTCCAGATTTTAACTGAAATGGCACCTCCCGATAGATTACTGTTCAAATTGCTGATAACCTTTTTACCCCACTTTTCTGTTCCCCAGCCTGCTGTATCAAAATAAAAGGCAGCTGCATAAAAAACCTTTCCCGGATACTTTTGCACTGACTTTAGTGCCCAGGCAAGCTGCTTTTTAACTGCAACTGAATCAGAGTGATCAACATTAAGAGTTATCAGGATAAAATTATCTTTCAATGCCTGATCTTCAAAAAATCCATTATAACTGTCAAGGTGGACATGAGAATCGATTTTAGGTACTGACTGAAAATCGTTTCCAGTATAATAACTGCTTTGACATCCTGCGAATGCCAATGATGCAATAATGAAAAAAATAGAGATGGCCTTCATCTTTTTAAAATGGTTGATAGAGATTAAATATATACAAAAAAAGGAAGAGCACAAATAATATTATGTGCTCTTCCAAAATCAATGTAGAACGGATATATGTTCAGTTTTGTTTATTTGGGCATTACTACATAAGGTGCAGCGTTAAGGAAATCAATACTTTTCTGGCAGCTTGTAAACTGGTCGAAGCTATACTCTTCAACTTCAACAACACCATATTGCATTCCTGATTCGGTAGCTGCGGCCCAGATAGCGGGAAAATCCATCATTGTACCTGCACCACCGATTTCTTTTTTATCTTTTATATGCCATAGCTCAAAACGACCGGGATACTTATTGAAATAATCAACAGGTTTAGCACCGCCCATAACTACCCAGTAAAGATCCATCTCGAACATAACCTTTTTAGGATCAGTATTTGCCAGCATGAAATCGTAAATTGTATGTCCTTCCAGCTTTGTGGAAAATTCCTTATCATGATTATGATAACCGAAACGAATACCTTTGGCCCTGCATTTTTCGCCAATCATATTAAAATAATCACAATAACGCTTCAGTGTATCGAGGCTACGATAGGCACCATCACCCATAAATGGCTGAACAAGGAATTTTGCTCCTGCAGCAACATGTGCATCAATACAGGCATCCCACCAGACCATAGTCTTTCCAAGACTGGCAGAATCAGGCAGGGGCTGACCTACGTGAGAACTCAATATAGTCAATCCGTTTTTTTGACAAAGAGCCTTAAATGCAGCGGGATTCATACCATAAAGTTTGCCGTCCTCATAACCCGCGGGCTCGACAAATTTATAACCCATTTTGGCTACTTTAGCTATTGCAGCAGGTACGTTTTTCATAATTGAATCACGAATTGAATACAACTGTAACCCTATGTTTTTCTGAGGTTTTGTTGTGAATGAATAGATGGTAGAAAAGATAAGACCAGTAATAGCCATCAACAGGACAATCGAAATAATACTTCTTTTTTTCATTTTGATAATGTTTAAATTTAAATGTCATACGTTTAATTAGTCTGAATTTCCAGGTCTTTAATTTTTAATTAGTTAAGATCAAAGAACTTTTTAGATAAATGTAGTAACTATTTAATTTCCCCCAAAATAAAACTTTGAAAGTTTCAATATCTGTGGAACTCCGTGTCAAAGAGACACACAGAGGTTCACTCCGAGATAAATTTCAATAAAGGAATCAAAATTGGCTGTCCTTTTTCGGCTGTATATGAAACGCTGGTTTGTTTAGCATTATCTCCTTCCTGGCTTTGATCACTTAATGAAGTGGCATGTACATATGGATTCATTTTACTTACAAATATCAAAGCACGTTCTTTTGCTTCCTGCGAAAATTTAACAAACTGCGGATAAACTGCACTGATTATTTCCGCAAGCCCTGTATTATCTGTCAAAATAACACCCTTCAGGTTGGCACCGGGCTTTTCACTTTGAACTATAACTACGGTACCTCCTGAAGGAATCCAGTTCAGCCAGTTCATCTCTTCACCTGCATTTTTTTCACTTCCCTTATTAATAATAGCATCTGAATAGTACTTTTTCAACCCTTCTTTAAATAGCGATGGAAGCTTGGTACTGTAAATATAGCTGCATATCAGCCTGCAATTATTGTAATGGTCAAGATTGAAATTATAATCATTGGCAGTAAGGTGACCGCCAGAATTCAGCAATTGAGTGCCAAATAAATCATTTAAAGTCCTGAATTCAATTGTCGTAGTATCCAAAACAGGATTATTCTTCAATATATAATCTCTAAGCATCCTTTCATATCCGGTTTTATCCGATAACCCCAGATTGAGTTCATCATAATTCATTTTTATTTCGCGCGGCACATCTTCCAGTCTGTTAACATTGAGTAAGATCTTGGCAACACTAACTCGTCCTTCATCTTGAAGAACCGGTTCAACAATAACCGAGTTATCGGATTCCATTTCTGCCGCTTCAATATCAAATGTTCCTGACGTCAGCCCACTTGATGACACTGAGATATTAATCCTGCCTGGTTTCCCTGTTGATCTGATAACATTTGATACCGGCATTTCCATGTACCATACACCTTCCATTTCATGATGTTTGTTAATATCAGATTCATAAATTGATGGGCCTGCCAGGGTTGCAGGTCCGGATAAAGTCCATTTTATTGTATTATTAGCCCCCTGGACATGAGTTCCCCTTGAATCTGCAATATCCACGGTAATAACGACAACAGAACCCCGGTCGGCTTTTATATTATTCTGTGATCCGGTAACAATTATTTTTGCCGGTTCACCCGCCATAACAACTTCTGTTTTTACCGTTTTTTCATTTTTTGTTCCAACAGCACTTATTATCCCCCTTTCAATCAGCACATTATTAAAAGAAACACGATGTAAATTTGATTGGTCAGGCGACTGGACTCCTTTGCTTACACCGTTGACTAAGAGTTCAACCTTATCACAATTTGAATTTACGGTTATATTTTCCTTTAAGCCCAGATACTGAGATCGCCAATAAGAGGGCTGAATAAAAACCATTAAATTTTTTCCAAATATCGACTGCCAGAAATAGTACAAATATTTTGGTATCCTGTAAACATCCACAGTACCTGAAGGATCAACATGTTGAAGGGGCGCATTCAGATATTCCAGGTCAGCACCATGGTCTTCATAAGGCCAGTTACACTGGTTACCTGTCTCTGATACTTCACTTGTGTTGATTGTATTTAACTGGTGTTTTTCAGTCTCATTCTGCTGTATATTGGTTGTTTTCAGATCTTTAGCATCCTGGTTAATCCATCCCCTGATAATGCATCTTGAAAGGTCTCCGATTGCAAGGTTTTCATCGGTATGTTTAACAAATGCACCCGCTGAACCTTCTTTAACCCGACATGCAGTCAGTATCCTTGTTGAATCCTCAGCCACTGCAAATTTTGAATCGACAGGGTGGTTGGTCTCGTTTCCCATGCTCCACATCATTATGCTCGGATGGTTACGGTCGCGACGTATCATCTCTTTCATCTGCTGTTCCTGAACCTCAACAGAGAATTCCTGATTTCTTATGCTTGGTGATTCCTCATCAATTGCAATACCAAGTTTATCCGCCAGGTCGTAAACAAGCATGTCGTTGGGATAATGGGCAGTCTTGACGAAGTTATAATTCAGATTTTCAGCCATATCTGTATAATCCTTAACTGTAATCCATTTTGGAATAGCATCTCCCAGCCATGGATATTCCTGGTGACGGTTTCCTCCGCGTATGAACATTTTTTTATCATTCACATAGAGGAAGTTTTCTTTATAATCCCACCTGAACCAACGAAAACCCAGGGGACTTGAATAGCTATCTGCTACTACCTTTCCGTCAATAACCTGGGTATTAACCTTGTACATGTAGGGATCATCATTTGACCATAAATGAGGGTTTTTAACGGGTTTGCTGGTCTGATCGAACTTGTATAGTTGGCCAGGATTTATAACAGCTTCCGATTTTATTACCTGGATTATTTTATCTGCAGTATCAACGATTGAAGTTTGTAAAGTACATGTTTTCTTTTGCAGATTATCATTTTTGACCCAGGTCTGCACCCTCACGACACCCTCTTTTTCTGAAACACGGGGTGTGGTCACAAATGTCCCTCCTTCATGATTTGCTGCGCCCTGCATAGGAATGAAAAGCTTATCTTTAAGGACAATCGTGACATCCCTATAAATACCTCCATAGACATCAAAATTAACTGCTGCCATCGGAGGTATCCTGAACTCATCCTTCTGGCGGTTACTTACTGCTACAGCAAGAACATTATCTTCACCGGGCTTTACGTCTGCTGTAATATCAAAATCGAAAGAACCATATCCTCCTTTATGATCACCCAGATATTTACCATTAAGCCATACTTTGCAATATTTCTGAACGCCTTCAAACTCAACAAAAATCTTTCGGTCGGAATATTCCCTGTTAATGGAAAAGTGTTTACGGTACCAGCCCCATCCCATCCACCAGTAGGGATTATCGGATTCTGAAGGATTCCTTATAAAAGGATGTAGTTCACCTGTGGTTTCATAAGTGCTCCATGTATGAGGAATACTTACTGCCGGCCATTTGGAATCATCTAACCCCGGAGCTTCGTACCCTTTATTTGCACCAGTACCCGGGAAATAATTGAATGCCCAATGGGAATTAATTATCTTTTCAATCCTGTTACTCTTCAGATTTTCTATTGGTTTCTTTTGGGCAAATGAAACGGAAAAGAAGAGCAATATTGAAAACAGAATGGTGATAATTTTCATATTCAGCGTGTTATGAAGGTTGTATTATTATGTACAAGATAATAAATATTTAGAAGATTGAAGGATTGATTTTGAAAATTTATAAACATGAAATAAAATCATGCAATCAACTGACATTCAATACTTAAGTAAATGCACAGATATCCTGAGTCTCTAATAAACAATAACCAAAATAAAGAAAAATTACACTTTTTCTTTGATATATTAAAAATATAGGTACATTTGTCAGTCAATTTATAATAAAACAGTGAGAATATCTTTAATCCATATTATAGTCCTCATCCTCATTATTGCTCATCGCACATGACCCGGGAATAATATGTGTTACTATAGACATACAGAAGCTTTCCGGGAAACCGGGAAGCTTTTTTTTTAATATGATTTTTTAAAAATGAAGAATCAACTCAGAAGTTCAAAGACGACCACCGGCAGGAACATGGTTGGGGCAAGAAGCCTTTGGCGTGCAAATGGAATGAAGGAAGAACAAATGGGAAAACCTGTTATTGCTATTGTTAATTCATTTTCACAATTTGTTCCGGGACATGTACACCTTCATAAAATTGGACAGGTTGTTAAAAAGAAGATTGAAAAGAGAGGCCTCTTTGCTGCCGAATTCAATACTATAGCTATCGATGACGGAATTGCAATGGGTCACGCTGGAATGCTCTACTCTCTGCCTTCAAGAGAATTAATAGCTGATAGTGTTGAATATGTCTGTAATGCCCATCTTGCAGATGCAATGATCTGCATAAGCAACTGCGATAAGATAACTCCGGGAATGCTTATGGCAGCCATGAGAATTAATATCCCGGTTGTTTTTGTTTCAGGAGGGCCCATGGAAGCAGGACTTTTTAATAACAAGTATCTCGATCTGGTCGATGCTATGGTTGCAGGTGCTGATGACTCAATAAGTGAAAAGGAACTATATGAGATTGAAAAATCTGCATGTCCTACATGCGGTTCATGTTCAGGGATGTTCACTGCCAACTCAATGAATTGTCTTACAGAGGCATTGGGACTTTCACTTCCGGGGAACGGTACCATTGTTGCCACTCACAGAAACAGGGTTAAGCTGTTTGAAAGAGCAGCCGGTTTAATTGTCGATCTGGCAAACAGATATTACAACGATGGGGATGATTCGGTCCTTCCCCGCTCAATTGCGACAAAAGAAGCATTTATGAATGCAATGTCGCTGGATATTGCTATGGGAGGATCAACAAATACAGTACTTCATCTTCTTGCTATTGCGCAGGAAGCACACGTCAACTTTACAATGCACGATATTGATGAACTTTCACGTAGAATTCCCAACATTTGCAAGGTAGCTCCAAGCTCGCAATATCATATTCAGGATGTTAACCGTGCAGGTGGTATCTTGGGAATAATGGCTGAACTGGAGCGTGGTAACCTTATAGACACCTCTGTAAAACGTGTGGATTATGAGACTCTTCGTGAGGCTGTTTCAAACTGGGATATTAAAGGAGCCAAAACCCAGCCTGCTGCATTCGATATTTTCAAGAGTGCCCCGTCAATGGAAAAAAGCCTGAAGATGGGTTCACATAACACTATGTATAAGGAACTTGACACTGACAGGGAAAAAGGATGCATCAGATCAGTCGAATATCCCTATAATAAGGATGGAGGTCTGGCTGTACTTTTTGGAAATATTGCAAGGAAAGGGTGCATAGTTAAAACTGCAGGCATTGATCCTTCGCTGTTTTCATTCGCCGGGAATGCCATAATATTTGAATCACAGGATGATGCAGCAGATGGCATCCTGAGAGGAGCTGTTAAAGGTGGAGATATAGTAATAATCAGGTATGAAGGTCCAAAGGGTGGTCCCGGTATGCAGGAGATGCTTTACCCCACTTCGTACCTGAAATCCAGGGGACTTGATAAAAAATGTGCGCTCATAACCGATGGAAGGTTTTCCGGAGGCACTTCCGGTCTGTCGATAGGCCATGTCTCACCCGAAGCTGCATCTGGTGGTGAACTTGCCCTGATCAGAACCGGTGATCGTATTGAAATAGATATCAGCGGAAGAAAAATAAATGTCATTATATCTGATAAAGAGCTAAAAATGAGACAAGAGGAAGAAGAATCTAAAGGAGACAGAGCTTATAAACCCGAAAAACGTGACCGTGTAATTTCTTCAGCTTTGAAAGCTTATGCAGCAACTGTAAGTTCAGCAGATCTTGGAGCTGTCAGGCTGATATGAAGTACAGAGCACAGGGCTCAGGGCTCAGGGGAATAAAGACAACAAGACTACAAGACAACAAGACAATAATTATATGAAGACAGAACAGGAAAAAGAACAAGCAACATTAGAAGTCAATGGACAGGAATGTATTACAGGTGCAGAGGCTATTCTGCAGTGCCTTATTGAGGAGGGAGTGGATACTATTTTTGGATACCCGGGTGGAGCAATAATGCCTGTATATGATAAGCTTATGGATTATGAGGATAAGCTTCGGCACATTCTGACAAGACATGAACAGGGGGCAGCACATGCCGCTCAGGCATACGCGATGGTTACAGGAAGACCAGGTATCTGTTTTGCCACATCGGGACCAGGTGCTACGAATCTTGTGACCGGAATTGCAAACGCGTTTCTTGATTCGGTTCCTGTAGTATTCATTACAGCACAGGTGGTATCAAATCTTATCGGCACCGATGCATTTCAGGAAACTGATATCATAGGAGTTTCAATGCCGGTTACTAAATGGAACTGCCAGTTAAAAAAGGCACAGGATATTCCTGACACCATAGCCAAAGCTTTTTATATTGCCAAAACTGGAAGACCGGGTCCGGTTCTTATTGATATAACAAAAGATGCGCAGCTTGAAAAAATTAATTTCAGGTACAAAAAATGTGAATACATAAGAAGTTATAATCCTCACATTCCGCTTCATACCAAGGCAATAGAATCAGCTGCAATTATGATAAATCATGCTGAAAGACCACTAATTCTTGCCGGTCATGGAGTACTGATTTCCGGGGCAGAAGATGAGCTGAAGGCATTCGCAGAAAAAACAGGAATACCTGTTGCGTCGACACTACTTGGTCTTTCCGGCTTCCCTTCTGATCATCGTTTGTTCACGGGCTTGCTTGGGATGCATGGCAACTATGGACCGAATCTCCTCACAAATGAGGCAGACCTTATCATAGCTATTGGAATGCGTTTCGATGACCGTGTAACCGGAAATCTTAAGAAATATGCGAAGAAAGCAACCATAATTCATATTGAGATCGATGAGGCTGAGATAAATAAAAATGTCGCAGTCGATGTTGAAATTAATAATGATGCGAAAGAAGTCCTGACACACCTGATACCGCTTGTCAAAGAAAATTCTTTTGAAAAATGGATAAGAGAATTCAGAATTTGTGATAAGACTGAATACGAGAAAGTCATAAAAGCAGAGACTAAACCGGAAAGGGGAGAGTTAAGAATGGGTGAGGTCGTGAGACAATTATCTGACATGACAAAAGGTGAAGCAATAATTGTTACCGATGTCGGACAGAATCAGATGTTCGCTGCACGGTATTATAAATTCAGCCATCCGAACAGTCTGGTCACTTCAGGAGGTATGGGGACAATGGGATTCGGACTACCTGCAGGAATTGGGGCTAAGATAGGCAGGCCCGATAAAGAAGTCATCGCTTTTGTTGGAGACGGCGGTTTCCAGATGACACTTCAGGAGTTGGGAACTATCATGCAATATAACGTGCCTGTAAAAATAATTGTATTGAACAATAATTACCTGGGTATGGTACGACAATGGCAGGATATGTTTTTTGAAAAGAGGTATGCTTCGACGGAACTGGTTAATCCTGATTTTATAATGATTGCAAAAGCATATAATATTCCGGGAAAGATTGTTACAAAGAGAGAAGATCTGGTAAGTTCGCTTGAAGGAATGCTATCTGCAGAAGGGCCATATATTCTTGAAATTAAGATTGAGAAGGAAGGAAATGTATTCCCAATGGTTGAACCGGGATCATCAGTTTCTGAAGTCAGATTGACATATTAATAATAATACTATGAAACAGGAATTTACAATATCGCTTTTCACTGAGGACCACATCGGTATCCTTGGCCAGATAACAATAATATTAACACGAAGGCAGATCAATATCGATAGTATCACTGCTTCGGAATCGGCAGTAAAAGGTATACAGCTGCTTACCATTGTCGTAAAGACTACGAATGAGATGGTTCAGAAAGTTTCAAGACAAATGGAAAAACTTGTTGATGTTATGAAAGTTTTTGTACATACGTCCGATCAGATTATCTATCAGGAGATTGCTCTTTATAAAGTTACAACTAAAGGTCTGATGTCAGGAAACGTCATTGATAACATTGTGCGTACTCATCATGGACGTATACTTGAGGTTTCTCCTGAATACATTGTACTCGAAAAAACAGGACATAAAAACGAAATAACTGAATTGCTTGCTCAACTTGAACCATTTGGTGTGCTGCAATTTGTAAGATCAGGAAGAGTAGCAATAACCAAGCAGGTAAAAGAGCTTACTTCATATCTTAAAGAGATGGATGAAGCTAACCGTTACAAAACAGAATCAACACTTAATTGACTTATAGTTCCCTATTTAGGGGGATGAGGGGTAAAAAAGAATAAAAACCAGTATTAATCACATATTTAATATTTAAAATCATGGCAAAAATTGATTTTGGCGGTGTCGTCGAAAATGTAGTTACAAGAGAAGAATTTTCACTTTCGAAAGCCCGCGAAGTACTTAAAAATGAAGTCGTCGCAGTTATCGGTTATGGTGTTCAGGGTCCGGCACAGGCAATGAATATGAAGGATAATGGCATAAATGTAATTATTGGCCAGGCTCCAGCATTCAAAGCCGACTGGGATAAAGCCGTTGCTGATGGTTTTGTACCCGGAAAAACATTATTCCCTGTTGAGGAAGCTGCAAAAAAAGGTACAATAATTCAATACCTTGTATCGGATGCTGCTCAACGAATATTGTGGCCAAAACTAAAACCTTGCCTTAAAAAAGGAGATGCACTGTATTTTTCGCACGGGTTTTCAATTACATATAAGGAACATACCGGAGTTATCCCTCCTCCCTTTGTTGATGTTATCCTTGTCGCACCAAAAGGATCAGGAACCAGTGTCAGGAGAAATTTCCTTGCAGGTGCAGGTATTAACTCCAGCTATTCAGTTTTTCAGGATTATACCGGAAAAGCCGAAGAACGTACGAAAGCTTTAGGGATAGCTATTGGCTCAGGTTATCTTTTCCCGACAACTTTTGAACAGGAGGTTTACAGCGATCTTACAGGTGAGCGGGGAGTTTTAATGGGAGCTCTTGCAGGAATTATGGATGCACAATACCAGGTACTCCGGGATAATGGACATTCTCCTTCTGAAGCTTTCAATGAGACTGTGGAGGAGCTGACCCAGAGTCTTATCAGGCTGGTTGATGAAAAAGGGATGGACTGGATGTATGCTAACTGCAGCGCAACAGCTCAACGTGGAGCACTTGACTGGCGTCCAAAATTCAAAGCAGCAACCCTGCCTGTATTCATCGACTTGTATAACAAAGTTAAATCGGGAGAGGAATGTGTGAGAGTACTCAAATCGAC
This sequence comes from Bacteroidales bacterium, assembly GCA_003141525.1. Taxonomy (GTDB): domain Bacteria; phylum Bacteroidota; class Bacteroidia; order Bacteroidales; family VadinHA17; genus LD21. The sequence goes on from PLML01000184.1 coordinate 67,843, forward strand.
AGGTGCTGACAATTATAAACAGATGCTTGATGCCGAACTTCATGAATTGGGTAATTCCGAGATGTGGAGAGCAGGCGCTGCAGTGAGAAAACTGAGACCGGTGAAATAAAAATCTTTATAAATAAATTATTATCATGGATGATAAGGTCATTATTTTCGATACCACCCTGCGGGATGGAGAACAGGTGCCTGGCTGCCAGTTAAATACCATTGAGAAAATTGAAGTTGCCCAGGCTCTTGAAGCTCTCGGAGTCGATATTATCGAAGCTGGTTTCCCCATTTCAAGTCCGGGAGACTTCAAATCGGTAGTAGAAATATCAAAGGCTGTTTCAAACCCGGTGGTCTGCGCTCTTACCCGTGCCGTTAAGAAAGATATCGAAGTTGCTGCTGAGGCTCTTCAGCAGGCAAAAAGAAAGAGGATTCACACCGGTATTGGTACTTCGGATTTCCATATCAGGTATAAGATCAAAACAACTCCCGAAGAGATCATTAAAAGAGCGGCAGATGCTGTTAAATATGCCAGAAAATTTGTTGATGATGTTGAGTTTTATGCTGAAGATGCAGGCAGATCGGAGAATAAATACCTTGCAAAAGTCATCGAAGCTGTAATTAAAGCAGGAGCCACTGTTGTTAATATACCCGACACAACGGGATACTGTCTCCCTGAAGAATACGGTCAGAAAATAAAATATCTGAGAGAAAATGTTCCCAATATTGATAAAGCCACCATCTCAACTCATTGCCATAATGATCTGGGCATGGCAACTGCCAATACAATGATGGGTATAATAAATGGGGCACGACAGGTTGAAGTGACTATTAACGGTATTGGAGAGAGAGCAGGGAATACTTCTCTCGAAGAGATTGCTATGATTATTAAAAGTCACCATGACCTTAAATTAAGAACTGATATCAATACAAAACTGATCTTTAGCACAAGCCGGCTTGTTTCAACTCTTATGAGCATGCCTGTGCAGGCAAATAAAGCAATAGTAGGGAGAAACGCATTTGCTCATTCCTCGGGTATTCATCAGGATGGCGTTCTGAAGAACAGGGAAAACTATGAAATAATAGATCCCGTTGAAGTTGGTATCAGGGAATCATCAATAATCCTGACGGCACGCAGTGGCAGGGCTGCCCTTAATCACCGTCTTGAATTACTGGGATTCAATTTTGGGAAAGAGGAGATTGATGATATCTACCATCGTTTTCTTTATCTTGCCGACAAGAAAAAAGAGATTAATGATGAAGATATAAGAATACTTGCCGGTGTTGTTTTCCAGGGGGAAAAATCACTTAAGCTCGATCTTCTTCAGGTGTCATGCGGAAAATCATTAATTCCGGTTGCTACTGTTGGTTTGAAGATTAATGGTGAAGTACACTTCTCAACAGCTTCCGGTAACGGACCTATCGATGCGGCATTCACAGCTGTCAGACAGCTGATCAGCAAGACTGTGCATCTCGAAGAATTTCTGATCCAGGCTATTACTAAAGGCAGTGATGACCTCGGGAAGGTCCACATACAGGTTGAACACCAGGGAAAAATCTATTATGGTTTTTCTGCAAACACCGATATTATTACAGCTTCAGTTGAAGCCTTTATTGATGCTCTTTCAAAGATTAAATAGTAGTCAGCCCCCCAACCCCTGAAGGGGGGGCTAATTCCAGGACAATAAGGAAATTTACTTAAATATTGAGAATTAACCCCCCTTTAGGGGGGCAGGGGGGCAAAAAATCAAAGCCATCAAGAATATAAAATAATGTACTATAAATGAAGTCAAAAACACTTTTCGACAAAATCTGGGACAGCCATATAGTTCGATCCATTGAAGCCGGACCTGATGTTCTTTACATCGACAGGCATTACATTCACGAGGTTACCAGTCCGCAGGCTTTCAACGGTTTGAAAGAACGTGGTATCCCGGTATTCAGGCCAGGGAAAACTATTGCCACAGCCGACCATAACATACCCACTAAGAACCAGCATCTTCCAATAAGTGATCAATTATCGCGAAACCAGGTTGAAAGGCTGAGTGAAAATTGTCAGAAGTATGGTATCGAATTGTTTGGACTTAACCATCCGAAAAACGGTATTGTTCATGTTATTGGTCCGGAACTGGGATATACTCTGCCCGGAATGACTATAGTGTGTGGTGATAGTCATACATCGACGCATGGTGCATTTGGTACAATTGCATTCGGTATCGGAACCAGCGAAGTTGAAATGGTACTTGCGACTCAGTGTATTCTCCAGCCAAAACCAAAGAAGATGAGGATTTCACTTGATGGTAAACTCCATAAGGGAGTGACTTCTAAAGACATTATAATGTACATTATATCAGAGATCTCTGCCAGTGGGGCAACTGGATATTTTGTTGAGTATTGCGGTTCTGTCATTAGAAGCCTGAGTATGGAAGCCAGGATGACAATCTGCAATATGAGTATCGAAATGGGTGCTCGGGGTGGTCTTATAGCCCCTGATGAAACTACATTCGACTATCTGAGAAAGCTTCCGTCAATCCCCGGAATATACAATATCAAATCATCAGTCAATGAGTGGAAAAAGCTCAAAAGTGATACTGATGCCATCTTCGACAACGAACTGAAATTTGATGCCGGTTTAATAAAACCGATGATCACTTATGGCACAAACCCTGGTATGGGAATGGCAATCGATGCTTCAATTCCTCTGTCAGATGAAAAAGGAAATAATAAGGCCACTTCCTCATATTTAAAATCACTTGATTACATGGGTTTTAAACCCGGGATGAAACTGTTGGGGCATCCAATAGATTATGTTTTTATCGGGAGCTGCACAAATGGACGGATAGAGGATTTCAGGGCATTTGCACAAATCATCAGGGGTAGAAAAAAAGCAAATAATATCACCGCGCTGATTGTTCCCGGTTCAAAAAAGGTGGAAGAGCAGATGGTTGCTGAGGGTCTGGTAGAAGTTTATAAAAATGCAGGTTTCGAGGTCAGACAACCAGGATGTTCCTCATGCCTTGCAATGAATGAGGATAAGATCCCGCAGGGAAAATATTCAGTTTCTACATCTAACAGGAACTTTGAAGGGAGACAGGGCCCTGGTTCCAGGACTTTACTCGCTAGTCCGCTAACAGCAGCTGCGGCAGCAATAACCGGTAGGCTAACTGACCCGCGGGAATTTATAACTGAAGAAAAAAAAGTTAAAAACTAATAAGCTATGCCAAAAGTTAAGTTTGATATTCTTGAATCAACTTGTGTCGCTCTGCCGTTCGAAAATGTCGATACCGATCAGATTATCCCTGCCAGGTTTCTGAGTGCCACTTCAAGACAAGGATTCGGAGATAACCTTTTCCGCGACTGGAGATATACAAAGACCGGTGAGAAAAACAATGAGTTTGTTCTGAATAAACCGGAATACACTGGAAAGGTACTTGTTGCCGGGAAAAATTTTGGTAGCGGATCAAGCCGTGAACACGCTGTCTGGGCTATTTTTGATTATGGATTCAGGGCTGTAGTATCAAGTTTTTTTGCTGATATTTTTATGAACAATGCTCTGAATAACGGTCTGCTCCCAATAGTAATCTCTGATGATCTTTTGAAAAAACTGCTCAGCCTGGTTCAAAATAAACCGGATACAAAAGTTAAAATTGATCTTGAAAAACAGACATTTACAATCTTATCAACCGGAGATTCAGTTAAATTCGGGATCAATCCTTATAAAAAAGAATGTCTGCTTAAAGGGCTGGATGATATCGATTTCCTATTAAGTATGAAGAGTTCAATAATTGCTTATGAAAACAATAAAAGCCTTACATAATGAGAGTTGAAATAATGGATACTACCCTCAGGGATGGGGAACAGACACAGGGAGTTTCATACTCCCCGCTCGAAAAACTCCACGTAGCCAAGCTTCTCCTCAAGGATCTTAAAGTCGACCGGATTGAAGTGGCTTCAGCACGTGTCTCCTCAGGGGAATTCGAGGCTATCAGACAAATAACTGACTGGGCCCGTCATAACAATCTCCATAGAAAAGTAGAAGTCCTGGGGTTTGTCGACGGAGATATTTCTTTAAACTGGATAGATGATGCAGGAGGAAAAGTTATCAATCTTCTTTGCAAAGGGTCGCTGCGTCATCTTGAAAAACAATTGAAAAAAACGCCCGAAAAGCATGTTTATGAAATTAAAGAAATTATAAGAAAGGCTGAAAGCCGTGACATGGAGGTAAATATTTATCTCGAAGACTGGTCGAACGGAATGATCCATTCTGAAGAATATGTTTTTTATATGCTGGATTCTTTGAAGGCTGAAAACATCCAAAGATTCATGCTTCCTGACACTCTCGGTATCCTTAACCCTGAACAGACATTTAATTTCTGTAAAAAAGTTATTGACAAGTATCCTTCACTTCACTTTGATTTTCACGCACATAATGATTATGATCTTGCAGTTGCAAATGTCTTTTCAGCAGTAAAAGCAGGCATTAAAGGCGTTCATACAACTATTAACGGGCTGGGAGAAAGAGCCGGNNAAAATAGTAGAGACATTCAGCGGAATACGGATACCTGTAAATAAACCGGTGATTGGAGAGAATGTTTTTACTCAAACTTCAGGTGTTCATGCAGACGGAGACAGTAAAGACAACCTCTATTATAATAGTCTGCTCCCTGAAAGATTCGGTAGAAAAAGAAGATATGCTCTTGGGAAACAATCAGGAAAAGCAACGATCAGGAAAAACCTTGAAGAGTTTGGGTTGTTCCTTAATCCTGAATCACTCACTAAAGTGACTCAGAGAGTTATTGAACTTGGTGATAAAAAAGAAAATGTAACAACGGAAGACCTGCCCTTTATCATCGCTGATGTGCTTGGCGCCGAACAGATAAATTACAAGATCTTTATTAAAAACTATTCACTCTCCCTCTCCTATGGTTTAAAACCNNACAGATTACCAGGTATCTATTCCTCCGGGAGGCAAGACAGATGCCTTTGTGGAGACAGTCATTACATGGGACTACAACGGAAAAGAATTTAAAACAAGAGGCCTTGATGCTGACCAGACTGAATCTGCAATAAAGGCAACTGAAAGAATGCTGAATATTATTGAGAATATTGAAATGAAAATAATAACTAATAAAAATTTAGCAGAAGTGCAGAAATAGATTAAAAATCCTGTCTTTTATACATAAATAATGAAAAGTAAACTTATGAGTAAATCATACAATATTGCTGTAATACCTGGAGATGGTACTGGTCCGGAAGTGGTCAGGGAAGGTAGAAAAGTACTGAAGGCAGCAGCTTCAAAATTTGGATTTAAATTGAATTTCGAAGAATTTGATTTTGGAGGAGATCGCTATCTGAGAACTGGTGAAATACTTCCGGATTCTGCAACCGATCAGTTAAAAAAATTTGATTCGATTTTTTTAGGCGCTATTGGGCATCCGGATGTAAAACCAGGTATTCTTGAAAAGGGAATTCTGCTGAGGTTACGTTTTGAACTGGATCAGTATATTAATCTTCGTCCGATTAAATTATATCCTGGAGTGGCCACACCGCTTAAAGATAAAGGGCCTGAGCATATTGATTATGTTGTGGTAAGGGAAAATACAGGCGATGTATATACGGGTATTGGAGGTGTTACCATGAAAGGCACTCCGCATGAAGTTGCAATTCAGAATATGGTTTATACGCGTTTGCAGGTTGAACGTTGCCTTAGATATGCTTTTGAATACACAAGAAAAAGAAATAAGAAAAAGACTCTGGCTCTTTGTGGAAAGACCAATGTCTTGACTTATGTTTTTGATCTTTGGGAGAGGGCATTTCATGAAATAGGAAAAGCCGATTATCCTGATATTAAACGCGAATACTACCATGTAGACGCAACCTGCATGTGGATGGTAAAAAATCCCGAATGGTTCGATGTAATTGTAACAACCAACATGTTCGGGGATATAATAACCGACCTTGGGGCTATTACCCAGGGAGGAATGGGAATCGCTGCCGGAGGAAATATTAATCCTGAAGGTGTTTCTATGTTTGAACCTATTGGTGGTTCTGCTCCGAAATATACAGGTAAGAATGTCATTAACCCACTGGCTTCTATTGCATGCGGAGGTATGATGCTGGAACACCTGGGCGAAGAGAAAGCTGCTCATGCTATTGAAAACGCTATTATGTATGTAACAGCTAATAAATTAAAAGATATGGGAGCCGGACGGATGGGATATTCAACTACAGAAGTCGGAGACCTGGTTGTTGAAAGGATTTAACAATAATTTATGATATTTATTAATTTTTTACTACCTTTGCATTTATAACTTTAAGAAATGTACTACAAATCAACATCACATCATTATTTTCATCTTTGCTTTCAGGCGAGGTGAAAATGATATGCATGTAAATAATAATATCATAAACCCGTCTGAGCAGATCAGGCGGGTTTTTTAATTTTAAAAAAGAGATATGAGTGAACTGAAAATTGCGATTCAAAAGAGTGGACGACTAAGTGAAAAATCAAAAAAGCTACTGGAAGAATGTGGCATCAAATTCTCCAATGGTATCAGCGTCCTTAAGACAACTGCCAGAAATTTTCCTCTTGAGCTACTCTTCCTTCGGGATGACGATATACCTCAATATGTGGAGCAACAGGTTGCAGATATTGGTATTCTTGGCGAAAACATGGTACTTGAAAAGAATAAGGATGTAGCAATAATAGAACAGCTTGGTTTTGCACAATGCAGACTTAGCCTTGCCATTCCTAAAGAAGAAAAATATGAGGGATTAGTGTATTTTATGAATAAGAAAATTGCCACAAGTTACCCACAAATCCTTACCCGCTTTCTTAAGAAAAATAAAATCATCGCTGAGATAGAGGAGATCAGTGGCAGTGTGGAAATAGCTCCCGGCATAGGTCTTGCCAATGCAGTATGTGACATTGTCAGCTCAGGCAGCACCTTGCTTACCAATGGTTTACATGAAGTTGAAACCATTCTGAAGAGTCAGGCAGTCATCATAGGTAATAAAAAACTGAGTCCTGAAAAGCAAACGATTCTGAATAGCTTGCTTTTCAGGATAAGGGCTGTCAAAAATGCTAAGGAGAATAAATATATTTTACTTAATACCCCGGAGTCGGCTATTACAAAAATATGCAATATACTTCCTGGTATGAAAAGTCCTACCATCGTGCCATTAGTTGAAAAAGGATGGTACAGCCTCCATTCAGTTGTGAAAGAGGACGAATTCTGGGAAAGGATTGATCAGTTGAAGGCAGCCGGTGCTGAGGGTATTCTGGTTATTCCGATCGAGAAAATGATACTCTGATGAAAACAATATTACTTCCAGAAAAAGAGAGATGGAATGAACTCTGCAGACGTCCGGAAATAACAAAGGACGATCTTGAAACTATCGTCAGAGAAATTTTAAACAGAGTAAAATCAGAAACTGATAAGGCTGTTTATTATTTCTCTGAAAAATTTGATGGTGTGCCTCCAGGAAACTTAAAGGTCACATCTGATGAGATCCGTGAATCAGCCTTACATATTCCTCAGGAGCTGAAGAAAGCAATAAGTGTTGCAAAAAAGAATATTGAGAGTTTCCATTCAGCTCAACTTCCGACTGAACATGTTATTGAAACTGTCAAAGGCGTCAGATGCTGGAGAAAAGGGGTGGCAATTGAAAAAGTAGGCCTGTATATACCCGGTGGAAGTGCTCCTCTTTTTTCAACCCTGCTCATGCTAGGTATTCCTGCAAAACTGGCAGGATGCGAAGAAATTGTTGTATGCACTCCCCCCGGAAAGGATGGAAAAGTCAGCCCTCTGATTCTTTATACAGCACAGCTTATCGGGATATCTGAAATATTCAAAGCAGGAGGAGCTCAGGCAATTGCGGCAATGGCATATGGTACGGAAAGTATTCCAAAAGTATACAAAATATTCGGACCAGGTAATCAATATGTTACAAAAGCCAAGGAGCTGGTTCAGCAGGATGGAGTCGCAATAGATATGCCTGCTGGTCCAAGTGAGGTATTAGTGATTGCAGACAACCATTCCAACCCTGAATTTATTGCTGCTGACTTGCTTTCGCAGGCAGAACACGGACCTGATAGTCAGGTTATTATGCTGACTGATGATATGAATCTTTTAAAAAAAGTTAGATATGAAGTAGATAAACAGATTAAGTTATTTCCTAGAAAAGAAATTGCTTTAAAAGCTCTTGAGAACAGTCAAATGATCCTGATGTCTTCTCTGGAGGACTGCATAGATTTCAGTAATCTGTATGCACCTGAACATCTGATTATCAATACAACCGATTCGAATTCACTCGCTGACAAAATAAGAAACGCAGGTTCTGTTTTCCTTGGAAAATTCAGTTGTGAAAGTGCCGGAGATTATGCGTCTGGAACAAACCACACACTTCCGACAAATGGATTTGCCAGGAATTACAGCGGTGTTTCTACAGAAAGCTTTCTCAAAAAAATATCTTTCCAGGAGCTTAGTGCTGAAGGAATAAAAAAGCTTGGACCGGCAATTGAACTTATGGCTGAAGCTGAGTCTTTAATGGGTCATAAAAATGCAGTAAGTGTCAGACTTAAAAGTTTGCAAAATGGTTGATCTGAATAAAATGGTAAGGGAAAATGTTTTAAAACTGACTCCCTATTCATGCGCCAGGGATGAATTCAATGGCAAAACAGGTGTTTTTATGGATGCCAATGAGAATCCTTACGGGAAGCTGAACCGGTATCCCGATCCTTATCAGAGAGAACTTAAAAATGCAATTTCAAAAGTCAAAGGGATTGAAGAGGAAAAAATATTCCTCGGAAACGGAAGCGATGAAATTATAGATCTTTGCTTCAGGGTTTTCTGCAACCCGGGTGTAGACAAAGCACTCACCTTTACTCCTACCTATGGTATGTACCAGGTGTCTGCTTCTGTTAATAATATTGAAGTTGTAAAGATCCCATTGACCGATAGTTTTCAGATTGACCTTAAAAAAGCAGATCCATTCTTCTCAAATAAAAATATAAAACTCATCTTTATTTGTTCTCCAAATAACCCTACAGCCAACTCAATGAATTATCCCGATGTTAAATACATTATCACTAAATTTAACGGGATCGTGATACTTGATGAAGCCTATATTGATTTCAGTGAAAAACCTTCATTTATCAAAATGGTTGACAAACATCCGAATTTGATAGTAATGCAGACATTCAGTAAGGCATTTGGACTTGCATCAGTAAGAGTTGGAATGGCCTTTTCAAATCCTGCTGTTATTAAGTATTTTAACAAGCTGAAACCACCATATAACATCAGCGCCATCAATCAGAAAGCTGCAATACTTAAACTCGGTCAGACTGAGCAATATAAAAGCCAGGTATTAAGAATTAAAAAGGAACGGGAAAGGCTTTCTCTAATACTGTCAAAAATGCGTTTAGTAGAAAATGTTTATCCTTCAGATGCCAATTTCCTTCTTGTTAAAGTTAAAAATGCTGACTATATTTATAATGCATTGGTTGACAAGAATATTATTATAAGAAACCGTAGCAGCATGGTTGAAAACTGTCTCCGGATCACAATAGGTAAAAAATCAGAAAATGACCAGTTAATCATGGCATTAAAATTCATTTCAATATGAAGAAGGTACTTTTTATTGACCTTGATGGGACAATTATTGCAGAACCGGAAGATGAACAGATAGATAGTTTCGAGAAGCTGACTTTTCTCCCCGGAGCTATATCTTGTTTATCTAAAATAGCACAGGAGACTGATTTTGAACTTGTTATGATTACAAACCAGGATGGTTTGGGTACAGAGTCATTTCCTGAGAATACCTTCTGGCCGGTTCAGAATAAGATTCTGGAAATACTTAAAGGTGAAGGTGTTACATTCGCAGAAATATTTATCGACAGAACAACCCCGTTACAAAATGCGCCGACTCGTAAGCCAGGAATTGCAATGCTTGCCAAATACCTTGCCAGCGGGATCGATCTCGACTCATCGTATGTTATCGGCGACAGGATAACAGATGTTACGCTGGCAAAAAACCTCGGATGTAACGCCATTTTATTCAGTGATAAAAGATCCTCCGAAGCCGAATTAACCACAAAAGACTGGAACGATATATATAAGTATCTTAAACATATTCCAAGGACTGCAATTGTGGAACGTAAAACAACCGAGACCAACATTCTTATAGAAATCAATCTTGACGGATCAGGTAAAAGCACGATCTTTACAGGAATTGGATTTTTCGATCATATGCTGGAACAGATTGCCCGGCACGGAAATATCGATCTAAATATAAAAGTGAAGGGTGATCTTCAGATTGACGAACACCATACTGTTGAAGATGTGGCAATTGTATTAGGGGAGGCTATAGTGAAAGCGCTGGGAGGGAAAAAAGGGATAGAAAGATACAGCTTCGTTCTGCCAATGGATGATTGTCTTGCTCAGGTAGCTCTGGATTTTGGAGGCAGACCATGGCTGGTATGGGATGTGAAGTTCTCACGCGAGAAAATTGGGGAACTGCCGGCTGAATTGTTCTTTCATTTCTTTAAGTCATTCAGCGACAATGCCAGATGTAACCTGAATATCAAAGGCGAAGGTGAAAATGAGCATCATAAGATTGAAGCAATCTTCAAGGCATTCGCAAAAGCCATAAAAATGGCCGTAAAACAAACAGAAAACTTTGACTTACCCAGTACAAAAGGCAGTCTATGATCGCTATATTGAAATACAATGCCGGAAATATAAAATCTGTACAGAATGCACTTTCACGACTAGGTTATAAAAGCATTATCACAGACAATCCTTCTGAGTTATTAAGCGCAGATAAAGTCATTTTTCCGGGTGTTGGAGAAGCCAGTTCTGCTATTTATTATCTTAAGGAAAGAGGATTGGATAAGACAATCGTTTCGTTGAACCAGCCTGTGCTTGGAATTTGTCTTGGTTTACAGCTTATGTGCCGTTTTTCTGAGGAGGGAGAGACACAATGCCTCGGAATATTTGACACCGATGTCAAATTGTTCCCACCGGTTGAAAAGATTCCACATATGGGCTGGAATAATTGTCTGACGATTAAAGGAGACCTGTTCAAAGGTGTATCTGTTGATGACGATCTATACTATGTTCACAGTTATTATGCTGAAATCTCATTATGCACTATAGCAACGTGTGATTATATTCTTCCATTTAGTGCAGCAATGCAGAAGGAAAATTTTTATGCAACACAGTTTCATCCGGAGAAATCAGCCGAAACGGGCGAAAAAATACTGAAAAATTTTCTGGAGCTATGAGAATCATTGTAGCAATTGATATAATAGGGGGGAAATGTGTCCGGCTTACCAGGGGAGATTTTAGTTCCAGGAAGATTTATAATGAGGACCCTCTTGATTTTGCAAGGCAGATCGAAGATAATGGCATAAATTATTTACACCTGGTCGATCTTGAAGGGGCCAGAAACAAAAAGATAGAAAATTTAAAGGTCCTTGAAAAGATTGCATGGAAGACAAAATTAAAAATTGACTTCGGAGGTGGGTTAAGATCATATGAAGATATGATAACAGTATTTAATGCCGGGGCACGACAGGTAACTGCCGGAAGCATAGCTGTGACTGACCCTCATTTATTCATTGAATGGCTGTCAAAACTGGGACAGGAAAAGTTGATTCTCGGGGCAGATTGCATCGACAGAAAAGTCTCTACAGGAGGCTGGCTGGAAAATTCAGACAAAGAAATAATAAGTTTTATTTCTGATTACAGGTCCAAAGGAGTTAAATATACGATATGTACTGATATTAAAAAAGATGGTATGCTTCTGGGACCATCAACAGCGTTGTATAAAGAGATTCTGGATTCAGTAAAAATCAATCTCATTGCCAGCGGAGGCATATCTTCAATCCAAGATATTGAGGATGTACGGGAAGTTGGTTGCGAAGGGGCAATTATAGGTAAAGCAGTTTATGAGAGAAAAATAACTTTAAAAGAATTGGGAAATCTATGTTAAAAAGACGAATTATTCCCTGTCTCGACATTAAAAACGGGCGTACGGTCAAAGGTGTGAATTTCATAAACCTCGTAGATGCAGGAGATCCTGTAGAACTGGCAAAAGCATATGTGAAACAGGGAGCGGATGAACTCGTTTTTCTCGATATAACTGCGACAATTGAGAACAGGAAAGCTCTTGCCGGATTGGTTGAAAGGATTGCAGCAGAAATAAATATACCATTTACAGTTGGAGGTGGGATTGATACCGTTAATGATGTTTCAGTTCTTATTAAAGCCGGAGCGGATAAGGTAACAGTAAATTCATCGGCAGTACGCCGACCCGAACTTATATCTGAAATTGCAGGTCAGTTTGGAAGTCAGTGTGTCGTTGTAGCTATTGACACAAAACTTGTTGGTGATGAATGGATTGTTTTTGTAGACGGAGGCCGGACTCCCACCTTACTAAAAACAGTAAGCTGGGCGCTCAATGCTGAAGAACTTGGAGCAGGTGAAATTTTGCTTACCTCAATGAATAATGATGGAACAAAATCGGGATTTTCCTTAGATATTACCGCTGAAGTGAGCAGGAATGTAAATATTCCTGTAATTGCATCCGGAGGAGCGGGATCGATGGAACATTTCAGCATGGTCTTTTTTAATACCGAATGCAGTGCAGCACTTGCTGCCAGCATTTTTCACTTCGGGGAGATAAATATAAGAGAATTGAAAAAGTATCTCAAACATGAAGGCATTGCAATCAGATAATAGTATTTTTTTCTCTGTGCAACTCTATGACTCTCTGTAATAGTTCTTAACTTTTTGATATACTTTAAGTTACCCCCTTTCATTTTCCCCCAAGGGGGAAATGAATCATTCCTTCCCTTCCCAGCTGGCGGGGAAGGCTGGGAAGGGGGTCAAAAAAATAAATGTGAAAAAAACTATAATATGGAACAAATTGATTTTGCAAAAGGTAACGGGCTGGTTCCAGTTGTTATTCAGGATAATAACACGCTCCAGGTCTTGATGGTTGGATATATGAATGAAGAGGCTTTAGAAAAAACCAAAAAAGAAAGGAAGGTGACTTTTTTCAGCAGGAGTAAAAACCGGCTCTGGACTAAAGGAGAAACCTCCGGAAACCATTTATATGTTGAAGAAGTTTTAGCCGATTGCGATAATGATTCAATCCTTATCAAAGTTAATCCTGCCGGACCTGTTTGCCATACTGGAAATAACTCCTGCTTTGGTGATGAGGATGCAAAAGGGTTTATCTATAAATTGGAATATATTATAAACCAGCGTATTAAGAATAATTCAAAAGAATCATATACAAACCAGCTCTATAAAAAAGGAATTAATAAAGTTGCCCAGAAAGTCGGTGAGGAAGCTGTTGAATTAATAATCGAATCTAAAGACAATAATCCTGATCTGTTCAGAAACGAGGCAGCCGACCTGCTTTATCATCTGCTTATCCTATTAAAAGCAAAAGGAGTTAATTTGCAAAGCATTGAAGAGGTTTTGAAGGAAAGACATAAAAAGTGAGTGGTTCGAATTTGCTATCTGATATAAAAGACACCGGAGGTGTCAAATTCTAATAGCCACAGTTGCGTCTGTGGTAAGTAATTTACATAAGTGTCCAACACCTGTGGTGTAGAATTCCAATCCTTAAATATACTAATTTTCAACCACCTCCGTGGTTGATTAACTCAGATTACACTCTACCCCGGACGTTACCGGGGCTATTGAAATTAAATGCCTCCGGCATTATTCTGACTATGAAAGAGTAGTATATATTCCTAAAAAACAGCATTATGCTTTATTATTTTTTAACCTGACCTGCACTTTTTCTAACTTTTTAATTGTTTTTTTAAAAAATCAATTACTTTTGTAAGCTAATAACACGACTAAATGAATATTGAATACAAATATTCTATCTCCTTTTTTTACTTCTATTTTTATTTTAAAAACAGATAAGGGGATTTTTGTATACAGATAATTAAAATTATATGAAAGCAAGGGTCCCTCGGAGGGGCCCTTGCTGTTTTAATACCATTTGAGAATATGAAGATAGCAGTACAGGGAGAGACAGGATGTTTTCATGAAGTTGCTGCGAGGCAATACTTCAATTATGATGAAATCGAAATAGTACCATGTTCTACTTTTGATCTGGAACTCAGTATTCTTAAGCAAGGTGAGGCTGATTTTGCAGTAATGGCAATTGAAAATGCCAGATCAGGCAGTATTCTATATAATTACACACTCATCAGGGAATCAGGGATGAAAATCCTGGGGGAACATAATCTTCGGATAAAACAAAATCTCATGGCTTTACCTCATCAGAAGATAACTGACATAAGGGAGATAAGATCTCATCCGATTGCGTTTGCACAATGCATGACTTTCCTTAACCAGTTTCCCGGTATGACTCTTGTTGAGAGTGACGATACAGCAGGAAGTGCTAGACAGATAAGTGAAACACGTGTTAAAGGAGTGGCAGCAATTGCATCAGCACATACCGCAGAGATATATGGTCTCGAAATTCTTGCACCCGGTATTGAAACATATAAACAAAATTACACGCGCTTTCTGGTGGTAGGAAACGAGGAGAAAGGAAATACCAGAGGCAATAAAGTATCAATATGTTTCTCTACAGGACATAAACCCGGATCTCTGGCAAAAGTTCTTGTTAAAATTGCAGAACTGGAAATTAACCTTTCAAAAATCCAGTCAGTCCCACGACTGAACGGAGAATGGGAATATATGTTCTATCTCGATCTGGAGTTGAATAAAAATACAAAATCCGATATAATCAAAAGGGTTCTGGAAAAATACACCAGTAACCTTGAGATTCTTGGTGTTTATTTTAAAGGAGACATGCTTTATGATAGTTAAACCGGCTGACCGCACAGGAAATGTGCAGGAATATTATTTCTCTCAAAAACTTGCTCAGATTGACAGGATGCGCAGAGAGGGTTCTGATGTTATAAATCTTGGTATCGGCAGCCCAGACCAGCCCCCGTCTGAAAATACAGTTTCAGCACTGATTGCGGAAGCAAAAAAACCAACCTCGCATGGCTACCAGAGCTATTCTGGTATACCTGTTCTGAGGAAAGCATTTTCAGAATGGTACAGGAAGTATTTTCAGGTTGATCTTAATCCCGACAATGAGATCCTGCTTTTAATGGGCAGCAAGGAGGGAATTATGCATATAAGTATGGGATTCGTCAACCCGGGAGACGAAGTTCTCATCCCTGACCCCGGATACCCTACTTATTCCTCAGTAACAGACCTTGTAGGCGGTATAGTAAGAAAATATGAACTTTCAGAAGAAAAGGGCTGGCTTCCCGATTTGAAATCCCTTGAAGAGAGTGATCTGAGCAGAGTAAAACTGATGTGGGTCAATTATCCGAATATGCCAACCGGCGTGAAGGGGTCGATTGATCTGTTTGAAAAACTGGTTACCTTTTCCAGAAAACATGGGATACTGCTTGTCAACGACAATCCATACAGTTTTATATTAAGTGACAAATATAACAGTCTTCTTGCCGTTGATGGAGCAAAAGAAACTGCCCTTGAACTTAATTCACTAAGCAAATCGCACAATATGGCTGGTTGGAGAATTGGTATGGTCGCCGGGCACAATGATTATATTAAAACAATTCTGAAGGTAAAAAGCAATATGGATTCAGGTATGTTTCTGGCCTTGCAGATGGCTGCAGTTGAGGCACTTAATAATAAGGAATCATGGTACGATACAGTCAACAGTGTTTATCTCAGGCGGAGGAAAATTGTTGAAGAGATTATGGATTTACTTAAATGCAGGTATGATAAATCGCAGGTTGGTTTGTTTGTATGGGGAAGAATCCCTGAAGATATTCCAGAATGTGAATCCTATATAGAGAATATATTAATTAAGACAAATGTATTCATTACCCCCGGATTCATATTCGGAAAGAATGGAGAACGTTATATCCGTATCTCACTCTGTGCGACGGAAGAGAGACTGAATGAAGCCAAAAACAGAATTACAAGTTTACTTTCTGCTCAATAACCAAATAACTTAATAATAATACAAAAGAAATGACAATTGCTGTAATCGGAATAGGATTGATAGGAGGATCGCTGATGGTTGATCTGCGGAAACGAGGTTTTGCAGACAAAATAATTGGTGTTGACACAAATATGCATCACCAGAATATTGCCCTCCTTTGCGGACTGGTCGATGAAAATGACAGTCTCGAAAATGCTGTTGAAAAAAGCGATTTAATAATACTCTCCACACCTGTTAATACCAATTGCATTATGTTACCAGGAATTCTCGACAGGCTGGCGGGAACTTCAAAAATTGTAACCGATATGGGCTCAACAAAAGCCAGCATAGCCAGGGCTTCGATAAATCATCCGGGCAGAGGCAGATATGTTGCGGTACATCCTATGGCAGGTACAGAATATTCAGGTCCCCTGGCGGCCATAGGTAAGCTATTTGACTATAAGACTGCAATTATTTGTGACAAGGAACTCAGTGATCCTGACGCTCTTGCCACAGTTGAAAAAATGCTCGATTTACTTAACATGCACAAAGTGTACATGAACTCGAGCGACCATGATGTGCATGTCGCTTATATATCTCACATTTCACATATAACTTCCTTTTCGCTGGCATTAAGTGTTCTTGAAAAGGAACATGAAGAACAAAACATCCTCACTCTGGCAGGTGGCGGTTTTGAAAGTACTGTTCGTCTCGCTAAAAGTAACGGAGAGACCTGGGCTCCCATCTTCCTCGAAAATGCCGAGTATATTCTTGAGGTAATGGATACTTATATTGAAAAAATGAATTCATTCAGAAAAATGATTTCAGAAAATGATATTGATGGACTGAAAGTCCTTATGGAAGAGGCAAATAAGATAAGGAAGATATTAAATTAAAAGAAGTTTTGAGTGGGTTAGAATCTGGAGCACTTATAGTTTAAAGGTTGAAAGGGATGAAAAAGTTGAAGATTAACTTATTGATAATAACTCTAAGTACTTCAGGCACTCTAGGCACTCTAGGCACTTTTTTATCATAGTCACTAATTAATTTAAGACAATGGAATTAAAACTTAAGAATTCCCTGATTAAAGACTGGAGAGGTTATAAGGGAAGACCCTTTCTTATCTCCGGCCCATGCAGCGCTGAAACAGAGGAACAGGTGATGGAAACGGCTAAACAATTAGCTCAGATTAAAGAGGTTAGTTTGTTTCGTGCCGGCATCTGGAAACCCAGGACCCGTCCTAATTCCTTTGAAGGTGTGGGTACTGAAGGGTTAAAATGGCTGAGAAGAGTGAAACAGGAAACTGGTCTGCTTGTCGGTACCGAAGTGGCAAATGAAAAACATGTTTATGAAGCTTTAAAGTATGGCATTGATATGTTGTGGATCGGCGCCAGAACATCTGTTAATCCGTTTACTGTTCAGGAGATATCCGATGCACTTAGCGGAGTAGATGTTATAGTACTGGTCAAAAATCCTATTAATCCCGATCTTGAACTATGGATTGGCGCAATAGAACGCATTGCCAGGGCAGGTATTACACGCATCGGTGCAATACATCGTGGATTCTCATCCTATGAAAAGACATTGTACCGCAATCAGCCTAACTGGCAGTTGCCTATTGAACTACGACGGCGAATCCCTGACTTGCCAATAATCTGTGATCCAAGCCACATTGGCGGAGCCCGGCAATTTCTTCACGAAATTTCCCAAAAAGCTATGGACCTCAATTTTGACGGGCTAATGCTCGAATCTCATATCGATCCTTCAAAAGCTTTAAGCGATGCTGCCCAGCAGCTTACTCCCAACGATCTGAAAGAACTGTTAAGCAGGTTAATTCTTCGTAATCCAAGCACTTCTGATCCAAAATTACTTGATGTACTCGGCGAATTAAGGCAACAGATTGATATTTACGATGACCATCTTCTCGATTTGATGGAAAAAAGAATGAAAGTTTCAGAAACTATTGGTCGTTATAAAAAGGAAAATAATATCACTATCTTGCAAACAACCCGGTGGGATGAAATTATTAATAAAGTACTAACAAAAGGTCTTGCTAAAGGCCTTAGCACAGAACTGATTGATACAATTTTCAAAGCAATTCACCAGGAGTCTATAAACCATCAGATGAAGGTCATGAATAACGGAGTAAATAGTATTACAGATAAAAAATAAATCATACTGACCCCCTTCCCAACCTTCCCCCACGGGGGAAGGAGCTTATTCTTATCATTTCCCCTTTGGGGGAAACAGGAAAGGGGGTAAAAAAGGTATAATAACGAAAGAAAATATGGAACGATATCTGGAACCCTCGGCAATTAAAGGTACTATCAAAGCTCCGGCTTCAAAAAGTATGACACAGCGGGCAATCGCTGCCGCGTTACTGGCTGACGGTCAAAGTATAATCCATAATCCCTCTTATTGCGACGATTCATTGGCGGCGATGAGTATTGCAGTCGGATTGGGTGCCAGGGTTGAACCTCAGGTAAACGAACTTAGGATAAATGGCTCTGCAATTTTGAAAGAACCAAAGCTTAATTGCGGTGAATCGGGCCTGGCAATCCGTATGTTTTCACCTATTGCTGCTTTATATCCTGCTGAAATTACCATGGTCGGTGCAAATTCTCTTAAAAAGAGACCCATGTTTATGATTGAAGAGGCTTTAAATCAGCTTGGAGTGAAATGTACCAGCTCTGGTGGATTTCTTCCGCTGGTAATCCAGGGACCTCTGGTCGGCGGAAATTGTGAAATAGACGGCTCCGTCAGCAGCCAGTTATTAACCGGATTGTTAATGGCTTTGCCTCTTGCTGCCAGAAACTCTGAAATCATAGTCAATAACCTTAAGAGCAAACCATATATTGATATGACGATGCAGATCCTGAAGTCATTTGGAATAAATGTCGAGAATAAAGGTTATACTTTGTTTTATATTCAGGGGAATCAAAAGTATATTCCTCATAATTATACTGTGGAAGGTGACTGGAGCGGAGGAGCATTCCTGCTGGTTGCCGGTGCCATTAATGGAGATTTGAGTGTAAAGGGACTTCGGAGAGATAGCATGCAAAGTGATATTTCAATAATTAATGCATTGGAGAAAGCTGGTGCACACATGATTATTAATGAGGACAAGATTGAGATTACCGGATCAAAATTAAAAGCTTTTGAATTTAATGCTACTGAATCGCCGGATCTGTTCCCGCCGCTAGTTGCTCTCGCTTCCTACTGTGAAGGAATTTCAACGATAAAAGGGGTGTCCAGATTATTATATAAAGAGAGTGACCGGGCCAAGACTCTTAAAGAAGAGTTCGGTAAAATGAAAGTTAAAATTGAAATTAGTGATGATGTGATGCATGTGACCGGAGGAAGGCCACAGGGCGCCAGGGTTGAATCGCATGATGACCATCGTATCGCAATGGCTCTTGCAGTAGCATCACTCGGAGCAACCGGAAAAGTATCAATAAGAGACTCTCAATGCGTCGCAAAATCATATCCCGTCTTTTTTGATGATCTAAGGCATCTTGGTGCAGTGGTTCATGAATAACAACTTTAAAGCTTGATTAGTTATCTTTCTGATAAAAAAAAGGGGGAAAAGCATGAAATAATTAAAAAAAAAGTGTTTTTTTATTGAAATTTTAAATTTTTAATTATTTTTGTCGGCATGGAAGCAAATATGTTTTATATCTGGTCGTGGCGCGGCTCAACTGATTCAGCTGTGAAATAAGCCATTATATAACATTTACAAGATATTTATTTATAAAGGCACGCTGTTCACAGCGTGCCTTTTTTATACTAAAATTTTTAATAAACACTAATATTTAACAATTATGGAAAAGATCAGAAAAATCATCTTAAGCGAAAGTGAAATGCCAAGGCAATGGTATAATATCCTGGCGGACATGCCTAATAAACCAATGCCTCCTTTAAATCCGGCCACAAAAAAACCGGTCGGCCCGGAGGACCTTGCAGCTGTTTTTCCCATGGGGCTTATAAAACAGGAGGTATCAGCCGAGAGGTATATTGATATACCTGATGAGGTACTTGACCTCTACGCGACCTACCGTCCCTCACCCCTCTTCAGGGCATTAAGCCTTGAAAAAGCACTTGGCACGAAAAGTAAAATCTACTACAAATATGAAGGCGGTAATTATTCCGGCTCTCATAAAGCCAATACTGCAATCGCTCAGGCATATTATAACAAAATGGAAGGAATAAAAAGAATTGCTACCGAGACCGGAGCCGGACAATGGGGAAGCGCCATGGCTTACGCCTGCCACCATTTCGGACTTGAGCTTCTGGTCTTTATGGTAA
The DNA here is from genome assembly GCA_003141525.1 of Bacteroidales bacterium. Lineage (GTDB taxonomy): Bacteria > Bacteroidota > Bacteroidia > Bacteroidales > VadinHA17 > LD21. The sequence goes on from PLML01000184.1 coordinate 88,141, forward strand.
AGGTCAGCTATGACCAGAAACCGGGCCGCAAGCTTTTGATGAACACTTATAATGCCAAGGTAGTCGCTTCACCAAGCACTATGACAGTGGCCGGAAGAAGAGTCCTTGAACTGGACCCCGACTCACCGGGAAGTCTGGGTATAGCAATTTCCGAAGCTATGGAGGTAGCGGTACAGGATCCTTATACCAAATACGCACTCGGCAGTGTTCTCAACCATGTTATCCTTCATCAGACCATCATAGGACAGGAAGCACTTCTTCAAATGGAAAAAACAGGCGATTACCCTGATGTCGTGATCGGCTGTTTTGGCGGCGGTTCAAACTTCTCAGGAATTGCATTTCCATTCCTGCGCGAAAGGTTGCTTAACGGAAAGGAGATCAGGCTTCTGACTGTTGAACCTGCCTCTTGCCCAAAACTTACAAAAGGGAAATTTATGTACGACTTCGGCGATTCGGCAGGGATGACCCCTCTCCTTCCCATGTACACTCTGGGACATAATTTCATACCTGAAAAGATACATGCAGGTGGTTTACGCTACCACGGCGCAGGAGTTCTTGTAAGCCAGCTTCTCAAAGACGGATTTATTGAGGCAAAGGCAAAGATGCAGAGGGAATGTTTTGAAGCAGGCGTGCTTTTCGCAAGGTCGGAAGGTATTCTTCCTGCTCCCGAATCGACATATGCTATTGCCGGCGCTCTTGATGAAGCAAGAAAGGCCGACCTGGAAGGAGTCCCAAGAACGATACTCTTTAACCTGAGTGGACATGGCCATTTCGACATTTCTGCATATGAGAAGTATTTCGAAAACAATCTTCCTGACCATGAAATGACAAGCATGGAGGTAGACGAAGCGATTGCCAAAATTAATATCCCGGTTTGATATTAACTCTGTGGTTCTCTGTGTCTTCTCAGTGTCTCTCTGTGTAACCTATTAAGAACTTACACAGAGTTACACAGAGGATGCACAGAGTTGCACCGAGAATTATTCTTTTTAAAAATCTGAATACGATGTTGGATGAAGCAGGTATGGATTGGCTTTTGAGACTGTGTTTTTGTACTCATCCATTCCTGAAAGTTTTTTCCATCCATCACTGTCTTTAAAAGCATTCCAATGATCATCGTGTGATTTCATATCTGCAAACGTGATCATATACATAAGATTCGGCATATGACATCCTGTTAATACTTCGGCAAAGAAAGCTGCATTGAAACCGAGGCTTTTAAATAGTTCAATCTCCCCACCCTGGTTGAACATTTCAATTTTTTTTACTGCTTTGGCTTCAGTCGCGCTCTCATAACTGCGTAATTCATATATTTTTTCTCCGGGTGCTGTTAAAAACTTTGGTGCTGCAAATTCCGGCATGTTCATAAAAGCTTTTAAAAGTATACTCTCATACCTTTTGTATGGAGGGTTATCATAGGCAGCATCGACAAAGGATTTCCCGGCTTCAGTATACACCTTATCTTTTTCAAGCAAACCGGGCAGCTGCAAAAATTGATCTATAGTTTTGAATGGTACAAAAACATAGATTAACTTCCCGAAAGCTGTATCGGCTTCAACTGGCTTAAACACACCTGCTACAGGAATTCCAGCCCGGTGAAGCGCAGGCAGATATGCATCCCTGAGATAAGCATCGACCTTGCTCTCCTGTGTTTTATCAGCAATCCTGTAAATCTTTATCTCATAATACTGTTGCTTTTCGGGTCCTGCTCCAAACCCATTGAATGCAACAGATATGAACAACAATAATGCCGGAAGTAACCGGTAAATAATTTTTGATTTTTTCATGGCTAAAATATTTATTGTGAAACTTGTTAATATGCTTTTGAAAATTCCTTAAATATCTTATTTGCATCTTCTGCTTTCAATTCTGACCCCGATTGAACGTAGAATCTGTGATACAAAGTCACTGATTGCCCTTTTTTGAGTTTATAACTCCGCTTCTCCTGTTTTGTATCATAAGAATTCTGTCCAAAGTTATTCAGTGAAAAAAGACCATATCCCCGGGCATGAGCATAAGCAGGGTAACCCGTATTTTTTGGATTATCAAAAATAGCCATTGTAATCCGCATATTATTCTTAATCCCGGAAAGCATCACCCATTCATTTCTGGTTCCCCATACCGAGTCTCCCTTTAATCCTCTGCTTGATGCATACATTCCTGTTACGCCAGTATTATCTATGCCTTTAACTGCAGTGGGATTTCCTTTGTCATCGGTAAAGATCAGCGATTCAGTTGAAGGCATTTCAAAAGCCCTGTCAACCCTTATTGCGAACATACCTTCCTTGCTGTCTCCTATTATGACCGGACCATTAACTGCTGTCAAGGTTGAAATATGATCAATTGTTCTGGAATTCTTGTTTCCCGAAAAGATATATTTTGTGTTCTCAGTCAGCAAAATATTCCCTTTGTTATCTTCCCAGTTCATTAATACTTCAAGTATTCCTCTCTTTCCGCTTTCTGCTTTAACAATTTTCTGATGAATAATATGACCATAGGAATCTTTCTTATCAGACGGGATCGCAGAGGAATTGTTCCAGAAATCCAGTCCATTGACATTGCCATAGTTAAACCATATCCCTATATGGTGCGGGTGATCCATTCGTTCACCTTTTCTGGGTTCAATCGGATAACCTCTCGTGATAACTGAGCCATCAGGAGCATAAACAGGAAATAAGAATGGCTTTTCAATATTTTGAGGATATTGATATGATGTAAAAAGGCTGCCGTTAACATAAACATCAACTTTATGCTTGTCATCAACCCTTATCAGTTTTACACCCTCTTCCTTAGATGATTGAGCAGTCAGAATCATTCCGGTAATTAAAAATAAATGGATAAAAAATACTACGAATATCCATTTCACTGCAGGCAATAAATTCTTATTTGTGCTCATGGCTGATTATAATTTTTAATACCGGAATACTTTCCCTCCTGCAAGAACTTCCTGTTTTTCCTCATCAAATGAGACTTTTTCACCCGTTCTGAGTGCTGCTGTACACATAATGGTGGCTATAGAATGATTATACCCGGCCATGATATCTGCGTTTGGCTTCTTACGGTCACGGATACAATCCATCCAGTTCCTCATATGTGCATTCGTCATAGGATCTGATCCTGTATTGGCAGACGTTTCCACTTTAAAACCTGGTAAGTCCATAGGTTCAAGAAGATTTGGCTGCATATTCATATCTCTGGCATCGCCTGCGCTGAGACCACCATTGGAACTGATCTTATTGGTATCAAGATTGAGTGATCCGCCATTCGAGAAGTAAATTTCTTTGGTTCCCCCGGCGGAGTTTGTAAAACGTGATGTATAGACTACCTGGAATCCTGAATTGGAATCACCATAATCCATTACCGCAGTCATTGTGTCATTATTGGTACGTCCGTCTTTCCATAAATAAATACCTCCATTCGCTGCAACGCTTCTGGGATGACTTAACCATGTGAACCAATGAACCGTATCAATTTGGTGAGCCATCCACTGTCCTGGTATTCCTGAAGAATATGGCCAGAACAGCCTGAATTCAAGGTATTTTCTGGGATCCCATGTTGCAGGTTCACGATTCATCTGGAAACGTTTCCAGTCAGTATCTGCTTCCTTTATAACTGATGTTAGCTGTGGCCTTCTCCATCTGCCCGGCTGGTTGACATTCCACGACATCTCAACCATGACAATTTTCCCAAACTTCCCTGATCTGATATATTCATTAGCGGCCATATAATTCGGAGTGCTTCTGCGTTGCGAACCGATCTGAACAATCTTTTTGGAATCCTGAACAGCTTTTAATGCTTCCCTGGCATCTGACATAGTCTCTGCAAAAGGCTTTTCACAATATGCATCCTGACCTGCCCTTACAGCTTCAGCAAGTATTAATGCATGCTGGAAATCCGCAGTGCTTATAATGACAGCATCTGTATCTTTACCGCTATACAGTTCATCATTGTTACGGGCTTTTCTGATTGTTATCCCTTTTCCTTTGAAGAAAGTTTCAGCTTCATCACGACGTATGTTCCATAAATCAGATACAGCAACTATTTCAAAATTAAATTCTTTTGCCAGACTAAGGAATGCAGGAGCCAGAGATGTTCTGAACCGGTCAGAAAACCCGACAATACCTACACGAACTCTGTCATTTGCACCAGCGATTCGTGAATAACTCTTTGCACCAAGCGTAAGAGCTGCCGCTCCCAATGCTGATTTTTGTATGAATTCTCTGCGGGTTGCCATAATATATTATTTAAAGTTATCGATTACTCGTCATATTATCTATAGTAAAAATAATTTAAATCATTATCATAACAGGCATAAATATGATGCATTTTTTTTGCATAGAGTTCTTTAACTTCAATTAACATTACAATATCCGGAACTTGTGCGATAGTAACAATAACAGGGCATTTAGTGTGTAAGAAGGGTAATATTAAGGTCGGATCCTGCGAACCCTGACAGTAAATGCTTTTGCCGGATTAGTAACCAGAAGTTGCTGTATCTCCTTCTCTGAAAAATTTTCTTTTCTGAGAAGAGGTATCAGCTTCTCGAAAAGAGATGTATATCCCCTGTATTCCCCCCCATTTTCTTCCCCCGGATGATACCAGCCGGCATCATGAGATAAAAGGACTTTGTCAAGGAGCTGATTCTCTTTAATATTTTTTATCATCCTGATATAATCTTCCAAATTATTATCATTAATACCATCGAAACTTATCCATGCTCCCATTTTAGCCGCTTTAATGTGATTACTGATGTCATTCTCAACCTGGGCATGAACCCAGATGAATGCTTCAGGTGACACTCCTTCATTTTGCAGGATTCCCAGTTCTTCAAAAGCAGGGATTGCCGGCCCTGTATGTGAAGCAATTGTCAATCCTGTTTTCAGGTGGGTAAGTGCTGCAGCAGTAACAAGCTTCTTGTGCAGGTCAGATAAACTACCGCTCTCAACACCTATTTTAATGAATCCCGGTCTGATGCCTGTATTACCAATACCATTCTCCCATTCTTTTGTCCACCTGTTTGCCAGCTGATCAGCTGTCTCATTAAAAGCATATTTGGGGATATACTTATTATTCCTCGCGCCATAATATCCTGTATTGGTTAAAATATTCAATCCGGATGAAACGGAAAGCTCTTTAAGCAATAATGGATCTCTTCCAAGATATGCAGGAGTGCATTCTATAAATGTCTTACAGCCAAGTTTTTTTATTTGTCTGAGAAATGGTAAAGCCCTTTCAGTAACTTTTGATTTATCCCATCTCTGTTCAGTTATAGAGTCTGCTCCAATAAAATCGACAAGAATATGTTCATGGACAAGTGTCACTCCCATCATGGCTGCAGGAATCGGCCCGTTGACTGTCATAATTATTCCTTCCTCTTTGGTGCTGCACTGAGATAATAGCAGAATAATTCCGATTGCCGGAACTACTTTTTTCATTGTTATATTCTTCATTTCTGATCTGTTTTACGAAAAAATCATTTGACAAAACCACCTCTTACAATATACTTCAATTTTATTTCATTTCCTCCTGCCAAAATAGAAAAACAACAGAAATTATTTACTTTTAATGAAAATAGAATTTGAAAAAATGAAGCGAATATTGGTTGATATGGATGGAGTTCTGGCAGATGTATACCCTCGTTTCTTTGAATTGTACGAGGAAGAGACGGGACTAAGGAAAATTAAGGATGACCTTATCGGCCTTAAGGAGGGCGAAGCATTTCCCGAACTCTTCCGGTGGGTGCAAACATCTGGATTTTTCAGAACCATTCCTGTGATGTCTGATAGTCAAAGAGTTCTAAGATTACTTAATGAAACCTATGAAATAATAGTTATTTCGATGGC
>PLML01000090.1 GCA_003141525.1 Bacteroidales bacterium
TATGACAAAGAAAAATGCGTTGGGAAGAGGTCTTGGTGCATTGATTGATGGTGTGGAGAAAGAGGTCCTTGAGAAAAAAGTGGAGGCAAACCTTGATATCTTCGTCGATTCAATTGAAGCTAACCCATTTCAACCCAGGACAAGCTTTGATGAACAATCGCTTGAAGAACTTGCAACTTCAATTAAGAAACTGGGTATTGTGCAGCCGCTTACAGTACGTGAGGTTGGAACAGGCCGGTATCAGCTTATTGCCGGGGAAAGAAGACTAAGGGCTGCGCGTATGGCAGGACTTACGCATGTCCCGGCTTACATCAGAACTGCAGATGATCAGGCAATGCTCGAACTGGCGCTGGTTGAGAACATTCAACGTGAAGATCTTGATGCTGTGGAAGTTGCAATTAGCTTCCAGAGACTTATTGAGGAGTGTAAACTCACTCAGGAACAATTAAGTGACCGGGTTGGCAAACAAAGATCAACAGTGGCAAATTATCTTCGTCTTCTGAAATTACCTGCCGAAATACAGCTTGGCATTAAAAACAAACAACTGATGATGGGTCATGCCCGGACGCTCGTCAATATTGAAGATCCGAAAAAGCAGATCAATGTTTATTATAAAATCATAGATGGAGAACTGTCTGTACGTCAGGCGGAAGAGCTTGTGAGGCAATTACAGTCTGAAAAGAGCAAAGATCCTGGGAAGATTGAAAAAAAAAGAAAACTAAATGACGATTTCACTCAGCTTTCGGATCATCTAAACAAGATATTTTCAGCCAAAATAAACTTCAGAATAAACGAAAATGGGAAGGGTAAAATCGTGATTCCATTTGAAAACTCAGATGAAATGGAACGCATTTTAGGAGTATTTGACCGCCTGAACTCCTGAAAATAATTATCTTTATCGCGCCATTATACTGGTTTTAAAATAGAAAGACCGGTAATTTTTTATTTTGAAGACTTTTCACAATATATTGATTATACTTATCCTGCAGTTGCTTTGCGTTCAGCAGAACATGTTTGCGCAGGATACTCTCGTTGTCACAGAACCTGTAAAGCATAAGTTTAAACCTGAGACGTTTAAGGCAACAATGATGGCTGTTTCATTCCCCGGTCTGGGGCAGATTTATAACAGAAAATACTGGAAAATCCCTGTAGTTTATATAGGTTTCGGTGCTCTTATCTATAGTGCTGGCTTCAATGGGAAGAATTATAACCTGTATATGAAAGCTTATCAGGATTTTACAGATAATATAAAGGCAACCGACAGCTACCTGAAAGTGATATCTCCCACGGTCGATCAAAAAACTTATGATCCTGTTGTATATCCAAATAGTTATGTTCCCTCAATTTATTCTTATTATAAGAATGCAATGCTTCAAATGGTGGATTATTATAAACGATACAGGGATCTTTCGTATATTGGCATCGCGGGATGGTATCTCATTTCGATACTTGATGCAAATGTTGATGCCAGTCTTTTTAACTATGATATAGGTCCTAATCTTAATCTTACACTCGCTCCTGTGCAGATGACTTTACCTGGTGGATTCATAGGAGCAGGATTAAGTGTTGGCTTGAAAATAAACTTTTAAAATAATTAATTGACTATGAGATTTAAAGCAATATTGATAATTTTCTTTCTGGCAGTTTTAAAAGCGAACGCCGCATATGATGTCGATACTATAATTATTAAATCGGACGATACCAGTGAACGGATAGCGCGTGATCTTGACAGTCTGGTAAATACGTGGTATGTAAAAATAGCTATCAAAAATAATCCTGGTGAATATCAAGGCGATACTGTTGGATTGCAATGTCCTGATACAGTCTATATTAACAGGCTAAGTAAAATTAATTCAGTAATAAGTCTGCCTTTCAATAATATAATCAGGAATCACATTGAGGTCTATACTATCAGGCAGAGAGAAAAATTCAGCGCAGTGCTTGGATTGAAGGATTATTATTTCCCGATGATTGAAGATGTATTCGATTCCTATGGTCTTCCTGCAGAATTTAAGTATATGGCAGTAATTGAATCGGCACTAAATCCAAATGCTGTTAACAGGCGCTCAGGGGCAGCAGGCATGTGGCAGTTCTTGTACAGTACCGGACGAATGTACGGACTGACTATTAACTCTGTAGTCGATGAGCGAAGAGACCCGGTAAAAGCAACACATGCAGCTGCAAGGTACATCAAAGACCTATATGATATTTATAAAGACTGGGTACTCGTTATTGCTGCATACGACTGTGGTCCGGGAAATGTTAATAAAGCGATTAAACGATCGGGAAATAAAAAGGATTACTGGGGAATATATTACAGACTTCCCAAAGAAACCAGGGGATATATTCCTCAGTATATTGCTGCTGCTTATGCAGTTAACTATTATTCAGAGCATAACCTTCAGCCATTGCCGCTGAATATTCCGGTTGCTACCGACACTATTATGGTTAATAAAGATATTCATCTTGCACAGATCTCAGAGGTGATGAACATACCTTTGGGAGAGCTTCAGGCACTCAATCCTCAATATCGTACAGGGTTAGTTCCCGGTTCTTCAAAACCTCAGGCTCTGACTCTGCCTGTTAACCATCTAGGAGATTTTATTGATTTGAATGATACAATAAGGCAATATAAATCAGATCTTTACCTAAATAAATCAACTCGCATAGCTGATCCCACTCGATCTTCTTATATAGTGACAGATATTAAAGGCAAAACCAAATTAATTTATACTGTCAAGGATAGAGATAACATTGGTTTTATCGCCGAATGGTACAAGGTAGGGCTATCAGATCTCAGGAACTGGAATAATATTTACCGGAACAATATAAGAGTTGGTCAGAAACTGGTGGTCTATGTAGATCCTTCAAAATCCGAGTTGTTTTCGAAGATCAATACAATGGAGTTTGCTGATAAACAGGCACTAATAGGAAAAACAGCTGTACCCAATTCCCAGCCTCAGGCAACAACTATGGGGCCCGGGGAAATTGATGGAGAGTATATTATATATGTCGTTCGTAAAGGAGATTCTATCTGGGATATTGTTAAGATGTTTGATAATGTAACTACGACACAGGTGTTGTCATTGAATAATATAACTGATCCTGGTAAAATAAAGGTTGGGCAGAGGCTGAAGATCAAGAAAAAGAGCTGATTCTTTTTTAATATATGCGCCCTTTAAGGTCATTCCTGTTATTACTGATCTTTCTGGCCTGTTTTACCGGTCTTCATTATATAATTCATTCAAATCAACTTTTCCCTTCGATTTATGAATTTATTCCTTCTGATATTATAAGTAATTTAATATCAGAAAACAGGAATGATTATAGTGCACTCAAAAAGCCAGCAGATAGCATTAAATTAGTCTCTGCTGACAGCACCAGATCCTCCGTTTCGTTACCTCCCATTCCTGAAAAGCTACCAGACTATCCCTTCCAAAGATTTCTTGATTCTCTAAGATATTCAAAGAGACAGGTAAGGATCATATATTATGGTGATTCACAGATTGAAGGCGACCGTATTACTTCCTATCTGCGTAATACCTTAAGAAAAGAACGGGGAGGAGCAGGCCCAGGATTATTTTTGCCTTTGATGCCGGTAATGTACACCAAATCAATCTGGTTACGGTCATCTTCAAACTGGAAAAGGTACAACTATCTATCTTATAAATCAGGGGAGATATCACACAGGAAACTTGGTCCTTTCATGGCAATATGCCGGTATTTACCTGAAGGAGAAACAACATCAGCTCCTGAAAAAGCATTTGTAAGGATCAGACCATCAAATGTTGCAGACAGCTCATCTGCTGAATACGATATTCTGAGGATATTCTATAGGAACACAGAAGGAATTGTAAATATTGTTGTTAAGGCAAATAATAAGGAACTTTTTGCAGATACTTTAAAAAGAGGCACCGATTTTCATGAGATCAGATGCCACTTATACAAAAAAAGAGATATCGAGATAGAATTTGAAGGAAGGGTAAGCCCCGATATTTATGGTATGAGCATTGAAGGTGAAACCGGAGTTGTTGTCGACAACATACCTCAGAGAGGAAGTGCAGGGCTTGAATTTACAATGGTGGACAGGGATAATCTCAGAGAGTCGTATAAAAATCTTTCCCCCGACCTGTTTATTCTTCAATATGGTCTGAACATAGTAAAGAATGTAAAGGACAATTATTTATATTATCAGAAAGGATTGATCCGGCAAATATCATTGCTCAGCGAGATTTCACCTTTAACTCCCATATTAGTTGTTGGTGTTACGGATATGGCAGTAATTGACGGTGATAGTATTAAATCGTACAGCAATATCCCTGCGATTATTGATGCTCAGAAACGAGCCACTCTGAAAACTGATGCAACTTTCTGGAATTCATACGGAGCTATGGGAGGAAAATCCTCAATTATTAAGTGGGCAGAAAAGAAACCTCCCCTGGCCCAAAAAGACTTTATTCACTTTACCTATAGGGGTGCAGATACTCTTTCAGAAATGCTTGTATCTTCCTTGTTTGTCGTACCGGAGATTGATACTGCCCGACCAGCAACAACACTTTTATTGCCGGTCAGAGTTCCAACACCTCCGATGGTCGTTATTGATGAGTCTCAAAAAACCGATGGAAAAGTAAGTCTTATTAAGTCTCTTTTATTTTCATTATTAAATTTTAATCCCGATAAGCCATTTGTCTTTACATCAGCAGCCTTTTGGATATTCTTTCTTTTTGTGCTTGCTGGATATAGCTTTGTATATAAGAAATTGATGCTCAGGAATATATACTTGTTTTTGGTAAGCCTCTTCTTTTACTATAAAGCGGGAGGTCTCTTTTTATTCATCCTGATATTTGTAACAATAGTTGATTATAGCTGTGGTTTTTTGATCTTTAAATCCAAGAGAGCAGCCGGGCGAAGATTTTTTGTACTTCTAAGCATAATCTCGAATCTTGGGCTTCTGGGTTATTTTAAATATACTGGATTTATTATCAAAACAATAAATATAATATTTGGTACTCAGTTAAAGGTTTATGACCTGCTTTCAACTTTTTCAAATTCAGTACTCGGAACACATTTCGATATAAGCTATATAATACTTCCTGTTGGTATTTCCTTTTTTACTTTTCAGTCACTCAGCTATACCATTGATGTTTACAGGAAAAAAATGGAGCCTGTCAGGAATATAATTGATTTTGGTTTCTACGTTTCATTCTTTCCCCACCTGGTTGCCGGACCAATTGTGAGAGCATCTGTTTTTATTCCACAGATTTATCAGGAATTCAGGCTTTCAAAGCATGAATTCAGTCATGCTCTATATATGATTTCCAAGGGTTTAATAAAAAAAATAATTATCTCCAATTTCATAGCACTTAATCTCGTTGACCGTGTTTTTGATGCCCCTTCAATCTATTCCGGATTTGAGAACCTGCTGGCAATATACGGATATGGATTGCAGATATACTGTGATTTTTCGGGCTATACAGATATTGCCATAGGTGTCGCCTTGATTCTTGGATTCAGATTGCCTTTGAACTTCAACTCGCCTTACAAGGCTAAAAGCATAACAGATTTCTGGAAAAGGTGGCATATATCTTTGTCGCAATGGCTTCGCGACTATCTCTATATATCATTGGGAGGTAACAGGAAGGGAAAGATCCGTACATATCTCAACCTGATGATAACTATGCTTCTGGGAGGATTATGGCATGGTGCTTCATTAAAGTTTGTTATCTGGGGGGGGCTGCATGGCATTGGCCTGGTAATTAATAAGATATGGGATTCAATTTTCAAAAGGAGCTCAAGGAAAAGATGGATTGGTCGGGTATTTGGTGTTTTTATAACCTTTCAGTTTGTAAGTTTTTGCTGGATCTTCTTCAGAGCTTCCGATTTGGATAGTGTGAAGATTATGTTAAAACAGATTTTTGAGAATTTTTCTCCGGGATCATATATGACTGTTCTTCCTGCATATAGCAGTGCCTTACTACTGATGCTGGTGGCCTATATAATACATTTTCTACCAGAAAAAACCAAGGAGTCCTACAGGGGCCTGTTTATAAAAATTCCACTGGCTGCTCAGCTTGCAGTTGTTATGGCCGTAGCAATCCTGCTATTTCAGATGAGGACAACTGAGGTAATGCCGTTTATATATTTCAGGTTCTGAAAGCTGGTACAGGTTGCTTGTTGCTGGTTTGGGATTTGAATATTACAGATAAGTATTCTTATGTTTTTCTCCTTTTACAAACGGAGCAATAGCCCTGTCGTAAATACCCTGTACATACGCGATTGCCATACCGTAGTTGGTAACCGGTACTCCGGCTTTAATTGCTGATTGAAGCCTGTTATGAAGCTGTTTTCTTGTAATCATGCAGCCACCGCACTGTATTACAAGAGAGTAATCAGTTATTGGTCTTGATATTGCATTAAGACCTGCCACGACATCGTACAAAATCTTTTTACCTGTAAAACTGGTTATCCACCGGGGGATTTTAGTTCTTCCAATATCATCACACGAGACATGATGTGAACATGATTCAAGAAGAAGTACCCTGTCGCCGTCTTTTAATTCAGATATTTTCGGAGTGCCTTTAAGATAATTATCAAAATCACCTTTGACCCTGGCAAGCATGATGCTGAAACTAGTCAAAGGGATATTATGAGGAATGGATGCATCAGCTTTGACAAATACCTGTGAATCGGTAATCGCCAGAGCAGGCTTTATCCCGGTTTTTTTAAGAAAAGTATCAACTTCCCTTTCTTTCAGGACTATTGCAACAGCCTCATTGTCCAGAATATCCCTTATCGCCTGCATTTGTGGCAATATGAGCCTCCCGGCGGGGGCTTCAATATCAATAGGTGTTATAAGAATTACAATATCACCATATCTGATAAGATCGCCAAGTAAAGTCGGCGTTTTATATGAATGTTCCGGGATTGTATTTCTGATGAGAGTTATAAGCTCTTCATAATTTCGTTTATCGGCCGATGAAAATTCAAATAGCGGAGTGCCTGTTAATTTGAGAACCTTATGTTGAAACTCAGCTGTAGGCTCCTGTATGTCAGATTTACTGTGTATTATAATATATGGGAGGTCATGATCATTAAATTTTTCTATAAGATCATCTTCGTATTTTCCCCATGAATTATCAGTCACAATAAGAAGTGCCAGGTCGATTATTTCCAGAGTCCCTACAGTCCTGTCAACCCTTTTTTGTCCAAGGTCACCTGAGTCATCTATACCCGCAGTATCAACAAGGATTACAGGGCCAAAGCCTGTGATTTCAAAAGATTTTTTGACAGGGTCGGTAGTGGTTCCGGCATGATCGGATACAATGGCAATTTCCTGACCAGCCAGACAATTTATCAGGCTGCTTTTACCATTATTACGACGGCCATAAATGCCTATATGCGGTTTTGACTCTCGTCCTTTGGTTACCATTCTGCAGAATTTGCTGCAAAATTAGCAATTTTACAGATCATCCAGAGAAAACCCTAATTTTAACAGATTCCCCGGTTCCAGAATGGACTTAAGCTTAGTTTCATCAATCAATTTCAGAATGCTGTTAGCTTCAAAGATGTCAATCTTTTTATCCTTCATCAATCTGGCGAGTTCTGCTGCCTTGTGATATCCAACATGAGGACTCAAAGCCATAGTAACTGAAGGACTGTTTATAACAGCTTCATAACCGGCTGTCTCGTTAATTATTAGTCCTGTGAAAAGATTATTTAATAAGGTTACATTACATGATATAAGCAGATTAATGCTTTCAATAACAGCAGATCCGATAACAGGGAGATAAGCATTCAGTTCGAGGGTACCTTGTCCGCTTAAAGAGGAGATGAGGACATCGTTAGAATATATTTTATGAGCCGCTGAAATGACAAATTCGGGTATTACAGGATTGATCTTTCCCGGCATAATTGAGCTTCCTACCTGCCGGTCGGGGATAGAAATAGTTCTATTACCAGAGAGGTCCGATGCAAGAAGACGCAGGTCGGAAGAAATTTTTTCAAGATTTACTGCGTGGGCTTTTAAAGTGGCATGAATCTCAACCCATTTATCGAAGTTGGAAGTGGCATCCGAAAGGTTTTCGCTGTGCGCGATTGGTAGTCCGGTAAGATTCCTTAATTCAGGAACAACTTCCATTATGAAAAACCTGGGAATGGATAACCCTGTACCTGTAGCCCCGCCACCAAGATTAACCTGTTTAATCCTTTCAGAACATTTTGATACTCTCCACCAGTCGCGTGAAAGAGCTTCATTGTAGGTGCTGAAGAGAATCCCGAAGGAGGATGGTGCAGCTGCCTGCATCTGGGTGTATCCCGGCCGAAGCTTCTCCATGTTTTTCCTCTCAAGCTCCTCCACCTTCTGCCGGAGCATGTTTATTTTTTCTTCGAGGGATTGCAGGAGTTTCATCACGGCGATAGTAAGAGCTGTCGGAATTACATCATTGGTCGACTGATAAATATTTGAATGCTCGAGGGGATCAATCAAAGTGTATTCACCACACTTATGCCCGGTGTGCAAAAGTGCTAAATTTGTTATTATCTCATTGATATTCATGTTAATACTGGTGCCGGCACCTCCCTGGAGAGCAGGAATAATAAAATGATCAAAATGGACGCCATCAGACACTTCTTTGGCAGCGGCACATAGCGCATCCAGGATATTGTTGTCGATAGTTTTTACAGGCAGATCTTTCCTAAGCTTACTCTCAGCAGCCGTACGGAATTTCTTATAGGTGTTGTAACAGGCAAGCTTGGTGATGCCAACTGATTTGTACCATTCAACCGGAAAAGAAGAATTCCCGGGAAAATTTTCTCTGGCTCTTTCCGAATGAATACCATATAATGCTTCAGCAGGTATCTGTTTTTCACCCAAACTATCTTTTTCTATCCGGTACATAATTTCATTCTTTTCCAGCTTATTTGCCCCCCAACCCCCCTAAAGGGAGGCTAATTCTCTAAATATCCGCGTGTTAGCCCTCCTTTAGGGGGGTTGGGGGGCAAAAAGATCACAGAGTTATATATTGCTTCCTGATACGGGTTTTGCATAAGCCAGTACGTCATTCCCGGTAATCTCAGAAGGGCAGAGTATGATAAGTCTTTCGAGAACATTCCTGAACTCCCTTATGTTCCCTGTCCATAGTATTTTTTGCAATTCCAGGATAGCATCTTTTTTAACAATTCTTTTACTCATTCCGTACTCATTGCAGATTAATGTATTAAAGTGTTCTGCAAGGAGCGGAATGTCATCTGACCTTTCGTTCAGGGTAGGAACATGAATAAGAATAACACTTAGCCGATGATACAAATCTTCACGGAATCCGTTAGTTTCGATCTCTTTTTTTATGTTTTTATTTGTTGCCGTAATTACCCTCACATTAACATGAATATCTTTATCGGAACCGACCCTGGTAATCTTGTTTTCCTGCAGAGCTCTCAGTACTTTTGCCTGGGCTGAAAGGCTCATATCTCCAATCTCATCAAGAAAAAGGGTTCCTCCGTTTGCCTGTTCAAATTTGCCAATCCTCTGCTTGATGGCTGATGTAAATGAGCCTTTTTCGTGACCAAAAAGTTCACTTTCAATAAGTTCTGATGGGATAGCTGCGCAATTGACCTCAATAAAAGGACCTTTTGCCCTGCTGCTTTTTTCGTGTATCTGATGGGCAACCAGTTCTTTCCCCGTTCCATTGGCTCCTGTGATAAGCACTCTGGCTTCAGTAGGAGCAACCCTTTCGATCATACTTCTGACCTTTTCAATAGCCTCCGACTCCCCAACAATCTCATACATCTTGCTTACTTTGTTTTTAAGAACCTGAGTCTGGGTGATAAGGGTCGATTTATCCATTGCATTGCGAATTGTAATGAGAAGCCTGTTAAGGTCAAGAGGCTTTTCAAGAAAATCGTATGCTCCCTTTTTTATTGATTCAACTGCGGTGTCTATATTGCCATGTCCGGAGATCATTATTACCGGAGTATCTGATGAATTCTCCGATATTTTACCAAGTACTTCTATACCATCCATCTTGGCCATTTTGATGTCGCAGAGAACGACGTCATATGAATTGGCGGAAAACATTTCAAGCCCCGTTGGCCCGTCTTCGGCAAGGTCAACTTCATGTTTCTCATACTCCAGTACCTCTTTCAGGGTATTCCGGATTGCTCTTTCGTCGTCTATGACCAGTATTTTCGACATAACTACTTTTTATGAAATCCATTTACCGCAAAGTTCGCAAAGGCTTAAATCCAAAGTTCGCAAAGAAATCTCAACCCGGGCTCTGCACTCTCCTCCTTTGCTAAAGCTTCGGAGGACACGTGTGCCCTGCTTTGACAACCGAAGCCTTGTCGCTTACGCTCCAAAGCTTCAGCGACGGAGCGGCGAAGGTTGTTACCCTGAGCCTTATCCGCTATACCTGAGCCATTTCCACATCTCTTTCCATGAGGTTTTCTTTCCGTACATCAGGATACCTGTTCTATAGATCTTTGCCGCCATCCATACAAATGCAGCAAAAGTAACCAGCATAATTACCATAGAGATCGCTATCTGCCAAGGTGGTACGTCAAACGGAATACGAGCCATCATTACAATAGGAGAGGTGAGAGGAATCATTGAACACCAGAATGAGAGCGAGCTTTCAGGATTTTGCATCGTTCCCATTGCAACCATCAGTCCAAGTATTATAGGTATGGTTACAGGAAGCATAAATTGTTGTGTCTCGGTCTCGTTATCGACTGCAGACCCTATTGCTGCAAACACTGAAGCATATAGCAGATAACCTGTTACAAAATAGAAGACAAAACATACTATTATCAAACCCCATCGCTGGTGCATTGCACTGTCGAACAATTTAGAAAATTCGGCAAGTTGCGGTGACATTTCTGCAGTTTGTGCTTTTCCGGCAACCGGTTGATTTCCTGACATTAAATTCTGTGGCATAGTCTGTGACATTTCAGTGATGCCTGATTTCGGCAAAATTGATGTTTTGACAATACCCACAATTCCGATGGTAAGTATAATCCAGATCATGAACTGAGTAAGTCCAACAAGAGCAATACCAATTATTTTGCCCATCATAAGCTGTACCGGTTTCACAGAGGATATGATAACTTCAACAACTCTGCTCGTTTTTTCCTCAATTACACCTCTCATTACCTGGGCTCCGAAAATAAAGACGAGCATATACATAAGGAAACCAAGGATGTAGGCAAGCGCCATTGCTATTCCTGTGCTGGTACCTTGTTCATTGCCGGATTCATCAAGTTTTTTTGTCTGAACAGATACATTGGTCTCTACGTTTTTCATTATGTCATCAAGATTTTCAATCTTGTATGCCAGTAACTTCTGTCGTTCAATTTCTTTTTTAAGAGAGTTTTCAATATACTGCAGGAGGCCGATAGGTGGTTGTTTTTTCGAAATGATATAAGCAGCATTTGGAGTATTTACAAGTTCAGGCGATATATACAGAATACCGTAATATCCTGCCTTCTCAAAGGTTTTTTTAAGGTCCTCTACTTTAGTGTTTTCAAGGTAAACAAATTCGGCATCCTTTGTGTTTTTGATAACTCCTTTAAAAAGATCGGAGTTGTCTTCGATTACAGCAATCTTTTTAAATTCACCACCCTGGTTCATCATCACAAGAGTGGGCACAATGATTATTGCAGCCATGAGAATCGGAGCAAGAATAGTCATGATTATAAATGATTTCTTTCTTACCCTTGTTATGTATTCTCTTTTAATAATTACGGATATCTTGTTCATAATAGGAAAGTTTCGAATTTAATTTCAGGCATTAATTACGGGCTTCAACTACTCTTATGAAGATCTCATTCATTGATGGGAGCGCCGGGTTAAAAGATATGATATTGCCCGATTTTATAGCAGTTTGCAGGATGTCATTTGTATTTATATCACCGGTGGTCTTCAGTCTGAAAATGCTTTTATTATTATCTTTCTGTTGTTTCAGAATGTTATAATGACCGTTCCCCTCAATTTTCACATCACCTTCAAATACAAGATCATATTCGTTTGCAGCCCACTTACTGCGGATCTCATGTACGCTCCCTTCCAGAATTGTTTTTGCTTTATCAATTAAAGTGATATTATCGCAAAGTTCTTCGACAGATTCCATATTATGAGTCGAAAAAATAATAGTAGCTCCTCTTTCCCGAAGGAACAGGATTTCATTTTTAACAATTTTTGTATTAAGTGGATCAAATCCTGTAAATGGCTCATCAAAAATCAGCAGTTTGGGTTCGTGAAGTACTGTTGTCACAAACTGAACCTTCTGCTGCATCCCTTTTGAAAGCTCTTCGACTTTCTTGCCCCACCAGTCTATTATATCAAGTTTTTTAAACCAGTATTTTAGTCTTTTCATCGCTTCAGCTTTTGAAAGTCCTTTGAGCTGTGCAAAATATAAAGCCTGTTCGCCAACCTTCATTTTTTTATATAAGCCTCTTTCTTCAGGGAGATAGCCTATAAGCTGAACATCAGCAGGCATCAGCTTTTTGCCATTGAGGAATAGCTCCCCAGTATCTGGTCCGGTAATCTGATTGATGATCCTGATGAGTGTAGTTTTTCCGGCACCATTTGGACCAAGGAGTCCGTAGATGCATTGCTCCGGAACCGAAATACTTACATTATCGAGCGCCAGCTGGTTGCCATATTGTTTTGTGACATTCTTTGCTTCAAAAAGTGCCATAAGCGATTAATTTTAAAATATTTCAAAAGAATTGTAAATATAAAAAAACTCTGTGAAACTCTCCCGATTAATCTAAACAAGTTATTCTTCTCTGTTTAACAAAAGAAATAAGAACTGACACGGAGTTGCACGGAGAAGCACAGAGTTACACAGAGAAAAATGAAATATACAATGGGTTAATAGAGCTTGATCTACTCGAAATACCCCTTCATCCTGTCAAAAAAACCTTTATCGTTTTTGTCAGGATCGGGTGTGAAAGAGTCAGAATCTTTAAACTTCTCAAAGATCTTTGACTCATCCTTGTTAATTTTTTTAGGTATCCACACATTTACATTAACAAGGAGATCGCCGCGGCCATATCCATTTACTTCAGGTAATCCTTTTCCGCGCAGGCGCAGGATTTTTCCCGGTTGAGTGCCAGGTTCAATTTTTATTTTTACGTTATTATCGACAGTTGGCACTTCAACATGAGTCCCGAGCACTGCATCAGGTATGCTTATGAACAGATTATAGATCAAATCGTTACCTTCTCTGATCAGGTCAGGATGTTCTTCTTCATCAATGACTACCAGGAGGTCTCCATTTACTCCACCTCTTCTGGGGGCGTTTCCTTTACCACCGACAGTCATCTGCATTCCTTTCCCGACGCCTGCAGGAATATTGATTTTTATTATCTCTTCCTTCTGTATAACACCTTCACCATAGCAGGTAGTGCATTTTTTAGTTATAGTTTTACCCTCGCCGCCACATGAAGGACAAACCACTGTGGCCTGCATCTGACCAAGCATTGTATTTGTAAGTCGGGTAACATGCCCCGAACCGTGGCAGGTTGAGCAGGTTGATAAACTTGATGCGCTGGCTGCTCCAGTCCCTCCGCAGGTGTCGCATGTATTATATTTATTGACTTTGATTTTCTTTTCTACTCCGGCTGCAATTTCCTGAAGTGTAAGCTTAACCTTGACCCTGAGATTACTTCCCTTGTTCACCCTTCGTCCGCGTCTGCCACCACCTCCGAATACGTCAAACCCATCAAAAGCATCATTGAATATATTACCGAATGATGAGAAGATATCATCCATCGTCATTCCCTGACCAGAGAAACCACCGCCATTATTTCCCATTCCGGCATGGCCATAACGGTCGTATCGGGTTTTTTTTTCATCATTACTTAAAACCTCATAAGCCTCGGCGGCCTCTTTGAAGTTTTCTTCTGATTTCTTATCACCTGGGTTCTTATCAGGATGATACTTCAAAGCCTGTTTCCTGTATGCCTTTTTTATCTCGTCCTTAGTGGCTTCTTTAGATACTCCAAGAACTTCATAATAATCTCTTTTTCCCATCCCTTTTGATTTTTATTTTATTCAGCCACTCTTTTCTCTTCAGATCAATTTGCAGATATTATTCGCCCACAACAACTTTAGAATGCCTTAAAACTTTATCCTGTAAATAATAACCCTTAAGCACGACATCTACCACTTTACCTTTTTTATCGGCTTCCTCTACAGGGACTTTTGCAACAGCATCATGCAGATCAACATTAAAATTACTGTTAAGAGATTCAATTTCTTTTATTCCATTCTGTTTAAGGAAATCGCTGAACTTCCCGTATATGATATCAATTCCGTCTTTCAATGCAACACAATCTTTTGTCGAATCCATATGTTTGAGGGCTCTATCAAAATCGTCCATAAGCGGAATGATGCCGAGGAGAAGGTCTTCTCCTGCATATTTTGATAATTCTATTTTCTCACGCAATGTTCTTTTTCTGTAATTGTCAAATTCAGCTGAAAGACGGATATACTTATCCTGGATCTCTGCCAGTTTTTCTTCAACAACTTTCACATCGGGGACAACTTTGTCAGAATCTGTGGTTCCACCCTCTAGCCTATCAGATGCATATTCTTCTGATCCGTTGAAACCGGAATTCCCGGATTTTTCCTCGCTATATTTATCGAGATTAGTACTATTTTCTTTATTTCCAGTTGGTTTGTCTATATTATTATGTCTCACATCCACATAGTTTTTTACCTTCTTTTTCATCATCACACGCTGTATTTCAATTTTATAACATTATTTAACAAATTGCCTGCCAACCCATGGAAATTGACAAATTGGCAGGAGGAAGTCTGGCATAAACACTTAAGTAGGAGATTTTGACGTATGAGAGAAGGATTGCTTCGTCGCTTTGCTTCTCGCAATGACCGTGAACTTTATTAGATCTGAGGCAATCCTAGTACTAAACCAGGTTACTTCCAGCGTCCTTACGAGTGAAGCGAAGCAATCTTAGACTCCCTTGCTGGATTAAACTCTTTGAATATCAGCACCCAGCGCATTTAGTCTTTTATCAATATTCTGATAGCCCCGGTCGATTTGTTCAATATTATGGATAATGCTTTCGCCATCTGCTGAAAGAGCAGCAATCAGCAGGGCTACTCCGGCCCTTATATCAGGCGACGACATCACTGTCCCTTTTAACCTGATCATTTTATCCTGCCCGATTACGGTAGCTCTGTGGGGATCACATAAAATGATCTGGGCTCCCATATCTATAAGCTTATCAACAAAGAAGAGACGGCTTTCGAACATTTTCTGATGGATGAGAACAGCACCTTTTGCCTGGGTTGCAGTGACGAGGAAGACACTGAGTAAATCAGGAGTAAGACCCGGCCAGATAGCGTCCGATATTGTCATTATTGAACCGTCTATAAAAGTCTCAATTTCATAATGCTTCTGAGCTGGTATAAAAATATCATCACCTCTTCTCTCTAAGTTGATCCCGAGACGCCGGAAAGAGTCGGGTATAATTCCAAGGTTTTCGAATGACGTGTTTTTAATTGTTATCTCTGATTCTGTAATTGCGGCCATCCCGATAAATGATCCGATTTCAATCATATCGGGAAGGATAGTATGAGTACATCCACCCAGACCTTTGACTCCATCAATATATAGTAGATTTGAACCAATGCCTTCGATTTTTGCTCCCATGGAAACCAGCATTCTGCAGAGTTGCTGAACGTATGGTTCACACGCAGCGTTGTAAATTGTTGTACGACCCTTAGCAAGGACAGCGGCCATAATAATATTTGCAGTACCCGTAACGGAAGCCTCATCGAGGTGCATATAGGTACCTATAAGTGCGGGTGCTTCAACTTTAAAAAACGGATCGGAAGAATCAAATTCAAACCTTGCTCCAAGTTTCTGGAAACCAGTAAAATGTGTATCGACTCTGCGTCTTCCGATTTTATCACCTCCGGGTTTGGGAATAAAGGCTTTGCCAAAGCGGGCAAGAAGGGGTCCGACTATCATTATTGAGCCTCTTAAGCTAGAGCTCTGAGCTCTGAATTCACTTGTCTGGAGATAATCCAGATTAACGTCAACAGCTTCAAAGCTTGCAACTGAATCAGATTCTCTTGTTACTTTGACGCCCATGCACCTGATCAGTTCAATCAGCATATTTACGTCGCTTATATCCGGAATATTTCTGATTGTAATCTTTTCTGAAGTAAGGAGAATTGCACAAATTACCTGCAAAGCTTCATTTTTGGCTCCCTGAGGTGTTATTTCTCCCTTAAGAGGTTTGCCTCCATGAATAATAAAAGTGCCCATTAATGTCTGCTGTGTCCTTTTTTCTTTACGAATTGTTTATTCTGTGGCTTTCCGTGAGGTTTTCCAACAGGTTTTCTTTTGACCGGCGGAATCAGTTCTCTGACCTCAAGAATTCTTACCCCCTCAGTCATTAACAATTTTCCTTTGGATAATAATTTCATGTCTTTAATTATCACCTCGTCAGCAACCTGTCCTCTGTTCCAGGTGATATATGATTTTTTCATCTGATTGACAATAAGCGTGGTAAGGTACTCCTTTTCACTTCCTTCTTCCATTTCACAGGCAGCATCGATCATGAGTTCAATAATACGTCCATAGTGAAGAAACCTTATATCTCCATGTTTGTAAGGCACCTGTTTTGGTTTTTCAAAAAATTTCGACGGTTCAGGAACAGGATATGGTGAATCAATATCCAGCTCAAAGCTTGCAATCAGGGCCAGATGATCCCATAATTTGTGCTTAAAATCACCGACATCACGAAGATGAGGATTAAGGTTGCCCATTATCGAAATTATGGTCTTTGCAGCACGGTTTCTCTCATCCCTGTCCTCGATTGTCTTAATATGATCGACCATCTTCTGAACATTTCTTCCATATTCAGGCAATGCCATTCTTTTCCTCTGAGTATTATAATCGTAATTCATTGTGAGCATTTTATTTTATGCAAAGCTAGTAATTTATAGCAAATTCACGATAGTACACTCAGTGGTAAAAATGTAAAGTAATCTTCAGTTTAAAATTTTGAAGAAACATTATCTTTTTCTTTACCATACCTTACTATCTTTGATTTCTAACCAACAATTCTAACGAAACTATGAAAATCATATTATCCGTTTCTTTTCTTCTGATATCCTGTTTCACGCTTTCAGGTAAAGATGGTTATAAGAGAAATCCTTATGCTGATATAATTCATTATGATTTTTCAATTTCAATAAGCGATACAAATAATATCATTTACGGGCATACTGAAATAGCTGTAAATTTTACCGGACCTGTCAGCACTCTTGAGTTTGACCTGAAAAATAAAGGAACAGATGAGAAAGGCATGACGGTGCAAAATGTAACTTTTGACAAAGGATCACTTAATTGGGTTCATGCCGGCAATAGAATCATAATCAATCTGGATGATTCTGTGAAAGCAGGTTCCAGGGGAATTTTCACTATAGATTACTCAGGTGTACCTGCTGATGGATTGATAATATCGGAAAATAAATTTGGAGACCGTACTTTTTTTGCAGATAACTGGCCTGACAGGGCACGTAACTGGCTCCCTTGCATTGACCATCCTTACGACAAGGCAACAGTTGATTTTATAATCACTTCTCCCGATCACTATGAAGTTGTCGGAAGCGGATATCTTGTCGAAGAAAGCTGTATGCCCAGACATACAAAACTGACTCACTGGAAAGAGGATGTCCCTCTTGCTACCAAAGTTATGGCAATTGGGGTTGCTCCGTTTGCCACCAGGTTAGAGGGTAATGTTAATAACATACCTGTCTGGAGCTGGGTTTTCGCTGAAAACAGGAAGGAGGGATTTTATGACTATTCAGTTGCACTGAAGCCTTTAGCATTCTTTAGCCAGCTTATTGGGCCTTACCCCTACGAAAAACTTGCAAATGTTCAGTCCAAAACAATTTTTGGAGGGCTGGAAAATGCAGGTTGTATATTTTATTCCGAGAATTCTGTTACCGGACAAGGGAAAGCTGAAGATCTTATGGCTCATGAAATTGCACATCAGTGGTTTGGGAATTCTGTCACTGAAAATGACTGGCATCATATCTGGTTGAGTGAGGGATTTGCCACGTATCTCACGGCTGTTTACGAGGAGAAAACTTATGGGAAAGAAAAGCTGGATGAGACAATGAAATCGGCCCGCGACCGCGTTGTTGGATATTATTTAAGATCGCCTAAACCAGTGGTTGATACAACAATTACAGACCTGATGAGATTATTAAATGCTAACTCATACCAGAAAGGAGCCTGGATTCTTCATATGTTAAGGCGCGAACTGGGAGATGATCTGTTCTGGAAAGGGATGCGGTTATATTATGAAGATTACAAGAATAAAAATGCTCTAACAAGTGATTTTCAGAAGGTTATGGAGAAGGTCAGTAATAAAAATCTTGGAATTTTTTTTAAACAGTGGCTTTTTGTAACCGGTCAGCCGGATTTAAAGATTACAACAAGATCAGGAGAAAGAAAAGGATTCACAGATCTCATAATTGAGCAGACACAGGATTCTTTGTTTAGTTTTGATATTGAGGTACAGATAAAAGATTCAAGTGGGTCATACATGCTAAATATCCCGGTATCAGAAAGAATTACGAGAAAGACTCTCAAAACAGAGAAGATTTTTGAGATTAAACCAGATCCGAATATTAATTTATTGTTCAGGATTGTTCCGGCTTAGATGAGAACCACAGGATTACTCTTATCAAAGGCACGCATTAAGAATTATCTCCATGTTTATGAAATACGTAATGCGAATGGTAATGTCTGTGTACCTCGTTTCCATGTTTATGAACGTGTTCATGGATAAGGTTAACGCTGATCAGAAATTCTTCATCACTCAGGATCTCTGACGCTGTTCCTGTTTTTTGTATTGTATGGTCTTCTGAAAGAACAACAACTCTTGGCTGAAGGTGATCAATCAGATCAAGATGATGGGTAGTAAAAACGATAGTCTTTCCTGCACGGTTCAGTTCAAGGAGAAGGTCGATGAAAAAAGTTTGTGTTTTGGGATCAAGACTTGAAAGAGGCTCATCGATAAGCAAAATATCAGGATTCATTGTAAGAACCGATGCAATAGCGACCTTCTTCTTTTCTCCACCGGAGAGCATTAATACGGGTCTCTCTTTTAGATATTCTATCCCGAGAAATGATAATGTTTGTTCTGCTCTCTCCTCCGCATCTTCAACAGTAAGGTTTAGTTGTAAAGGTGCGAACAAAAGTTCATCAAAAACTGTCGGGCAAAATAATTGTATTTCAGGATTCTGGAAAATATAGCCCATGCTCTGTCGCAGCTGTATTCCAAAACTTTTATCACTTAGTGATTTTTCGGTCACAGGATTTCCTTTGAAAGAAACTTCTCCCGAATCCGGAAATATAAGAGCATTCATTATATTCAACAAGGTAGATTTGCCGCTTCCGTTCAGCCCTATTATTGCTACCATTTCACCTTTTTTTACTGAAAGGTTAATGTTCTTTAAGGCAGGTATCTTCCCGTAATATGAATAATCTATATTCTTTAATGAAATAATATCCTCCATTATACTCTATAAATAAATGATAAGTAAACCTGATGCGACAATAATAATGAGAGTTACAAAATCAATAGCTGTAAGTTTCTTTTGAGAATGGAGTAAAACTTTTCCATTATAACCTCTTGAAACCATTGCAAAGTAAGTGTTTTCATAAATTATCACAGACTTATTGAAAATAAAAAAAACTCGTCCGCTGATCAGTTCCCTTATCCTGCCACTCTTAATATTCCCTGAGAGTCTTGATTTTAGAGCAAAGTATGTTTCTTCGATTGTCCTCGACAGAATGAAGATGTATTTGTAAGCAAGCGAAATGATCATCAGGAAGGTATCAGGAACACCCAGTATTTTGAAAGATTTAATAAAAGCGGGGAATGATGTGGTAAATACCATGAGCATTGCAAATGAAACAGAATTAAGTACTCTTAGAAAAATCAACAATACAACCTTAAATCCGTTTTCAGTAAAACCTATATTCCGGGGAATAGTATAGATCCAGAAATGCAGAGGTTTATTAATAGTAATAATGTTAAAAATGATTTTACCGGGAGTGATAATATTGAGAGATGCAGGCAAGACCACAATAAAACCAAATATAGTGGCCAGGAAAAATATTTTTTTATACACACCCGATATTTTTAACCTGGCAATAATGTACAATGAAAAAATAAATATTGAAATAATTACTTGTGCCTCAATATGTCTGGTGATACTAATTATGAGAACAATATAAATCAGCAAAATAAGTTTGATATGAGGATTGATCTTCTGAACTAACTTTTCTTTTGATGCATTTTCTGCCTGCAGATAAATAGATTTTAATGCAGATGCCGAATTCATTATAGTCTTGTCTAAAAAAGAAAGTCTTGCCCCTTTTACTTTTCCCGGCTCAGGTTTACTGCTTGTTGGTTTAAGCAAATAAGATGGAATTTTATTCTCCATTCCTGACAATTATTTTGGAAATTAACAACATTACTACATAGGTTATTGTTGCCCCAAGCAGACCCGATACAATATAAAAACCAGACTTATGCATTATCGATCTGTCCTTGCTATTAACAGTATAGCCAGGTAATGGTGCTTTATATATATCAGAATATTTTTCCAGTCCCTTAGGCACATAGCCTACCAGTTCTTTAACCGTCTGAGCTGACCATTCACCCCAGGCATCACCGGCATTAAAGAATGCCGGAAAGAGAATGCCAACCGGAGTAATAAGACACAACAAAACCAATACAACAAGAATCTTTTTTTGAAGTTTATTCATTTTTAGCCCTTTTTCTGAAAGCATATATCAATGATGGTTCAGTTTTCAAAAAATAGTTAACGATTGATGCGGTTATGATGCCTTCAACAATTCCAAAAAGTATCATATGTTCAATTGTCATTGCAGGAATTGCAATACTCAGATCGTATGGACAATATAAGGCTTTCCCGTCGGGAGTGGATGCTATTAAAGGTTGAATTCCGAATTCCACTGCAGTTAGAATCGCAGCCAGCACAAGACTCAGATAACCTGAAATAAATGCAGCAAATGTCACTCCTGGTTTTTTAGCAGTTTTTATATTGAAGACTTTAAAAATGAAATAGGCTGTAAAGGGCATAAAAATGGCCATATTAAAGCAGTTAGCACCAATAGCCGTAATTCCGCCATCGCCAAAGATAAGTGCCTGTATAATTATCGCTACGGACACAGCCAGCATTGCTGCCCATGGGCCGAATATGATAGCAATTACTGCAGAACCCACAGCATGTCCTGTTGTCCCACCAGGTATGGGTAAATTAAACATCATAATAATAAATGAGAAAGCTGCTGCCATTCCAAGATATGGAATGTTGCGGGAAGAAACTTCAGCTTTAACTTTTTTTACTGCGACAGCCGCGGTTAATACAAATACTCCAAATAACGGGATATAAGTTTGGGGGCTTAAATAGCCATCTGGAATATGCATTATTTGTCCTTTAAAAAACTTTACTATATCCGGATGTTAAAATATAAACATTTTATTAATTATTTAACACCCAGGAATTTCCGTTAAAAATATACTCTTTAATGTTGATGTTTTGTGTATTAAGTAGTTTCCTCGAATCGCTGATGAATTTTTTCATGAGCAGGAAAGCATCATTCCTGTCGAAAAAATCGGGCTTATTTTCAAATTCTGAACAGGAAAGAATAAAGAATTTTTTCCTGTATTTCTCAATTGGAGTATAAACCCAGGTAAGGTAATATCCTGCATTTGAAATAGAATATCTATCGCTATTTTTTGTAATCTCAACTCTGACCATTGATCCTCCATCGGTTTTCGGTTTTCTCTGGTTAGATACAAAATTACCCAGGGAGTAAACTACCACATCATCATTTCCCGTAACACTATTTCTAATTCTGACCATTTTCTGCAAAACATGTGGATGAGACCCTATTACCATATCAACGCCAATTGAAAGGAAATATTCTGCAAGATCAGTCTGGCTTTTTAAAGGGATTGTATCATATTCTGTTCCCCAGTGGAGAAAAAGAATAATGATATCGGCCTTCTTATCCTCAGCTTTCTTTACATCTTTGGTAATCAATTCTTTATCAATCATATTGACAACTACCGGTTCGGGAACAATAATTCCGTTAGTGCTAAAGGTATAATTGAGCAGTGCGATTGAAGCTCCATTCTTATGAATCATCAAAGGAGTGAGACTATCACGAGTTGATGAATTCAGAAAGGTACCGGTATGTGGAATTCCTATACTGTCGAGTTTATTGATAGTACTTATTATTCCCTTCTTTCCCCTGTCAGCTGCATGATTATTAGCGGTGACAAGGTAATCAATGCCGGCATTTTTACATGCGACAGCAAGATCAGCTGGTGAACTAAACTGGGGATATCCTATATAAGGTGGACCGGCAAGTGTAACCTCAAAATTAGCGATAGCAATATCGGCATCACCAATAACAGGTTTTATGTATTTGAAAACATCATCATAATTATATAAATGTGTCTCCCTGTTCTCTGCTGACCATATCTGCTCATCATGCCCCATAATATCGCCTATGAAAAGAAGAGAAATTTTGTCACCGGATGCTTGCTGATTCTGGCTTTTCGCTGAATGAAAGACAGAAATAAAAAGTGACAGAAGCAGTACAGATTTAAGATTAAAAGATATCCGATTCATATTCTCTCTCTTATCAAGTTGTAAATTATCAGATTATAGATCCAATGTTGGTGTTGGTTGGTTCAAAGATACATTAAAACGCTGACGGGTTTATTCCCACGTTAAATATAACGTATCTTTATTTTCCCTATTAGAAATACGGAAGGATTCAGCTTGGAATAAGAAAATGCATAAGAATGGTAAAAATATCAGGGTCGGTAGTCTGGGAAAGATAATTCTGCTTTCATTGCCTTTCTTTCTTGCTTCGCTTGTTTTTCTGAGCATTCAGTATGCAATCAGAAACTCTGATATGGTCGAACATTATTATTCGATGGGCATTTATCCCTTTATTGCAAAGATCTTCTCTTTTTTTAGCAACCTCATTCCATTCTCATTATGGGATGTCTTTTGGGTTTTGATAATACTGCTGATAGTGTGTGGATTAGTTCTGGTTGCTTTTAAAAGAATAAGATTCGGATGGTATGCTTTGAGAACCATGCAGCTGCTGGCGATGCTCTACTCATTCTTTTATATAGTATGGGGCTATAACTATTTCAGACCAAAGATTGAAAAACGGATCAGCTGGGAAAGTCCAAAAGCTGACGAAATGATATTTAAATCAATTCTCGATTCAATAATTAAGCAAACAAATATTAATTATATTCCTGTTTCATTTTCTGACTATGCAAAGATTGATTCCCTTGTTGAGGACTCTTACAGGACACACTGTAGGGAATTAGGGATCGGTTATCCAAATGGCACCAGACGACCTAAGACAATGCTATTCAGTTCCTTTTTTCTAAAATTAGGAGTAAATGGCTATTTCGGACCTTTTTTCAACGAAATTCATTTAGATTATTATCTGCTTCCTATGGATTATCCTTTTGTGCTTGCCCATGAGAAAGCACACCAGTTTGGAATTACCAGTGAAGCCGAGGCTAATCTTGTTGCATTTGTAATCTGCGTAAAATCAGGAGATCTGCTATTGAAATATTCAGGATATCAGTCTTTGTTGTTCTACTTTCTCAAAGATGCGTCTCAGATGAAGGAGTATCGCGATTATTTTAACAAAATTGATAAAAGAGTATTAGGGGATTTACGATATCGACAGAAATATTACCAGGGTCTGGAAAACAAAAATCTCTCTAAGATGCAAACTGCAGTAAACAATGCTTACTTAAAAGCCAACAAGATTGAAAGAGGGGTTAAGAACTATGATCAGGTCGTTTCCCTGGTAATAAGCTGGTACTACAATTCGAATCTGAAAGATGAAAAAACTAAAGACGGGAACTAAAAAATCCTTATAAAAATAGTCATGGCCAGCCAGTTTTAAAATCTTAATAATTATTAACTTTGCCCGTTTTGTTATAAAAAATCCTGCAAATAATTCAGGGTACAAACATGAGAGGTAGGGAACATCATCTTGATATTAAAAAGCTGTCTTTTGCAGGTCTGATAATCACACTCGGGGTAGTTTACGGTGATTTAGGTACCAGTCCTTTTATACAATGAGGGCGATTCTTTTCGCCGGCAAAGATAATATAAATGAGCTGCTTATATATGGATCTTTATCTTGTATATTCTGGACCCTGACTCTGCAGACCACAATTAAATATATCATAATTACCCTGCAGGTAGATAATAATGGAGAAGGAGGAATTTTTGCACTTTTTGCACTAATCAGAAAAAAATCGGGATGGGCAGCTATCCTTACTATGGCAGGCGGTGCTGCATTGCTAGCAGATGGAGTTATAACGCCTTCAATTACAGTTACATCGGCAATCGAAGGGTTAAGACTTTTCAACACAGACATTCCGGTTATTCCAATTGTTCTGATCATTTTCGGAGCGTTGTTTTTTATTCAACAATTTGGTACCAATTTTGTCGGAGGCTCTTTCGGTCCGATAATGGTAGTCTGGTTTTCGATGCTAGCGATCTTTGGGTTTTCACAATTTCTAAATTATCCCGACATATTCCGGGCTGTCAATCCGGAGTATGCGGTCAGGTTCCTGAGGGAATATCCCGGAGGATTTATTCTCCTGGGAGCCGTTTTCCTTTGTACAACAGGAGCGGAGGCACTCTATTCTGACCTTGGTCACTGCGGACGGACGAACATAAGAGTATCCTGGATTTTTGTTAAGATAACCCTGTTACTGAACTAATTTGGCCAGGGAGCATGGGTGATGATGCACAATATTTCCAGTGGGGAAATAAATCCGTTCTACTCAATTATGCCCAAGTGGTTCCTGTTACCGGGAATATTAATTTCTACAGCTGCGGCCATAATTGCAAGTCAGGCACTCATAAGCGGATCGTATACTCTTCTCAGTGAGGCTGTTTCTCTTAATTTCTGGCCCAAGATCAGGATATTGCATCAAACATTTGTTCAGGGTCAGGTCTACGTGCCATTTGTAAACTGGTTTCTTTGGATCACCTGCAGTCTGGTTGTTTTCTTCTTTAGAGAGTCAGCAAATATGGAAGCCGCTTATGGATTAGCGATCACGATTACGATGATAATGACTACTCTATTACTCTCATATTATTCATACCAAAGAGGATGGAACCGCAGGCTGGTTTTATTAATGCTGGTTGGTTATCTTATAATTGAAGGAAATTTTTTAATTGCTAACCTTCACAAGTTCAGATACGAAGGATGGTTCACGCTTTTGCTTGCATCGCTCTATTTCATCATCATGTTCGGATGGTATTTCGGGAGGAAATTGAAAAACAGGTATGTGACTTTTACGGACCTTTACAAATATATCGATCTGTTTAAGGATTTATCAAAAGATAATTCGGTACCTAAAACAGCAACCAATCTTGTTTATATCATAAGGGCAAACAGGCAGGATCAGGTCGAATCAAAAGTGATTTATTCAATTTTCCAGAAGCAACCCAAACGGGCAGATACCTACTGGTTTCTGCACGTAGACTGGATTGATGAACCTGACAGGATAGACTACCAGGTCAATCAGATAATTCCGGGAGTTTTGATAAGAGTGGATTTTCACATCGGATTTAAGGTTGAACCAAAAATCAATCTCTATTTCAAGGAGGTACTGGAAGATATGCTGGCAGAAGGTGAAATAAAGCTTGAGAGTACTTTTGATTCATTGAGAAAGCATTCCATGCCGGCCGATTTCAGATATATTCTTATTGACAGGATAATGCCACGTGATTATAAACTTTCAGGCATCGAAAATGTGACTCTGGCGCTTCACAGCCTGTCCCGACTGCTTTGTATTTCAGATGTAAAAGCTTTGCAGCTTGATTCAGCAAATACTATAGAAGAACAGGTTCCTATTACTATTGATCAACCTGTTAAAACCAGGATTAGCCGGTTAAAATAAATGCCGATAATAGCTTCCGATAGATGAATGCAATGCCATTTGTTATAGGGACCATCGCTGTTTTTGTTATAGCTTACAGGCTATATTTCAGTTTTGTAGCTGCGAAGGTTGCCGTAAGAAATGATTTAAGTGAAACGCCGGCACACAGGCTGTATGACGGGCAGAATTATTATCCTATGAACAAATGGGTATTATTCGGTCATCATTTTGCCGCAATTGCTGGTGCCGGGCCACTGGTTGGACCTGTCCTTGCTGCCCAGTTTGGTTTTATGCCCGGGTTTTTATGGATGCTTATCGGCGCAGTAATGGCCGGAGCTGTCCACGATTACGTGATACTTACTGCATCAGTCCAGCACGATGGGAAATCGCTTGCTGCAATTGCAAAAGAAGAGATAAACAAAGTGAGCGGCGTTACAACAACTTTTGCAATAATTCTGATACTTGTAGTTGCCATGGCTGGCTTAGGTCTTGTTGTTATAAACGCTCTTGCAGAAAGCTCATGGGGAACTTTCACGATAGCCTCTACCATCCCTATTGCCCTGATAATGGGCATTTGGATGTTCAGAGTACGGAAGGGCAAAACACTTGAAGCAACAATCTTTGGCGTATTGATGCTTGTACTGGCAGTCGTTTTTGGCCGCTATATACCTGATTCTCAGTTCGTCTCAATGTTTACATTCAATCATAGAACATTTACAATCCTGCTGGCAGTATATGGATTTTTTGCATCAGTGCTTCCTGTCTGGCTTTTACTTTCGCCACGCGATTACCTCAGCTCAATAATGAAAATATCTGTGATCGGATTGCTTGCCATAGGCTTAATAATTGTAGCTCCGGAGATAAAAATGCCGGCATTCACTGAGTTTGGAAGGGGAGGAGTACCGATCATTCCGGGAAGATTATTCCCATACCTTTTTATAACGATTGCCTGTGGTGCTATTTCCGGTTTTCACTCCCTGGTTAGTTCAGGTACTACACCTAAGATGATTATGAAGGAATCTGATATAAAGACAATTGCAGTAGGTTCAATGCTTACCGAAGGGGTTGTAAGCATTATGGCATTAATTGCTGCAACCAGTCTTCTTCCTCTGGATTATTTTCAGATAAATGTTCCGGTTGAGAAGTTGCAGTCAATCCTTCCGAAGTTGTATGCAATGGGATTTACAGAATCAAATCTCAGTCAGCTTTCGGCGAATGTCGGTGAAAAGATAGCAGGACGCACAGGTGGGGCAGTATCACTAGGTGTTGGTATGGCATATATATTTTCCTCAATACCAGGCATGAAACATCTTATGTCGTACTGGTATCATTTTGCAATTATGTTTGAGGCGTTTAGAAACCGCCCATAGTGGCCGAAACAGATGTATATCAGGTACCTCCGAAAATCTCTTCTGAATTCAAAAGCAACTCTACATACTGTGCTCTTTTATAAACAAATGGATTACTGGTGAGCTTGTTTTTTGACAGTTTGCCTCTGAAGTCATCAATGCTTTTATAGTTTTTGATATCCATCCATTCATTTAATTCCCTCTTGATATTATTAATCTGTGTCAATCCATTTTTATAAATAGTACTCACAACCTGTACGCAAGTTGCTCCTGACAATAACAGCTTAATTACATCTTCACCGCTAAAGATCCCGTGGCTGCTGCATATATCTGCTTTAATGTTATCGAACAAAACCCCTGCATATCTCAATGATTTCTTATAGTCTCTTTCGTTGCTGAAATGAGACGTTTTAATGTGTTTTTCGCTCATTACGTCAATATCTGGCTGGAAAAAGGAATTAAAAAGAACAAAAGCATCTGCACCAATCTTGTCAAGTTTTTTAATGAAATTCAGAATATTTGAGTAATCAGGACTCAATTTTACGCTAATTGGAATTGAAATACTTTTTCTGATCTCTTTCAAAGTATTAATCTGCGAGTCTTCAATCTGTTTTGCATCCTTATCAAAATCCACAGGGATCTGGTAAAAATTGAGTTCAATTCCATCAACACCTGTTTCGCTGATAAGTCTGGCATACTTGACCCATGTATCGCTGTTTACTGCATTCAGACTGGCTATCAGCGGAATTGTCAGGCTCTCCTTAGCCTTCCTTA